>DATGXO010000134.1:0-22693 GCA_035298965.1 Opitutaceae bacterium | reverse complement strand
CACAGTCACGCTCGCGCTCTTCGCCTTGTATCGCCGCTCGCTCGGCCGCTCCCTGCCGGCGGTCAGCGCGCGACCGGCCGCGCCGCTCACCGATCGCGTGCTGCTCGGCGCCGCGGTATTCTGCGCAGCACTGCCGCTCGTTTCGGCAACAAGTACACTCGCGAAGCTCTCGATGGAATGGCTTGGCATTCCAATCTCGCAACAGGAGATCGCCGACCTTTTCGCGACTGCACATTCGCCATGGCTGCTAATGGCGCTCACTGGAGCAGCTGTCGTTGTCGTTCCCATCGGGGAGGAACTCCTCTTCCGCGCGGGCATATTCCGGATTTCCATGCGTTATCTCCCGCGCTGGGCTGCCCTGCTCCTGAGTGCGACAGCCTTCGCGTTGCTGCACAGCAACACGGTCCATTTCGCCCCGTTGCTGGTGCTCGGGATCGTGTTCACATTGGCCTACGAGCGAACCGGCAGTCTCCTCGTCCCGGTGATCGCGCACGGACTCTTCAATCTCAATTCGATCGTCCGGATCCTCGCCGGCGTCGGTGGCACGTCATGAATCCGTTCACCGAAGATCCGACGCAATCGGTCGGCGCGCTCGGCGAACGCCGCCTGATCGCGAAGCTCCGCGAGTGGCTCGGCGCCGCCACGCCGCGCGCCCCGTTCGGCATCGGCGACGACTGCGCCGTGCTCCCGCCGACCGGTTCGCGCCGCGTGCTCGTCACCACCGACCCGGTGATCTACGGCCGGCATTTCGACGACTCGATTTCCGCCGCCGCCGCCGCCGAGAAGCTGCTCAAACGCAATCTCAGCGACATCGCCGCGATGGGCGGCACGCCCCGCGCCGCTGTCGTCTCGCTCGCGCTGCCGCGCCGCGTCTCGATCGCCTGGATTCGCGAATTCTACCGCGCGCTCGGGCGGTGTGCGCGGCGCCACCAGGTGGCGATCGCCGGCGGCGACATCGCCGAATCGGCGGATATGCTCGGCGCGTTTCTCACCCTCTTCGGCGAAGCCGACGGGAAACGCGTGCTCACCCGCCAAGGTGCTCGCGCGGGCGACCGGATCTACGTTTCCGGCGAACTCGGCGGCAGCATCCTCGGCAAACACCACCGCTTCACGCCGCGTCTCGCCGAAGGCCGCTGGCTCGCCGGCCGCGCCGAGGTGCGTTGCCTGATGGATCTCAGCGACGGCTTGGCCAAGGACCTCCTCGAGCTCACGCCGCCCGGATTGAAGCCGGCTCTCGATGCCCGCGCGCTGCCGCTCAGCCGCGCTGCCTACCAACTCGCGCGCCGCGACGGCCGCCCCGCGATCGACCACGCGCTCAGCGACGGCGAGGACTTCGAGCTGTTGTTTGCGTTGCGAGCCGGCGCCGACACCGCCGCCTTCGAACGCGCCTGGCGCGCCCGCTTCGCCACGCGACTGACTTGTGTTGGAAAATTCGCCCGCGTCGCGGATACGACCGTCGGCGCGATCCCGCTCGAACGTTATCATGGTTACGAACATCTGGCAGGAGCTTGAGCAGGGCGCGGTGGTGAGCTCGGCCGATGCGATGCACGCCCTCGCGCGCCGCGTCGGCGAAGCACTTCCGCCCGAGTCGGTTCTCGCGTTGAGTGGCGACCTCGGCGTGGGCAAGACCACGTTCGTCCAGGGTTTGGCCGGGGCGTTCGGCATCCGCGAGCGCGTCACCAGCCCGACGTTCACCCTCTACAACGTCCACCGCGGGAGCCGCACCCTCGTGCACCTGGACGCCTACCGTCTCGAATCCCCGGAGCAGGTCGAGGACCTCTTGCTCGAGGATTTCCTCGTGGCGCCCTACTGCCTCGCCGTCGAGTGGCCGGAGCGCATCGTCGGCTGGTTGCCCGCCGGCGCGCTCCTGTTGCGGTTGAGCATCGTCGCGCCCGGCACGCATCGCGTGCAACTCGTGCGCTGACGCTTCAGCGTTTGCGCGCGGTGATCGGCGAGTCGAGGGTCTCGCGCGCCATGCGCGTGAGCGCGGCCATCGTGAACGGTTTCGGGAGGAAACGGATGTCGTCCCAGCAGCCGTCGCCGAAGCTCACTTCCTCCTGATTGTGGCCGCTGGTGATCATGATCGGGAGCGTCGGCCGGCGAGCACGCACCGCCTGCGCGAGTTCCACGCCGTTCACCCCGCCGGGCATCGCCACATCGGTAAGCAACATCTGGACATCCGCCTCCAACGCGGGCCAGAGCCGCAACGCCTCCGCGCCCGTGGTCGCCTCGATCACCTTGAAGCCGCACAGCGCGAGCGCGCCGGCCGCGAGCCGCCGCACGGGCTCCTCGTCCTCGACGAGGAGGATCGTCTCCGTGCCGCGCACGCTGGGCGCGACCGTCGGCGCGACCGTCGCCGGCGCCGCGGCGACAAGCAATTCCTGGCGCGGCAGAAACACGCGGAACTCCGAACCACGGCCGACCTCGCTGGTCACCTCGATCCAGCCGCCATGCTGCTCGATGATGCCGAGCGAAACCGAGAGCCCGAGCCCGGTCCCCTGCTCCTTGCCCTTCGTTGTGAAGAACGGCTCGAACAACCGGCGCTTCACATCCTCGCTCATTCCCGTGCCCGTGTCGGTCACGTGCACCCGCACGAAACGCCCGGCCTGCAGCGCCGTGGTGTTGTTCCGCGGCGGGCGCGCGCCGTCGACCACGCGGCAGCCGAATTCGAGCCGCCCCCCCTTGGGCATCGCGTCGCGGGCGTTGACGGCGAGATTGGTGAACACTTGGGCGAGCGCTCCCGTGTCGGCAAAAACCGGGCACGGCTGCTCGTCGAGCACGACCTCGAGTTCGAACTGAGGTCCCAGCAGGCGCCGCAGCATGCGTGCGTTCTGCTCGATCACCTGCCGCAGGTCGACCTGCCGGCGGTCGAGCGCCTGTTTGCGGGCGAAGGCGAGCAGCTGTCGCGTCAGCGCGTTGGCCTGCTCGATCGCGGTGCGCAGGTCCTGCAGTGGCGCGGCGCCGGCCGTCCCAGCGCGCACAGCGAGTGCGTCCGCCGCGGCGTGCATCACGGTGAGCAGGTTGTTGAAGTCGTGCGCCACTCCGCCGGCGAGCGTGCCAAGCGCCTCGAGCCGCTGCCGCTGCCGCGAGGCGTCCTCCTCGGCGCGGCGCTTCGTGATGTCGCGCACGAAACACTGCAACGTGCGGTCCGGCAGCCGTTGCGAGGTCATCTCGACGAGAATGCGGTTGCCGTCCTTGCGGATGAGCTGGCGCTCGGCGGTCACCGCCTTGCCCTGCTCGAGCTCGTCCCATTGCGGAGGACAGGCCGCGAGTTCGTCGGCGCCGAAGAACTCCATGAACGAGCGGCCGAGCAGTTCATCGCGCGGATAACCGGTGATCTCTCCGGCACGGGTGTTGGCGTTCGTGATTCGCCCGGTCGGGTCCGCGTGCACCACGCCCTCGACTGCAAGCTCCATGGCAGTCTGCAGTTTCTGCGCGGTGCCCTTCAGCGTTTCCGTCTGCCGGCGCAGCTCGGTCGTGCTCACCTCAAGCTTGGCCTCCTGCTCGCGCGCACGGCCCAACGCCTCGCAGATGTCGCGCGTGAAGAGCCCGACCGAGACGAGCGAGAAGCCGATCACGATCAACGCGTCCATTGTTTCGGCACGCGATTCCGGTGGACCGGTGCGCGTCCAGTTCCACTGGGAGGAATCGGCCACGGCCATGCCGATCACGGTGGCGAGCACGAGCACCCCCACGCCCAGCAGCAGGCGGAGGTTCAGCAACAAGCCGGTGGCGAGCAGCACCGCCGGCATCGCCAGCAGCGCGGCGTGCGAGGAGACCTGATCGCCCGCAAAGAGAAACCAGGTCGCAAGCGCCCAGTTGCCCACGCAGAAGATATGGCTGGCAACCGTCCCTAAACCACGCCGGTTGAGCAACAACACGAGGAGCAACAGCGCCTCGAGAATCGTCAGCGGCCAAATCGCCTCGGCGCGACGCTCGGCGTAGTCATGCGCCAGTAGCAGGAACAACGCGGGAATCTCGAGCGCAACGAGCCGGTCGAGCGTGCGCGCACATTGCCGCGGATCGGCCACAAACGACAGTGCCCGGCGCAATTCGTCGGAGAATTGCGCCAGCGACGGTACACCTTCGGCCGGCGGCGCGGCGGGTCGCGGCGGGCTGAAATGCGGAAGGCCGGTCGTCTCCGGCCGGCCTTCTGCGTCTTGGTGCGTTTCCGGCGGCATGGGTCGGTGGTGATTCACCGGAGCCGGCGGGGTCGCGTCACGGAGCGGTCGTGCCGGAGGGCGGTTCTTCCGCGGGAGGTGTCTGCGCCGACGGCTCGGCCGCGGCGGATTCGGACTCGCTTGGCTGCGGGCTTCCGGCTGCGGCGCGAGCGGCTTCCTCCACCGCATCGGCGGCGGCGTTGGCGGCCTCCTCGGATTTCTGCTGCTGCGCCGTCATAGGCGGAGCGGCGAAGAGTTTTCCATCGGAGTACTCGGTCACGTAACCTTCGGTAACGAGCCAGCGGAGATCCATCCAGAGGCGCTTGAGCTTGGCATCGTCCTCGGGCGGGATCGGAGCCGCGCCCTCGGCTGGAGCCTCGGGCTGGTTGATGCCGAGATGCTTCGCCGGCAGCTCCTTCACGGAGACGACCGGGTTCTTCTCGATGAAGTCGATGAGCGCACTGATGCTCTCCGAGAACACTTGGCCGGGGAGGCGGAACTTGCGTTTCACCGAGCAAACGTAAGAGACGCCCTTCGAGCCGCGCTTGAAGATCGTGAAGCCCTCGCGACGCAGACGGCCGCGAAGTGCGTTTGCCGTGTCGAGCGGGAAGCGGCGCTGGCGGTCGAGCTGCCCTTCGGCTGCGGCGCGGATCTCGCCCTCCGGCAGCTGGTCGGCAACCTTGCCGTGGAAACGTGCGCTCTCGACCGAGCGCACGACCTTGTCGCGGGCGCTGGCGAGGAGGTACGTGCGGGCATCCTCGATCGTGTCGAACGTCGGGGCGGTGGCCGGATCGGCGGCTTCCTTCCAGACGTAACGGGTGACCTTCTTCATCTTCTCCATCCACTGGGCGATGACCTCGGCCTCACGCACCGTCTCGAGCCGCTCACGGAAGCGCTCGAACGGCATGTTGCCCAACTTCGCGGCGTGATGCTGCTGGAGGATGTTCTGATAACGGTGGTAGTTCGGCGGCCCGAGCAACTCGCCGGTGAGGCCACAACGCATCACGAACTGGAAGTTGCCCTTCGGCGGTTCGACTTCCGCCTCGGCCATCGTGAAGAAGTCGCCGAGGTGGTTGCGCAGCACGTGCTGCACGGCCTCGTCCTCGTTCTCGAACGGCAGGCCGTCGATCGGGGTGACGAAGAGCGGAGCGCGTTTGCCCTCGGCGTCGGGCTTGCGCTGCACGACGACCACGAAACGGTCGTTCTTGCCCAGCACCACGCGGGCGATCTCGAAGAGTTCGTAGGTGTGGCAGCTCGCGCGCACGGCCTTCACCAGGGCGGTGAATGCGGTGTCTTCCGCGTAGAAGGTGACGTCGAAGAACGGGCTCACGTACGGACGATTGTCCTGCGGCGCACCCCGCTCGAAACGCGGACCGCGTTCGAAACG
The DNA here is from genome assembly GCA_035298965.1 of Opitutaceae bacterium. Taxonomy (GTDB): domain Bacteria; phylum Verrucomicrobiota; class Verrucomicrobiia; order Opitutales; family Opitutaceae; genus CAJCBL01. The sequence continues at coordinate 17,146 of DATGXO010000134.1, read as the reverse complement.
GCGTTCGCCGCGCTGCTCGCCGGCGGGACCGCGCTCACCGCGGTATCCACCCTGCGGACCGCCTTGGCGGTCGCGGCGGAAGTTGCCGCCCTGAGACGGACCGCGGTCGCCTTGGAACGGGCGCTCGGCGGGACGAGCCTCGCCGGAGGCTCCCTGCGCGATCTCGCTCGCGTCGGAGCCGGCCGGCTTGAACGGACGGCTGCTCGGGCGCCGGTCGCGGCGCATGTCGCCACCCGGGCGATCACCACCGGCGAAACCGCGACGCTCCGGACGAGGGCCACGATCTCCGCGGCCCTCGCGGCGTTCGCCGCCGCCGGCGTTCGCACTGGTCCACTGTGTTCCGAAGCTGAATCCGGCGAGCGCGCTCAGATCGATTTTTCCGATACCGCCCTCCGGTTCCGCGGCGGAGGCCGCGGGCTCGGACTCGGGCGCCGCTGGCGCGGCGGGTGCGGGTTCGGCGGGAGCGTTGGTCGACTGCAGGTTCTCGTCGGACTGGTTTTCCTGGGGGACTTGCTGGTCCATATGGATGGCGTTGGTCATTTCGCCGTCACGTCGGCGGGGTGTTCGCGCGGCAAAAACCGTTTAGGTAAGGGTGATAAGCGGGCGGGCAGTCTCACCGGTGCCGATGGGGTGGCAAGCGGTTTTCCGCCGGGCCGGGGCCGGGTGCGTTTTTTCGTCAAATCGGTACTTTACAAGCGCACATCGATCCGACTCACTCCGCGCCTCTTCTTTACAACGTCTCGTTGCTCGGGTGGTGGAATTGGTAGACACACACGTTTGAGGGGCGTGTGCCGTAAGGCGTGCGGGTTCGAGTCCCGCCCCGAGCACCATCTCTCGTCCGGCCGAAATGCGGCTGCGGCGGAGATAGCGGATCGCAACGCGATCCGTTGCGGGCGACGAGGACAACGCGAGCCAACCGGCTCGCGTTTTTTGTTTACCCCTGCCGGGCGTTGAAGCGCGCCAGCGCCTCTGCCAGCGGCCACTCCCCCGCCCTGGGCGTCGCATCGAGAAACGCGAGGAACGGCACCACATGAAACGCCGCGGTCTCCACTTCGCGCCGATAGAGCTCAGCCATCGGGCCGGCCGCCTCGAGATAGCCGCTCGCGCGAAACCGTCGCACCGCGGCCGCGACGTCATACGGGACTGCGTGGTGCTCGACGCGCCAGCCGTGCGCCGCGCGGGCGTCACGCTCCAGCACCGTGAACTGCGCAGCCACCGTGCCGTCGAGCGAAAGCCCGACCGAGCCCACCGTCACGATCCGGCCGCCGCTCCAGTCGCGCACGCCGCAGAAGTGGTTGTGCGCCCGCACCACCAGACGTTCGGATACACCGCCGAAACACTCGGCCAACCGGGCATCGCTCGTGTATGGGAAAACGAGATCGTTGTCGCTGCGCGGCGAGCCGTGCACGAACAGCACCCCGGGCGTCTCCGGCAGACGCAGCACCATCGGCAACGCCGCGAGCTCCGCCCGCGCCGCCTCGTCGAATTGCGCAACCGCCCACTGCACCGGTCCGAACCGCTCGGTCGCCCAGTCGGGCTTCGCCCGCGGGGTGCCGAAGTCGAAGACGTAGCGTTCGTGGTTGCCGCGCAGCAGCGGCCAGCCACGCGCCTTCAACAATCGCCAGCACGCCGCCGAATCCGGTCCGCCCACCACGATATCGCCGGCCACAACCACCCGGTCGGGCTGCAAGGCATCGACGCGGGCGAGCGCCGCCTCGAGCGCGGGCAAGTTTCCGTGGATATCGGCGAGGATCGCGATGCGCATCGCCCCAGCTCACCCTACGAGCACGAGAAACGCGAGCGCCGCGACGCCGAGCACCAGGTACAAGACGTAGGCCTGCATGCGCCCGTGTTGCAGCCGTCGCACCGCCGTCGAAACGCGCAACACCACCCGCCCCGCCGGCTCGACACACCACTCCAGCACCGTCTCCGGCGTGTGCGATTCGACCAACGCCGCCGCCGGCATTGTCTCCTCCGGCCGATGCTCGTGCCGCACGGGCCGCAGGATCCAGTCGAACCACTCGACGATTGTCGCGGCGAATGATCCCGCCGTGTATTGCATCCGGGCTGCGGGCACGCGATAGCCGCAATCCCAGGTGAGCGCGCGGCGCAGCCCTTTGCGGGAACGTCGCCACAACCAGATTCCGCCCGCCGCCGCTGTCACCGCCAACGCGAGCTGACACCACATCAGCGCGCGCAGCGGAACCGCCGGTGCCGCCGCCGGCCACGCCGGATTCCAAACAGCCACGGCCCGCGCGACCGCCGGCCAGAACAACACCGGCGCCAGCCCGATCGCCGCGCACAGCACCGCCAGCAGGAGCATCGCGCCGCGCATCGCCCACCCGGCCTCGTGCGCATGCACGGCCGCGGCGGAGCGCGGCGCGCCGAGGAAGACGACGCCGCACACTTTCGAAAAACACGCGAGCGCCAACGCGCCCGTCACCGCGAGCGCGATCGCGGCCGGGATCGCACCCCACGCGACCGACGCGTGCGACAACGTGGCGTCGAACAACCCGAGAAACACGAGCCACTCGCTCACGAAACCGTTGAGAGGTGGGAGTCCGCAGATCGCGGCGGCGCCGAGCGCAAAGAACGAAGTTGTCCACGGCATCGTGCGCCAGAGTCCGCCGAGCCGACTCATCTCGCGCGTGCCGGTGGCGTGCAGCACCGAACCCGCGCCGAGGAAGAGCAGCGCCTTGAACAGGCCGTGGTTCCACACGTGCAAAAGTCCGCCGGCCAACGCGAGCGCGCCCCACGCCGGATGGCCGGCGTCGACGGCGACCAGCGCGAAGCCGAAGCCGAGCAGGATGATGCCGATGTTCTCCACGCTGTGGTAGGCGAGCAGTCGCTTGAGGTCGTGCTGCCCGAGCGCGAACGCCACGCCGAGCACCGCGCTCGCGGCGCCGAGCGTGACGACCACCCAGCCCGCGCCCGCCGGCAGCGGCAGCCAGCCGCTGAAACGGATCAGCCCGTAAAGGCCGATCTTGATCGTCACGCCCGAGAGGATCGCGGACACGTGGCTGGGCGCGTTCGCGTGCGCCGAGGGCAGCCAGATGTGCAGCGGAAACAAACCGGCCTTCAAACCGAAGCCGACCAGCACGAGCCAGAACAACGGCGCAAGTTCGACGTGTTCTCGCATCGGCCCGAGCGCCCAACTGCCATTGTGCTCCGCGAGCAGCGCGAAAAACGCGAAGAGCGCGAGCATCGCCACATGCGACGCGCCGAGGTAGAGCCAACCAGCCGCGCGCACCTCGGCGCGGTGGCGATCGAGCGTCACCAAGAAGTAGGCGGCGAGCGTGAAGAGTTCCCAGCCGATCAGGAAGTGCAGGCCGTTCGCTGCCACCAGCACTAGCCCGAGCGTGAGCAGCAGCACGCTCCACCAAAAACGCCCGGCGAGGGCGGAGCGTGGATGGGCGCGCTCGGTCCAGTACTCGCTCCCGTAAACCGCACCGACGCCCCCGACGACCGCCGTGAGTGCGAGGAAGAACGCGCTGAGCGCATCGAGCCGCAGAGCCACGCGTTCGCCGCAAATGTCGAACGCCGGCGACCACGCCCAGACCGACAACCCATCACCAGCGAGTGCCAGCACCGCCGCACTCAAGGCCGCCGCGACGGCGACAAGCGTCGCGCCGAGCCAGAGCTTCCGCGCATGCTTCGCCGCAAAGAGCGCACTGGTGCCCGCCATGCCGGCCAGCAGAAGCAAAGGACCGGGACTCATGGCGTGATCCTCGGCCTGCCGGCAGTTTCACACCCGCCATAGAGACTCGAAATCGCCTCCAGCCCAACGCCAGACCAGGGACGGCCAGCGTGAAGCCCGCCCCGCCATCGAACCCATCCGAAGTCCGTGAGTGGCGAACGCGTCTCCACATTCTGCAATCCGCGATCCGCGTTCCGCAATCCGCCGGCCACCGCTCCTCTGCCCGATCCGCGTCCCGAAGTAGGCAACTCGATCGGATCAGGCGTGAGGAGCGTCGCGTTCATCAAGGCCTCGGGGTGGCCGGATCGTCGTCGGTTTTGCCGTTCTTTCCGAGGATTTTCTGCGCCCGTTCGAGCGCCGCGGAAATCTCGCGACGTGCGGCATCGAGCTCCTGACGTTCGCACGCGAGCTTCTCCGGCGCGTTGGTGTTCTCCGGTTCCGGCGGCAGCTTCAGGATGACGCGGGCGCGGGCGAGCGCGGCGGCGATATGCGGACAGACGTTGTCGCGGCCGATGGCGTCGATGAAGCCGGCGTTTTCCATCACGGCGAGCGGCTGCGTGTGCGGCGCGCTCAGGATGAGATGCTTGCCTTTCTTCTTCAGTTTGAGGTGCAGATCGACCAGGGCCTGCAAGCCGGTGGCGTCGATCGCGAGGACCTTGCGCATGCGCAGGATCAGGACGTCGGGCTCCATCCGCGCGCGCTTCAACTCGTCATCGAGCTTGTCGACCACGCCGAAGAAAAACGCGCCGAACACCCGGAAGATCAGCACGCCTCTCGGCACGGTGCGGCCGACAAGCGAGTGGTGCGAGCCCTCGGTCTCGCTCGCCTCGTCGACCGCGGTGATCTGCGACGTCTCGGCGACGCGCTTCACCATCAAGAGACACGCGAGCACCACGCCGACCTCGACCGCGAGCGTGAGGTTGGCGAGCACGGTGAGGGCGAATGTCGCGACAAACACCGAACTGTCGCTGAACGGCCAGCGGTGCAGGCGGAGAAACTGTTTCCATGAAACCATCCGGTACGCCGCCACCACGAGCACGGCGCTGAGCGTCGCCAATGGCACATGACGCAGCAGCGGCGCCGCCGCCACGAGCACGATCAGAAGGAGGAGCGAATGCACCAAGCCCGCCACCGGAGTGCGCGCGCCGGAGCGGACATTCACGACCGAGCGCGCCACCGCGCCGGTCACCGGGATGCAGCCGAAGAGCGGCCCGACCAGGTTGGCCACGCCCTGCCCGATCAGCTCCTGGTTTGAATCGTGGCGGTCGTCGAGCACGCCGTCGGTGACCACGGCGCAGAGCAGCGCCTGCATCGCGACCAGCATCGCGATCGTGAAGGCCGGCTGCACGAGGGCGCCGAACTGGCCGAAATCGATCGCCGGCAGCGCGAAAGCCGGCAACGCGCCGGAGAAGTCCGGGAACTGCGAGCCGATCGTCCCGATCCCGAAACCGTCGCCGCCATGCAGCGCGCGCATCGCGCCGAACAGCAGCGTCATCACGACCAGGCCGACCATCGAGCCCGGCACGAAGCGAGCGAGTCGGGTGGGCCAGAGGCCGATCAGCGTCACCGAGGCCACACCGAGCGCGACAGTGGGCCAGTGGATCTCGCCGAGATGCGCGAGAAGCACCTGCAGTTTGCCGACAAACGCCACGGGCATCGTCGCCTGGAGGCCGAGGAAGTATTTGATCTGCGTGCTGAGGATGAGGATCGCGATGCCTTTCGTGAACGCCCGGGAAACCGGGTACGGAATGAACCGGATCACGGACCCGAGCCGCGCCAACCCCATCACGAGCAGCATCGCGCCCGCGAGCATGGTGCACACGAGCAACCCACCGCCGCCGTACGAGGCGAGCACGCTGTAGGTGATGACGGCGAACGCGCCCGTGGGGCCGCCGATCTGCACGCGCGAACCGCCGAGGGCGGCCACGATCGCGCCGCCGATGATCGCGGTGTAGAGGCCGCGCTCGGGCGTGACGCCGGAGGCGATGGCAAACGCCATCGAAAGCGGCAGCGCCATCGTCATGACGTTCAGGCCGGCGAGCAGTTCGCGGCGCAACTGGTCCTTGGTGAGCCCGGAGAAACGTCCGAGCAACGCCGTACGAAGCGAAGAGACGAAGTTCATCTGGCGAAGTTCAGCGCCCCTTCTGCACGCCGCACAGGTCACTGCCGGCAACGCGGCAGCCGACCACGACCGGGCAGATCCCGGTCCGGTGCTGAAGAAATCCAAGCTTCGAGTGTCGAGTGTTCATTGCTGCGATTCCCCGGAGGGAAGCCGCCGAACAAATACCCTTCACCGCGCGACCGCCAGAACGTTTCCGGGGCGTCGCCCGTGCGGTTCGCGACCGCTGGAAAGACGCGCGGCGTGTTCGCGGTCGGCCGCTCCGCTCACTGCTTGCTTCCCCTCACGAGGGCGGCGCAGAGTGCCGCTGCATCCACCGGTTGGAACACTCCAGCCGCCATGCGCCTCCTCGAGAAGGGCCGCGCGAACAGCGTCGGGCCCGCGACGGACCACGGAACCTCGCCACGTTTTCACCCCCCTCGCCAAATCACTGGTGCCATGAACCGCTGCCTCGTTCTCCTCGTCGCCCTCGTCTGCCACCTCGGCCTTCCGCTGCAGTCGATGGCCGCCGGCCAACGCCTCGTCGCTGGTTCGCCGCTGCGACTCTCGCTCTCACCCTCCGCGGCGCCGGTCGAGGTCACGTTCGCGAACGACGGCTCCCGCCTCGTGGCGTTGCGCGTGGAAACCGAGGCGGCACACGTCGACATCCAGATGGAGGCGACCGCCACGGCGACGTTCGGCGCCTACCAGCTCGATGGCGCCTTCGAGTGGACGTTCCGCTCCGAGTCCGCTCCTTCGCAGCTGTGCGACCGCCTGCCGCAGTTTCCCACCACGTGGAAACTGATCTTCACGCAACGCGAAGGCCCGGCCTGCACGTTGCTCCTGCGCGCCGAAGATCAAGGCGCCGCTCCGGCGATCCGCTGGGCGGAGGGGCCCGGACGCGTCGTCGTCCACCACGCTGAGCGGCTGAAGTTGCAGGCGCGGACCGAGTCGGGCGTCACGGCCATGCATCCGCAGATCGAGGCAACCGAAACGGTCTCGCCCGAGTCCAGCGCCACCGGCGACGCGGTTTTTCACCTACCGGCCGGTTATTGGCGACTCGTCGCCACCGCCGGCGACGGTGTCGCCGAAGCCCGCTCGGTCCTGATCCCGGTCTCGAGCGGGGCCGAGACCTTGATCGATTGGCCCACCGCGCGCGTTCTGGCCGCCGCTCCCTCACTCGGGCTGACCGATCTCACCCTGCGCGCGGCGAGTGCCGATCGCGACACCGGACGGATTCTGGTCGCGGCGCCGATGCTGGCCGAAGCGCCGAGCCCCGCGACCGTCCACGTCCTCGAGGCCGGGCAACCTGGCGAGGTGCTCGCCGTCGAATCTATCCCGGCGGAGCTCCACGTCGTCGTGCTCTTCGATTCTTCGCTCTCGATGCGCAAGATCTTCGCCGAGGCCCGGGACGCGGCGCTGCACTTCGTCGAATCTCTGCCGCCCGGCTGCACCGTGGATTTCGTCGATTTCGACACCAAGGTGAAGGAACTCCCGTCCTCCGACCGCCCTGCGCTCCTCGCTGCGATCCGTGCGATCCAGCCGGACGGCAGCACGAAACTGTACGACTCCATCATGCGCGGGCTTGCGAAATGCGCCGGCCACCGGCGCAGCGCCATGGTGGTGTTCACCGACGGCTTCGACGCGCAGGTCGAGGATCCCGGCTTCGGCAGCCGAGCGAGCCAGAGCGAGGTGTTCGCCGCCGTCACGAAAGCGCAGGTACCGCTGTTCACGATCGCCTACGGCGAGAAGCCTGATGAGAAAACGCTGCAGCGTCTCGCGACCGAATCGCGCGGAAACTACTTCCGCGCCCAAGCCGACACGATCCGCAGCGTGTTCGAGCAGATCCGCGGCCTCGTCGATCGCGACTATCGCATCACTTACCTCCGTCCGGCGAAAGTCGGCCCGAGCAACACCCCGGTGATCACCATCGTGCTGGATGTAAGCGGCTCGATGAACATGGACCCGAGCGAGGATGGGTGCGGCTTTCGCATCGAGAAGGCCAAGGATCTCCTGCGCGATTTCTTTGGCCGACTGCCCGGCGGGAGCGTCGTCCAGGTCTTCACCTTCTCGAGCACGGTGAACCTGATCCAAGTCCGCACTTCCGACCCGGTCCGTCTGCGACGTGCGCTGTACGATGTCGAGGCCGGCGGCAGCACGGAGACTCTTGAGGCGGCACGCGCCGCGCTTGCTTCGCTCGTCGCCGTGCCCTCACGGAACCGCTATCTGCTCTTCATCACCGATGCGGCGCTACAACTGGAGAGCGACCAACGGGCCGATTTCGCGAAGGTGCTCGCCGCACTACGGGCACAAAGCATCCGCAGTCTCTGGGTCGGCATGGTGCCGGAACGCGAGGCGACGCCATTTGCGGAGGCCGCCGAACTCTCCGGCGGCAGCTACGTCGTGAGTCCCGGCACGGAGTCGCTCGACAAGGCGCTCGCCTCGCTGCAAGCGACGTTGGCCGAGTCGACGGGGAGCAGCACGATCGCACTCGAGGTGCTCATCGACAAACCCGGCGCCACAGGGGCGAAACAGTTCCTCGGCGGCGACGGCTGCTTTCCGCTCCCGGCTGCCGGCGCGATCGCCACAAGCGACGTCGGTTCGCTCCAAGTCACGCTCGGGGCGTCGGCCATCTCCGCCGCGCCACCGGCGCCGCGCGCCGAGTCCGCGGAAGTCGTGGAACCCGAGACAGCGCCGGAAGAACCCGCTGAGCCGGACTCCCCCTGAGCGCAGCGCGCGATCGTTAGGCCCGCTGAGCGAGTACGCGACTCGCGTCGGTCGCCTAGCCGGTCAGGCGGATTGCCCGAGCGCGTGCAGGTACTTGTCGACGTTGTTCGCCACGATCACGCCGTAGTTGATCGTCCCCAGCCAACCGGACATGATGATGCCGACGGAGCCGGCGTGGTGGAGGCCGGCGATCTGGTTGGGCAACTCCATCGAGACCTTCAGGCCCTCGAATTTCGTGCCGAACGACGTGCCCGCCCAGTGCGTGGTGTACCGCTCGATCGTGCGCGGCGTGGCGGCCTCGACCCAGTCGATCTTCTCGCGCACGCCCGGCAGGAAACGCTCCAGCGCGACGAGCGATTCCTCGATGAGGCGCTTCTTCTCGGTCTCGTACTCCTCCTCGGTGAGCTTCGCCCAGTCGTCATATTTCGCGTTGAGCGAGGCGACGACGGTGTAGCGGTCGGTGCCCGGGCGCGTCTCCGGATAGTAGATGGAGAACGTGCGGCTGGTCGTGCGCTTCGCCACCAGCTCGGTGCTTGAGAACGCCGACGCGTCCGAGGTGAAGATCAGGTCGCCGATGTGCGGAATCGTTTCGCCCTTCCGGATGCCAAAATACACTTGGCACGAAGACGGGCTGATGCGCACCGCCTCGGCTTCCGCCACGAACTCCGGCGAGAAGTTCTCCGCGCCGGCGAGACGGAAGACGGTGTTCTTGATGTTCGCGTTCGAGAGCACCGCGCCGCAACGGATCTCGCGACCGTTGGCCACGACCGCGGTCACACGGCGTTTGCCGTCGACGACCTCGCTCACGATCCGCTCGACCATGACCTGCTTGCGGATGTCGACGCCGTTGCGCTGAAGCTCGGCGGCCATCTTCTCCACGAGCACATCGGTGCCGCCGCGGAACGTGTACACGCCCTTGCTCATGAAGTTCGAGAACACGATGCCGTAGGTGATCGCGAGGTCCTCGAGCGTGGAGCCGTTGGCGTACGCGATCGGCTCCATCAACAGGCGGGCGACATCGCTGCGACCCGGAAAGAAACGTTCGAAGAACTCGCCGGTCGTCTCGGTGTTGCGGTCGTAGTAGTTCATCGCACGCAGCGTGGCGAAAAACTCCTCCACCTTCTCGCGCGGCACGCCGAACTTCTCGCTGAGGATGCGCGTGAAGTCCTCGCGGTCGAAGGTCGTCGTGACGTCGAACTGCGGGTTCACGAAACGGATGCCCTTCAGTTGCTCGATCGAGTCGGCGATCTCGGCCGTCCAGTACTTGCGGCACGATTTGATCATGCCGATCGGGAAGCCGTGCAGCGACACGTCGAAAATGTGCCCACCCTTGCGGCGGAACCAGGTCGCGAGCCCGCCGAGCTGGTAGTGGTGTTCGAGCAGCAGGACTTTGCGGCCCTGTTTCGCAAGCACGTTGGCGGCGGTGAGCCCGCCCAAACCGCTGCCGATCACGACCGCGTCGTAGTAGTTCGCAATGCCTTCGAGCTTGTCTCGCGCCATGGGTAGAAAGGCGCGGACAAGAACGCCCGCCCGCACCGGGCGCAACGGGAAACCACGCCGCCACCCAGCCGCACTACCGGCCCCAGCGCCGCTGCCAGCGCGCGTTTTCAGAATCCGCTTGGACTCGCCGCGGGCATCGTCTTGCCTCCCGCGCTCCTATGGAAGCCATCAAGTTCGCGGTTCTGCCCGGCGACTACATCGGGCCCGAAGTCATGTCCGAAGCGCTGCGCGTGCTCGAGCACGCCGCCCAGGGCGCCGGCCTCAAGCTCGAGTACCAGCACGCCGATGTCGGCGGCGCCGGCATCGACAACCACGGCAAGGCACTCCCCGACTCCACCCTCGAAATCTGCCGCGCCGCCGACGCCATCCTCTTCGGCTCCGTCGGCGGCCCGAAGTGGGAAAAACTTCCGCCCAAGGAACAGCCCGAGCGCGCCGCGCTCCTGCCGCTGCGCAAGGCCTTCAACCTCTTTGCCAACATCCGCCCCGGCCTCCTCTACTCCGACCTGCGCGACGCCTCGCCGCTCAAGACCGAGCGCATCCCGAACGGCATCGACATCGTCTGCATCCGCGAGCTTACCGGCGGCATCTACTTCGGCGAGAAGAAGACCGTCACCCTCGAGAACGGCGAACAACAGGCCACCGACACGATGGTCTACAAGACCTCCGAGATCGAGCGCATCGCCGAGGTCGCCGCGCTCACCGCGCGCGCCCGCGGCAAGAAGGTCTGCTCGGTCGACAAGGCCAACGTGCTCGAAACCTCGGTACTCTGGCGCAAGACCGTCACCGCCTACTTCGCCAAGCACCACCCCGACCTCGCGCTCTCGCACATGTACGTCGACAACGCCGCGATGCAGCTCGCGCGCGACCCGAACCAGTTCGACGTGCTCTTCACCGAAAACATGTTCGGCGACATCCTCTCCGACGAGATGGCCGTCATCTGCGGCTCGCTCGGCATGATGAGTTCCGCCTCGCTCGGCACCGGCAAGAACCGCTTCGGTAAACCGTACGGCCTCTTCGAGCCCGCCGGCGGCACCGCGCCCGACATCGCCGGCAAGGGAGTCGCCAATCCCTGCGCACAGATTCTCTCCGCCGCGCTCATGCTCCGCTACAGCTTCGGCCAGGATGCGCTCGCCGCGAAGATTGAAGCCGCCGTCCGCAAAACCGTCACCGTCGACGGCGTGCGCACCGGCGACATCGCCTTCGGCAAGACTCCCGTCGGCACCAAGGCCATGGCCGACGCGATCATCCGCAACCTCGGCTGAGCACCGCGCCTGCCTAGGTCGGGCTACACGCCCGATTCCTCTTCCCATCCCGGCGTTTCACCGCGCCGGGATTTTTTCTGTCCATGCCCCGCCGCACGCCATGCACCGCTACGTCGAGACGCGGTGCGTGCGATCAGGCCGCACCTTCTCGCCGCCGTGCGCTCCGCGGCTCGCATCAACCCGCCGGAGCGTCGTCCAGCACCCGCCGCATCGCGGCCAACAACTCCACCGCGCCGCAGGGTTTCGGCAGCAGTTCGTTGACTCCGAGCGCGGCGAGCTCGGCGCGTTTCTCCTCCTGGGCGAGTCCGCTCGTAGCGATGACCGCGATCGTCGGATGGTGCGCGCGCAGTTGGCGCGTGAGCGCGATGCCGTCGAGTGTCGGCATCATCAGATCCGTAACCACGAGCCGCAGCGCTCCGGCGTGCTCGCGCGCAAGCGTGAGCGCCGCTTCGCCATCGGCGGCTTCGAGCACGCGGTAGCCGTTATCCTCGAGCGCGACATGCGCGGCGCTGCGGATCGGTTCCTCGTCGTCCACGACGAGCACCAACTCGCCCTGGCCGCGGATCGCGCCGGCTGTGGCGCTTTCCGCCACCGTCTCCGCCAAGGGTTTCGCCGGAAGGTAGATGCAGAATTGGCTGCCCTTGCCGATTTCACTGTATGCGCTCACATGCCCGCCGTGACTGCGCACGATGCCGAGCACGGTCGAGAGGCCGAGCCCGGTGCCCTTGCCCGGCGCCTTCGTCGTGAAAAACGGCTCGAAGATGCGCGCCTGTGTCTCCGGCGACATCCCTTCGCCGGTATCCGATATGGCGATCAGGACATGGGGTCCCGGTTTGAGCGCGCCGGTCACCGGTGCTCGCACCTCGGCGGGCGAGAATTGGCGGTTGCGGGCCTCGATCGTCAGCCGCCCGCCGGCGGGCATCGCGTCGCGCGCATTCACGCAGAGATTCATCAACACCTGGTGGAGTTGCGTGGAGTTTGCCTCGACCGGCCAGAGATCCGCGACTGAATCGACCTTCAGCGTGATCGCGCGCGGGAACGTTTCCCGGATGATCGACGCCATCTCGCGGATCAGGTGCCGCGGATCGAGCAGGATGCGCTCGCCTTCCACGCCGCGGCTGAACGCCAGCAGCTGCCGGATGATGTCCGCCCCGCGCCGCGCGCTCTGCTCGATCATGCCGAGCAACTCCTGGTCGCGCCCGGCCGCCGAGTCCTTCAGCACGCTCGCGGCCATCAGCACCGGCGTGAGGATGTTGTTCAGGTCGTGGGCCACGCCGCCAGCCAGCGCGCCGATCGCCTCCATGCGCTGGTTACGGAGGAACTGCGCCTCGATGCGCTTCTTCTCCGTGACGTCCGCCGCCACGCCGACGATGCGTACGACCTTGCCTGCGGCGTCGCGCACCGGAAACGCCCGGTCCCGGATCCAGACCAGCTCCCCGTCGGGCCGGATGATGCGGTACGTTTCGTTGTACTCGCCGCCTACCTGCTTCGTGACGATCGCCTCCATGATCCGAGCTCGATCCTCCGGGTGCAGCGAATCCGCCCACTTGATCGGGTCAGCGTAGATCTCGCCGCAGGGCCGGCCCCAGATCCGCTCGAACGCCGGGCTCAGGTAGATCAGCTCGGTCTTCGACGGATCGGTGATCCAGAACACTTCGTTGATCGTCTCGGCCAACTCGCGGAAACGCCCCTCGCTCTCGCGCAGCGCCTCGGTCGCGCCCACCAGCTCCGTCACGTCCTGGAACGACCCGCGCACGCGCACGGCCCGGCCGTTTTCCATGATCGGGTGGCCGATCGTGCGCACCCATTTCCGCACGCCCTTCGCGGAGACCATCTCCAGCAACAGATCGTACGCGCGGCCCTCCTCGACCGCCGCCTGCAACGCCGCCCGGATCCGCTCCCGCGACTCGTCCGTGTAGAAACTCAACCCCAGCTCCACCGACGCCTTCTTCGACGGGTCCAGATCGTGGATTCGAGCCACCTCATCCGTCCAGAAGCCCTCGCCCGTCGCCGGGTCGAAGCTCCAGCCGCCCACCTTCGCGATCTCGCCGGTTTCGCGCAGCACCGTCTCGTGCAACTGCCACTGCTCGCGGGCGTGCTTCTGCTCCGTGACATCGTACGCGAAGACCAGCGCGCCATCCTTGGCACCCACGCGAAACGGCACCGCGGCCACCTCCACCTCCGCTACCGAACCGTCGCAGCGCAGAAGGTGCTCCTCGATCATCGGCGCCGCCTGTCGCTCTTCGTTCAGCAGCCGGATGCGCTCGCGCACCCGCGCGTGGTCCGCGGCGTGGAACCGCGCCAACACGCTCGTGCCGATCAACGCCTCCGCATTGGTCGCGCCGAAGAGCTTCACGGCCGCATCGTTCAAATACACGAAGCAGCCGCCCGCCTGCACGAAGATCGGCAGCGGCGCCGCCGCCACCGCGGAACGGAAACGCGCCTCGCTGCCACGCAGCTCCTCCTCGATCTTTTTGCGCGCGGCGATGTCGCGCGAGACGCCCACGACCTGCAAACCGCCGCGGCCGCGCACCAGCGTCGTCACCGTCTCGATCCACAGCCAGTGCCCGTCGCGGTGTTTCTGCCGCAGCTCGTGCACCTGCGTCGTCGCCTGCGGATCGCCCGTCTGGAACGCCGCGATGCGCCCGGGCAATCCCTCGCGGATCAACGCCGCCGATTCCGGCGCGAGGCTGTCGATCACCGCCTCCGCCATCGCCTCCTCGGGCGTGAGCCCGCGCAGCCGGAGGATCGAGGGACTCACGTAGCTCATTCGCATCGTTGCCAGATCCAGGACCCACACGACGTCGCCGACATTCTCCGCCAGCAACCGGTAACGCTCCTCGCTCTCCCGCAACGCGCCCTCCGCCACGATGCGCTCGGTGATATCCTCGGAGAAAATTACGATGCCGCCCACCTCCCCACGCGCATCGCGCCATGGGCGCACCTCCCAGCGCAGCCACTGCACCCTGCCATCGCCCCGCGCAAACGGATCGGCCTGCGCCGATACCACTTCCCCGGCCAGTCCGCGCCGATGCGCTTCCTTCACCCTCTCCGGCAACTCGGGAAACACCTCGTAATGCGACACGCCGATGAGCGGCCGATCCCCGAGCTGGTAATCGGAAGTCCATCGCCGGCTCACCACGATATACCGCATCTCGCGGTCGAACATCGCCAACGCCGCCGGCGCGTGCTCGATGAACAGCCGTTGCTGCGCCTCCACCTCCTGCAACGCCGCCGTCGCACGCGCGCGCGCCTCCGCCACCCCTTCGAGCCGCCGCATCTGTTTCCGCAGCCCGAGGTAGAGCAGCAGCGCCGTCACCGCCACGAATGTCCATCCCTTGAACAGCGAGAGCTTCTCGATCACCCGCGGGTTGTCCGTCAGCACCAGCATCGCGCGATCCGAGAACAGGATCCACAGCGCCCCCACGACGAGATACGCCAAGGCGGTACGCCATGCCACACGCCGACCGCGAAAGGTGCCATCGACCTTCATGTCCATTGGGGTTTGGGGGAGGTGCCGCTTACCGAAAATGGCTTCCGGCGTCGGAAGCGAATTTTTTGTCTGCCAATTGCCTCCGGCCGTCGGTCGCCTGCCGCTCGCGCCTTCCGCCCGGGACGCACACTCCCAAAGAAATCCTTTCCCCCGCTGCGCCCCTCCGTTTTGCTCCGCCCCTTTCGCGTCAGCTTCCGCCGTCTTTCTCCTCGCTCCTCACTCCTCGCTCCTCGCTACTTTCCGTCGCCATGACCTCCGCCGAGATCCGCCAGTCGTTCCTCGATTTCTTCGCCAAACAGCAGCACACCATCGTGCCCTCCTCCTCGCTGCTGCCCGACTCGCCCGGACTGCTCTTCACCAACGCCGGCATGAACCAGTTCGTGCCCATCTTCCTCGGCGACCGGAAGCCCGATGTCTCGAAATGGGCCGGCGTGCGCCCCGCCCGCGACAACCGCGCGGCCGACACCCAGAAATGCATCCGCGCCGGCGGCAAGCACAACGACCTCGAGGACGTCGGCTGGGATACCTACCACCACACGATGTTCGAGATGCTGGGCAACTGGTCCTTCGGCGACTACTTCAAGAAGGAGTCGCTCACCTGGGGCTGGACCCTCCTCACCCAGGTCTGGGGCATCCCCGCCAAGCGCCTCTTTGCCACCGTCTACGCGCCGAACAAATCCAAGGGCGACCCCGCCGACTTCGACCAGGAAGCCTACGACATCTGGGCCGAGCTCTTCCGCGCCGCCGGCCTCGATCCCGCCGTGCACATCGTCCACGGCAACAAGAAGGACAATTTCTGGATGATGGGCGACACCGGCCCCTGCGGCCCGTGCTCGGAAATTCATTTCAACCTGCTCGAGAAGGACGACGAAGCCGCCGGCCGCGCTCTGGTCAACTCCAGCTCCCCGCGCTGCATCGAGATCTGGAACCACGTCTTCATCCAGTTCAACGCCAACGCCGACGGCACCTTCGCCCCGCTCGCCGCCAAACACGTCGACACCGGCATGGGCTTCGAACGCGTCGCCGGCATCTACGCCACGACGCACGGCTTCAAAGACTTCTCCGCCGAGCCCTCGAACTACAACTCCGACGTCTTCACCGCGCTCTTCGCCACGATCGAGCAGCTCACCGGCGGCACCAAGAAGTACGGCCGCACTGTCCCGCAGTCGCGCGAGAATCTCCCCGAGCAGGTCAAAACCGACATCGCGTTCCGCGTCCTCGCCGACCACGCGCGCTGCGTCTCCTGCGCCATCGCCGACGGCATCCTGCCCGGCAACGAAGGCCGCAACTACGTCATCCGCCGCATCCTCCGCCGCGGCATTCTCTACGGTCGTAAGGACCTCGGCCTCAGCGTCGGCTTCTTCGAGAAACTCGTCGCCGCCGTCGTCGCCTCGCTCGGCTCCGTCTTCCCCGAGCTCAAGGCCCAGCAGAGTCTCATCGAGCGCGTCATCCGCTCAGAGGAGGAAAGCTTCGGGCGGACGCTGGATCGGGGACTCCAGATTTTCAAATCCGCCGTGGACGCAACGATCCGGAGCAAAGTTCCCGATGACGTGCAGCCTGGCGCTGGTGGTGGCACGCTCTCCATCCCTGGTGTCCTTCCCGCAACCGGAGTGTTCGAACTCGTACAAGGGGCCAATGGGCGCACAGAGAAGGCGATTTCGGGCGAGCTGGCCTTCACACTATACGACACCTACGGCTTCCCACTCGACATGACCCAGCTCCTCGCCGCCGAGCGCGGGCTCACGGTCGACGTCGCCGGATTCGAGACTGCGATGGAGAAACAGCGCGCCCTTGGCCGCGCCGCGCAGAAGAAGGAAGTCATCGTCGCCGCCACCGAAGGCGAAGCCACCGACGTCAAGCCGACCACCTTCCTCGGCTACGCCGCGCTCAACGCCACTGGCACGCTCCTCGAAGTCGTGAAGACCGCCCAGGACACCTTCCTCGTGTTCGACCAGACACCCTTCTACGGCGAAATGGGCGGCCAAGCCGGCGACACCGGCACCGTCACCCTCGCCGGCCAGACGCTCCCGATCGCCGACACGATCAAAGACAAATCCGGCCGCTACCTGCACAAGCTGGCTCCGTCTCTCAACTCTCAACCTGCGCGCCGGGATCACGGCTGAACTCGCCGTCGATGCCCAACGCCGGCGCGCAATCTCCCGCCACCACAGCGCCGAGCACCTCGTCCACTGGGCGCTCCGCAAGACCCTCGGCACGCACGTCCGCCAAGCCGGCACGCACAAGACCGCCGACCGCATGCGCTTCGACTTCTCGCACTTCGAGGCGATGACGCCCGAGCAGATCAAGACCGTCGAACACGAGGTCAACGCCCGCATCCTCGAAAACGCCAAGGTCGACGCCTACGAGAC
>DATGXO010000133.1:0-8633 GCA_035298965.1 Opitutaceae bacterium | reverse complement strand
CCTGCGTGAGGGGGTGGTAGGTGCCGGGGCCGGCGTCGGGCGACGGCAGCGTCGGATCGACCGCGGGCCCGAGCTGGGCGGCGATCTCGGCGTCGGCGATGCGTGCGAGCGTGGCGTCGAGCTGCGCCTGCAGTTGGCCTTTGGCCTCGTTGATGAGCTTGCCCATGACGGGGCGCTGCTCCTTCGGCACGGTGCCGAGCTGCTTCATCAAGGCGGTGAACTCGCCGTGGGGGCCGACGTAGCGGGCCTTCGCGGCTTCGAATTCGGCGCGCGACTTGAGCGCCGCGAGTTCCGCGGGCGCTTTGGCGAGAAGGGCGTTCAGGGTGTCTTGCATCGGAAGAAGAGAGAATCGTTCCGTCGGCTAGCTTCTTTCCTCTTTCTCTTTCTCGCTACGAGGACGGCCCCGAGAGAAAGAGAAAGATTAAGAGAAAGAGGAAAGATTCATCACACCGCCTCCGTCACTTTCACTCTCACTCCTCACCTTCACTCGTTCCTCCCCATGTCACTCCCCGTCAAACCCGCTAACAGCGTCGCTTTCGACCAGATCTCGCTCGGCGAGGTCATGCTCCGCCTCGATCCGGGCGAGGGCCGCATCCGCACCGCGCGGCACTTCACCGCGTGGGAAGGCGGCGGCGAATACAACACCTCGCGCGGCCTGCGCAAATGCTTCGGCCTGAAAACCGCCGTCTGCACCGCGTTCGTCGACAACGAGGTCGGCCACCTCGTCGAAGACTTCATCATGCAGGGCGGCGTCGCCACCGACTTCATCAAGTGGCGCGAGGACGACGGCATCGGCCGCACCGTCCGCAATGGCCTCAACTTCACCGAGCGCGGCTTCGGCATCCGCGGCGCGGTCGGCTGCCCCGATCGCGGCAACACCGCCGCCTCGCAGCTCAAACCGGGCGACTTCGATTGGGACCACATCTTCGGCAAGCTCGGCTCCCGCTGGTTCCACACCGGCGGCATCTTCGCCGCCCTCTCCACCTCCACCGCCGAGGCCACGATCGAGGCCGTGAAGGCCGCGAAAAAACACGGCGTCATCGTCTCCTACGACCTCAACTACCGCCCCTCGCTCTGGAAATCCATCGGCGGCCTCAAGAAGGCTCAGGAAGTCAACCGCGAGATCGCCAAGTACGTTGATGTGATGATCGGCAACGAGGAGGACTTCACCGCCTCGCTCGGCTTCGAGGTCAAGGGCGTCG
Source organism: Opitutaceae bacterium (assembly GCA_035298965.1). Lineage (GTDB taxonomy): Bacteria > Verrucomicrobiota > Verrucomicrobiia > Opitutales > Opitutaceae > CAJCBL01. Next base: position 7,431 of record DATGXO010000133.1, on the reverse strand, counting down.
ACCACAACCTCTCCGCCATCGAGACCGACGCCTTCAAGGCCATGATCGAGACCGCCGTGCAGGAGTACCCGAACTTCAAGGTCGCTGCGACCACGCTGCGCCGCGTCATCACCGCGACGAAGAACGACTGGTCCGCCATCCTCTGGCACGACGGCAAGTTCCACGAAAGCCGCAAGTACCCGGAGCTCGAGATCCTCGACCGCGTCGGCGGCGGCGACAGCTTCGCCTCGGGCGTGCAGTACGGCTTCCTCTCCGCCAACGACCCGCAGAAGGCCGTCGAGTACGGCGCCGCCCACGGCGCGCTCGCCTCGACCACGCCGGGCGACACCTCCATGGCCACGCGCAAGGAGGTCGAGAAACTCATGTCCGGCGGCGGCGCCCGCGTGCAGCGCTGAGCCTGAAACCCGTAGCGGAACGCGTGAGCGGGCCGCACTATCACACGCCCGCTACCCTCAGGGAGCGGGCGTTGTCGTCTCGGGGAACCAGCCCTTCAACGAAACGACACCGTGGTCGACGCCCCGCTCGCCCACGCCACGGAGCAGGAGCTGTCGCCCTGCGGCGTCACCGCGACCACCGGGAAAAGTTCCTCGTCACTCCACGCCTCTCCGCTGCGTTTCCAGAGGAGAAGCGTAACCAGCAGACGGGCACCGCTGGCATCGGTGGCGGCGGTCGCGTTGAGCACGGAGCTTTCGCCGGCCTCGGGATGCAGGCCCGCGGCTCGCACGACCTCCACCGAGTCCCAGCCGGCGACCGGCACCAGCGCCGACTGGTACTCGCCGTTGTCGATGATCGTAGCCCGCCGCCCGCGCCACTCACGCTGCGCGACCTTCGCCGTCCCATGGAGATGCGGCAGCGCATAGTGGCCGAGCCGGAGCGCGAGCGGCTTGTCGGCGGACAGGCGATCCACGCGCAGGATACCGTTCGGCAAGGGCTGCTCGGCGAGGTCGAAGCGCACATGTTCGTCGGTCTCGAGCACGGCGGTGCGCTGGTAGATCCCCGATTCGAAACGTAGGAAAGTGTAGAGGCGCAGCGCCTCCCATTTCCCGGCGGCGTTGCGCGCCACATAGTTCATCGCCACCTCGCCGTTCGGGCCGTCGGCCTGCCACGGGAAGGCGCTGTTGTACGCGAGCCGGTTGTAGTTTTCCGTTGAGCGGAACTGCTGCCAATCGTCCGCCACACGCTCGTGGCACCAGGCGCGCACCTCCGCGGCACCGCTGTTGGGATAATCCGTGATGAGGATTTTCGAGGCGGGCTGAAACGTGTTGATGACCGTGCCGCGCTGAAACTCCGCGGCCCAGGAGCCCTCGTTCTCCACCGCCGTCCAGAACGGGCTGTCGGCCGGCACGAGCAGGCCGAGGAAGACCTTGCCCATCCAGTAGGCGCTGCCGCGGCAGCTGTACACCTGCACCGCCGGCTCGAACGGGCCGTAGAAGCCGAGCGTCGGCACGCGCGCGTCCAAGAATTTCGGGTGCGTGAGGAACTGCAGCAGCACGCCCGAGGCGATGCGGCGCATCCAGCCGTAGTTCACGTCGCCACGGTGCTCGAAGCCCATGAGCGGGAATGTTCCGACCGAGGCGAAACGGTACGAGTTGCTGCGGCCCCACAGGATCATCTTCCCGTCGCGCCCGAACAGCCGCGGGTAGTTGTCCCGCAGGTCCCAGAAGTTGGCTTCGAACTGCCGCGCCAGCCCCGGATAGTGCTCCCGCCCGAACCACTGCGCCCAGAGCATGCCGTAGAGTTGGTAGGCCCACATGCTGTAGTAGTCGTAGGCGGGATTGTCGTTGTACCAGCCGTCGCCGCGGTAGTCGGCCAGCGTCTTCCGCAGGTATTCTTCGAGCAGCGCCTCGTTCACCGGATAGCCGCGTTGCTTGAAGAAGCTCAGGACGAAAACATTGAAGAACTTCCAGTTCGACGGGACCGTCGGGCCGTCGCCGTAGCTGAGCATCAGCGCCGCGAGTGCGTCCTTCTCCCGCTGCGGCAGCGGATCCCAGAGCACCTCCGGCGCGGCAAAGAACGCCATCGCGAGTGCGCCGAACTCGACAAGATTCTGGCTCGGCCCGCCGTTCGCCGGCCGCGGCTTGATGAAACTCGCGCTCGTCGGATCGACGAGGAGGCCGAAATGGTGCCGGTAGTAGTCGCCGACACGGATGCCGTTGAGCTGCAGGTCCGGGTCCGCCTTCAACAGCGGCGCGGCCGCGAAGAGCGTGCGGCAAAGGCCCTCGAGTTTCTCCGTGGGCACCTCGGCCTCGCTGCGCGGGTAGCTCTTGCCGGGCTGCTTGGGAAACTTCAGCGCATCATCCGGCGAGTGCACGTAGCTGAAAGCGCCGTCGAGCAGGTAACGCGCGGCCTCGTACCAGTGCCGCCGCACCACGCCGGTGTACGGACTCAGCGCGCGGTCCGGGTCGCGGACGACGAACACCTCCGGCCCCGCTTCGCCCGCGCCGAGCAGCGCCGCCGGACCCGCCAGCACCGCGCACCACACCAGAAGACCGGGCACCAGGGATCGCGTCGCTTTCATCATAATTCTCGGGAGCAGAAACGCCCGGAGGCGGGAGCATCGGCAATCTCCTGATCGTGGCAAACGAACATGCGCCGCGGTCGGCTGGTCGGCACACCGCATTCCACAAGCCGCAGTCGCTACCGCCACTCGTGGCGCGGGTAGCGTCGCGAGAGCGCCGGCTTGATCTCCGGATACACTTCGCGCCAGAAACGCGCGAGGTCGTCGGTCACCTGGAGCGGACGCTGGTTGGGCGCGAGCACCTCGATCTTCAACGGCACGCGGCCGCGGGCCAGCGAGAGCTTCTCCACGCCGAACAGCTCCTGGATGCGCGCCGAGATCACCGGCGGGCCGTCCTTCGGGTAGCTGATCTTCGAGCGCCGGCCGTTGGCCATCTCGATGCGTTCGGGCAACAACGTCTCCATCGCCGCGAACTGCTCGGGCGTGAGCCAGTCGCGCAGCACCGGCCACGGGTCGAGGTTGCGCACGTCCTTCACGCCGCGACAGCCGTAGCACATCTGCTCGACGAGCATCGCGCGGTCCTCGTCGCGGATCGGGTGCGCCTCCATCTCGGGAAACCATTCGGCGAACCGCGCCACGCGCACGATCCACTCCTCCACCTGGGCGTCCCAGGCATCGATCTTGAGGTCACCGGCCAGCACCAATCGCGCGAGGATCTGCGCCGCCTCGGTCTCCGGCGGCTCCGCGCCCTCCTTCGATTCGAGCACGAGGTCGCGAAAACGCCGCTCGCGGCGCGCCGTCACTCGCTTGGTGTTTGGATCGAGATCGGTGATGACCGTCTCGTCGCAGTCGTCGGGAAACAGCTCCTTGAGCCACGCCTCCTCGACGGCCGTTGCGAGGCCGAGCACCGTGTTCACTTCTCCGGCACGGCCGCCGATCTCGCTGATCTCGGCGGCGACGAACAGCCGCGCGTCGTGGATCGCGCTCTCGCGGGCGAGCGAGCCGCGCCGCCGGTGCACGAGCTCGCAGCGCAGCGTCGCGGCGTCGAGCCGCCGCGCGAGCTGGTCGACGAAACCGAGCAGCACACACTTGCGCACCAGCGTGCCGTCGACGCGCCGCTCCGCAATGTCGAGTCCTTCGACCTGCGCGATCTCGAGGAACTGTTCGAACAACGGCGCCACCTGCCGCGCCGCCTGCGCGTGGATCCCGAGCCGCCGACACGCGTCCACCGAGAACCGCGCCTGCTCCGCGTAGCGGTACGCGCGCATGAGCAGAAAAAAGTCCGACTCGGTCTCGATGCCGAGGAGATCCTCGCGCGCCTGCTCGACGCCGCGGTCGACGTTGCGCAAAAGGAACGACCGCCCCTGCGTGAGCGCCGCCATCATCGCGATCGTGCGCACGCAGCCATGCTCCTCCGCTGCGAGAAACATCCGCGCGTACCGCGGATGTACCGGAAACTTCAGCATCCGCCGGCCGATCTCGGTGATGGACGAAATGGCGGGCGTGAAGCCTGCCCCCGCATCGATCCGCGATCCGTCGGTGGGGCGGGCTTTACGCCCGCCATCCGGGTTCGCCACTTTTACCGCGCCCAGATCGCGCAGCAGCTCCTCCGCCCGCGCGAGCGCCTTCGGGTCCGGCGGCTCGATCCATGGAAAACCGGCGACATCATCGATGCCCGCGGCTTTGAGCGTCAGCACGACCTCGGCGAGATCGAGGCGTTTCACCTCCGGCAACTCCTGCGGCGCGCGCTGCGCGTGCTCGCGCTCCGTCCAGAGCCGCAGGCATACGCCGGGCGCCGTTCGGCCCGCACGGCCGGCGCGCTGGTCGGCCGATGCGGCGCTAATCTTCTCCACCAGCAGCGTGTTGATGCCGCGGTGCGGATCGAAACGCGCCAGGCGCGCGAGCCCGCTGTCCACGACCGCCGTCACGCCGTCGATCGTGAGCGACGTCTCGGCGACATTCGTCGCCACGATGATCTTCCGTCGCTCGTAGCGCTCGACGGCACGATCCTGGTCATCCGGCGACATTTCGCCGTGCAGCGCGAAGACCAGGCAGTCCTTCAGCTCTCGCTGGTACTGGAGCGCGTTGACGGTGCGGTTGATCTCGTACGCGCCGGGCATGAACACCAGCACGTCGCCCGCGGGCTGTTTCGCCACGATGCGGGCGCACGCGCGGGCTGCGACCTCCCAGATGTCGTCACGCTCGAGATCCACTGCGCGCGGCTCGTACTCGGTCGCCACGGGAAACATGCGCCCCTCGCTGCGCACCACCGAGCACGGCGCGAGGTAGTTTTGCAGCAGCCCGGCATCGAGCGTGGCCGACATCACGATGACGATCAGATCGGGCCGCGTCGTGCGCTGAATCTGGAGCGCCCGCGCGAGACCGATGTCGCCGTCGAGGTGGCGCTCGTGGAACTCGTCGAACACGAGCGCGCTCACGCCGCGCAGGTGTGCGTCGAACGTCATCTGCCGCAGCAGAATTCCCTCGGTGACGAAACGGATCCGCGTCTTGTCCGACACGCGCGAATCAAGCCGCACCTGGTAGCCGACTTCGTCGCCGAGCCGCACGCCGAGCTCCTGGGCGACGCGTTTGGCGAGCAGGCGCGCCGCGATGCGCCGCGGCTGGAGCACCACGCACTGCCCGCGTTCGAGCAGCCCGGCGGCGAGCAACATCTTCGGTACCTGCGTCGATTTGCCGGAGCCAGTTGGCGCCTGCACGACCACGCGTCCGGTCGCCTGCACTCCGTCGAGGAGCGCAGTTTGGATCTCGTAAATCGGCAGGTCGCGGGGGTCGGGCATCGGTGGCGGAAATGAGCGTTCCACAGAGGCGGCCCTGCCGCCGCCGTGCAAGCGCGGACACCTCGCGGCCATGCTCGAGCCGACGACGCTCGGAGCTTTTCCCATTGCCGGGTGGCGTATTGGCCACCTCCCTCGGGCCATCCCTGTCGCCATGGCACAACTCCGTCCCTCCGGTTCGCTCCGGCGCCCCACCGCCGCACTCCTCGGCCTCGTAACCGCCATCTCGCTCCACGCCGTGCCAGCCGCGCCGGAGCCGGGCGAGGCGAAACAACCCGACGGCTCCGTCGTCCGCCTCGTGCGGCGTGGCGACGAGTTCTTCTCGTGGGACGAGACGACCGACGGCTACGCCGTCGTGCGCGACGCCCGGAGCGGTTTCTGGGAGTACGCCCGCCCCGCGGCCGACCGCGCCGAGTTCCGCGCCGTGGGCGGCGCGCGCGTGGGTGCCACGGATCCTGTACGCCACGGCTTGCGGCCGCACGCCCGGCCGACCGCCACAAATCTGCGCGAGCGGATCCGCACGAAGCGCCAGCAGACGCGCCACCCCGAAGCGGCGGCCGTCGCACCGAGAGCGCGCACCAGCGCGAGTTCCGCCGTGGACGAGTTGCCGACCGAGAGCACGGCAACCGCCGCCGTGCGGCCGATTCCCGTCTCGGGCACGAAGACCGTTCGCAACGTCGTCATCCTCGCCTGTTTCGCCGACCACTGGGACTCGGCAAACTCCACGGTGCTCGCCGCCCACGGCCGCACCGCCACCGCCGAGTATTCTGCCCTGTTCAACACGACCAACTATTCGGCCGATGGCGCGGTCGGCTCCGTACGCGACTACTACCGCGAGGTCTCCTACGGAAAACTCACGGTCGACAGCCTCGTCACCGCCTGGGTGAAGCTGCCGAACAACGAAGCATACTACGGTGACAACGACGATGCTCGCGCCTCGACGATGGTGACCGACGCCATCGCGGCGGCCAATGCGGCCGGCTTCGACTTCGCGCAGGGCGATTCCGACGGCGACGGCTGGGTCGATTGCCTCACGATCATCCACTCCGGACATGGAGAGGAGTACAGCGGCGCACCGGCCAGCTACATCTGGTCGCATCAGGGCGAGACCAGTGCGCCCGCCACCGCCGACAGCGTGTCGATGAAGCGTTACCACACCGAGCCGGCGTTGCGCGGCCTCGCTTCCAACACCGGCATCGTCCGGATCGGCGTCGTCTGCCACGAGTTGGGCCACTTCTTCGGCCTGCCCGACCTCTACGACTACAGCGGCACCAGCGACGGGCTCGGCAACTGGAGCCTCATGGCGGGCGGCTCGTGGAACGGCTCGCTCGGCAACGCGCCCGCGCATTTCGACGCGTGGAGCAAATGCTTCCTCGGCTTCGTCACACCGACGGTGCTGCACTCCGGCGCGGATGTCGCGCTCGCCAGCGTGGAGGACCACCCCGAAGTCGGCCTCCTGCGCGACGGCACGGCCAACGGCGAGTACTTCCTCGTCGAGAACCGCGCTCGCATCGGATTCGACAATACGACCGCGATCTACCCCGGCCTGCTCGTCTACCACATCGCCAGCGCGAGCGAGAACAACGACCTCGGCACCTGGGACCATCCCGCGGTTAAGATCGAGGAGGCCGACGGCAACAACTCCCTCGGCGCGCAGACCGCCTCCTCCGAGCCCGGCGATGTGTGGACCAGCACCAACGGACTCGCCAGCGGCTTCCGCGACGAGACAGGGAACGACTACACCAACGCCCTCCTCTACCAAACCGGCTCCCAGTACGCGCGCAGCAGCGCCTCGGCGACACGCACCTGGCTCCGCCTCGCCGATTTCTCCGCCGCGAGCACGACCGCCACGTTCGACATCGCCACGCTCCGCACCGCCGTGCCCGAGCAGACCGCGACCGATCGCGACTTCTCCCTCGCTTGGCCCGCCTGCTCGACATCGAGCTACTACGAGCTTCAGGAAGGCGAACCGGTGACGCTCACCGCGTTCGCCGACAGCGCCGAAGACGAGGAGACCTCCTTTGAAAACTGGATCGTCTCCGGCACCGCCGCCCGCAGCTCCGGCGGCGCGCGCACCGGTTCCTATTCCTACGCGCTCATCCCCGGCTCCTCGGTGCAGGCGCTCACGTTGCGCCAGCCGTTCACCTATCAGGCCGGCACGACGATCACCTACTACCT
>DATGXO010000132.1:0-2609 GCA_035298965.1 Opitutaceae bacterium | reverse complement strand
CCTCGCGAGCGGTGCCCACGTCGTCGCACGCGACGTAGAGCTCGGCCCGGTTGCACGTGGACACCACGACCGACTCGCTCGTCGTCGGCGAACCGCAGATCCTGGGCGAGTGCAGGAAAAGCCGCTTGGTGCGCGCGAGTTTCGCGAACTCGCGATTGCGCCGGAAATCGCCGTACGTCTGGTCGCCGACGATCGGCAACTGCCGCCGCGCGCACTGCACGCGCAGTTGGTGCGTGCGACCGGTCCGCGGTTTCAATTCGAGCAACGCGAGCGGTTGCGCTCCGCGCGCGGTGCGCAGTACGCGGCAATCGCTCTCGGCCGGGATGTGTCCACCGGCCGCGGACGAGCGCACCACCCCGCCCTTCCGCTCCACAGCCATCCGATCGCGCCACGTCTCGCGCGGCACGCGCGGCGTGCCGAAGACAAGCGCCACGTAAGTCTTCGCGATCGCCTTGCGCTGGAACTGCGCCTTCACGTCGGCGGCGAGTTTTCCGTCGGCGGCGACGAGGATCACGCCGGAGGTCGCCGAATCGAGGCGGTTGAGCAGCCAGAGCCGGCGCATGTCGCCGCTGGCGGCGTCGGTCCAGACGAAGCATTCCGCCTCGAGATCGTACTCGGCATCGAGCAACGCGCGCCCGCGGTCGCGGCCGGGCTCGTTGGGATGCGAGAGCACGCCGGCCGGTTTCGCGAGCGCGCCGAGGCCGTTGCCATCGTGACCGAGCAGTTCGACACCGCGCACCAGCGGCAGCGTTTGCCAGAAGGTTTTCGCTACGGTGCTCACCAGTAGTGGAACGTGAACGTGATCTCCTGCTCCATCCCGAGCACGCGGACCATCTCCGCGGTCCACGGTCGATACGGCGCACGCGCGCGAATCGCGTCGAGGCAGGTGAGCGTGCCGACGCGCCCGGTGGTCTGCTCGCCGACGACATCGAGGATTTCGACTTCGCCTTGGGAAGTGAGTTTGAACCGCACCGTGACGACGGAGCGCGAGGGCGGATAGGTCGTCATGTCGCCGACGAGTTTCTGCCACTGCGCGTCGACAGTATCGATGAGCTCCTGGAGGTAGTCGCCAAACTCGCTGAACTTCGCGTCGACGCCGATCACGCCGGCGTTCGAGGCGGAGAGCGGTTGATTCGCGAGCACAGCGGGGCGCACGTTTTGCAACTTCGGCCGCGGCTTCGGCGAGGGGCGGCCGGGTTGGCCGGGCATGCCGCCGCCGCTCACGGCGAGCATCTGTTGACCGCTGGTCGTGCCGTCCTTCTTGCCGTCCTGGTGTTTCTCGTCCTCGGCGCTGCCCTTGGGTGCGGAGCCGATGTTCGTGCCGATGCCATCGGGATTGTCGCCGGTGAGCTTCTCGAAGCCGGGCAACGGCTCGGTCGCCTTCGGCTGCGCAGGATCGCCGACGATCACCGCCTGCATGCCGGTGCCGTTCTGGCCGTTGGCGCCGGAAAGCGGCGCGGACTCGACGGGTTGTTCGCGCGAGCCGGTCACGATCGCCGTGGAATCCTCGGCTTCGCCGGAGGTCTTCGGCCGGTCGTTGTGGTCGGTGCCGGGCTCGGGCTGCGCCGCCTGCTGGTTGCGCGCGCCGAAGTTGTCGGTCTTGCCGGGCTCGTTCTCGGGCGCATCGGGGTTGATCTCGACGAAACGTTTCGGCGCCTCCGGCGGCGCGTCGTCGGCGAGGAGAAACGTGAGTTCCTGTTGCTCGTATTTCTCGCGGAGCGACTGGTCATCGCTCGGCACGTCGTCGAAGCGGTTCCCCATGAACGGCATCTTCTCCGCGCCGAGGTAGGCGAGCAGGTGGAAGACGATCGTGCCGAGGAGCGCGAATGCCATCGGCCAACGCTCGGCGCGCGCCTCTTCACGGCGGCGGCGCTCGGCGGCGAGCACTTCCGGAGCTGGGGGCGGCAGGATTTCGATCATCGGCGGGGGCTACAGTGTCGGCGTCAGACCTGCGCGGGCGAGCAGTTGTTTCGTCTCTTCGGCGGGCAGGCCGATGATGTTCGTGAGCGAGCCGGTGTAGCGCTCGACGATCAGTTCGCCACCATCCTGGATGCCGTAGGCGCCGGCCTTGTCGAGCGGATGGCAGCCGGCGAAGTAACGGTCGATGAGCGCGTCGTCGAGCGGGCGGAAGCTCACGCGGCTCTCGATGCCGATCGCGGCGTTGCAATGCTTCGCGCGCACCACGACCGCGGTGAAGACCGAGTGGGTCCGGCCCGAAAGACGCCGCAGCATCGCGCGCGCGTCGTCGAGATCGCGCGGTTTGTGGAAAACGTCGCCGTCGAGAAACACCGTGGTGTCGGCGCCGAGCACGATCGCGTCGCGGTGGCGTGCGGCGACCCAGTCGGCCTTGAGCGCGGCGTTATGGGCGACCATCTCGCGCGGCGTCTCGGTCGCCGCCGGCTCGTGCTCCGCGACATCGGCGGGCACCACCGCGAACACGAAACCCAGCCGCGCGAGAATCTCGCGCCGGCGCGGCGAGGCGGAAGCCAGGATGAGCGGCAGATGCATGCGACGGGAGGGACGGCGAAACGAGCCGCGACGTTACAGGCCGCGCGCCGCGCTCTGCCAGCGCTTTTCCGCCCCCGCGCCCGAGTGCGACCGCTCAACCG
>DATGXO010000131.1:0-16443 GCA_035298965.1 Opitutaceae bacterium | reverse complement strand
GCAGCCCGATGGTTCTGCCGGTACCTACCGGATTCCGGAGCCGCGGGTGATCACGCTCACGAACACGCTCGAATTCTGATCGGTCCTTTGGGGGGCTTGATCGCCGGCCCGGAGTCATAGCCCGGGCCGGGTACGTGGTACCCGGCAGGAGCGTCACCTCTGTTTTCGGACAGAGGCCGCTACTGCCGGGTGCTTTGTTTTTGGGGATGGACGCTGCGCCGAACGCGGACCGCTGCCATTACGCTGGAGACGAGTGGAACTGCAGATGGACGCGGGGTCGGAGCGGCCTCGACCGGTGTGCAGCCGTGCGTCCTACCGCGCGGCAGGAACGTTATCGTGGATCGCGGCCCGGTGCAGACGCGGTAGCGGAGGAAAAGGCCACCAATGAATACCGATGCCTACCGATTCGGATTTGGCGCCGACGCGGGGTCCGGACCTACGTCGGAAGCCACGTCGGCGACGTGGCCTACAGTCGGCCGATGCGGACCGAAGTCCTGCGCCACGAGCCATCCTCGGCATTGCCGCCAGCTCACACGCGGCTGCTACGGAACCGCGCGGGGGAGACTCCGCTCCAGCGTTTGAAGGCGGCGGAGAACGAGTAGAGCGATGCGAAGCCGGCTTGGATCGCGACGTTTTCCACGCTGCACGCCGAGGAGCGCAGAAGACCCGAGGCGTAGTGCATCCGCAGGTCCCGGACATGCGCCATCGGACTTTTCCGGTGATAACGATGGCAGAGCCGGCGCAACTGCTCGGCGCTCAGGAAGGCCTTCTTCGCCAGATTCTCGACATCCCAAGGATACATCAGGTCGGCTTCGACGCTGTGCCAGAGTCGGGCGAGTCGCTGGTCGGTGTTGGTATTGCCTACCAGACGTTGCGTGTGCGTGTGCAACAGGGCGACGAGCGACTGGATGGTCGGCTCGTCGCGTTCCCCGGAGGTCTCCTTGAGCAATAGCTGGAGAACTTGGGCGAAGTCGGAGCAATCGGCATCGATGCACCGGGTGTGGTGTCCGGGCACGGCCGCCTCGCCTGCTGAGTCCTGATAGAACACCCAGGCGATGGTCCACGGCTCCGGCCCGGAAGCCTCGAACGCGTGCAAGCCGCCCCGCGGGCTGACGAGCACTTGATTGGCGCGCCAATCGACGATCTGGCCGTCGAGCAGCACCTTTCCGTGGCCGTGGAGCGACGCGACGACGTGGGAGTATTTCGTGCGCGGTCGCACGATGCGATAGGGCGGGCGAACCTCGCTGATACCGACCCAGATGAACCGCCCAGCCGCGAGCTGCGGGACACGGTCGCTCGAGACGACGGACTCGCGGCAGGTCGGGCCGATGAGGAGCGTTTCGCGCAGCGGCAGCAACTGGCACGCGGGCTCGGGCGTGGGAAACTCGATGACTGCGCCCGTGCCGCTGTTGGCCGGCTGGCAGGTGCGCTCGGCTTCAGCGAGGCTGGCGGATTCGTAGGTCATCGGCGGGTAGGGCGCTGATTCACATCGAAACGCGGCCTCACAGCGGGCGGCCGGCGCGGATCGTCTCTCGGTACCAGTGGTAGCCGAGCTTGGGCGTGCGCCGCTGGCTGGCGTAATCGACGTGGACCAGTCCGAACCGGCTCCTGAATCCTTCGGCCCACTCGAAGTTGTCGAGGAAGCTCCAATGGTAGTAGCCGCTTACCGGATAACCTTCCGCGTGGGCACGCTGGAGCTGGCGCAAATAGGCGCGGGAATAGGCGACTCGATCGACATCGGCCACGAAACCGGTCACGTCCGCCGTGGCGCTGTCGGAGAGCCCGTTCTCGCTGAGGAAAACCGGGATCCGCCGTGCGCCGAGTTGTTCGGTAACGAGCCGGACGCCCCAGTAGACGGCCTCGGGGATGATGTTCAACCACGGCAGCCCGCCCTTGGGATAGCCCGAGGGGAACGCGATTCCGTCGTAACCGCGGTTTGATGGCGATGCCTTGAAGTAGCTGCCGGTATAACAATTGAAACCGAGCTCATCGAGCGGCTGCGCGATGGTCCGCCAGTCGCCGTCGGCCACCTCCGGCAGTTTATCACGGTGGAGTTCCGCCCATTGCGGGTCCCAACGCCCGTGGAGGAGCGGGTGCAGGATGGCGCCGTTGACGAATGAATCGGCAAACGCGCGGCGCGCGGCTTCGATGTGCTCCGCTGTCTCGATGATCGGAACGCAGCTCAGGAAGTTCTCGGCGGCGGCGATCCGGCAGGGTCGGGGAGAGGCGGCGCGGATCGCCTGGCAACCGAGCCCGTGGGCGAGCAGCGCGTGATGGATGATCTGCGACTGCTCGCGCGGCGAAGCGAGGATGATCCCGGGCGCGTGGGGCGGTTTGCCGCCAGGCAGCCCGTAACCGCTGTAGCAGACGAAGGTGGTGATCTCGTTGAGCGTGATCCACCGGTCGATGCGGTCGCCGAGGCGCGAGACGACGGCTGTCGCATAATCGGCGAAATCGGCGGCGACTTCGCGGCTCTGCCAACCGGCGTAGCGATCCTGCAACGGTTGCGGCAGATCCCAGTGGTAGAGGGTGGCGTGCGGCGTGATGCCGTGCCCGCGCAGGCAGTCGACGAGGCGACGGTAGAAATCCAAGCCCTTCTCGTTCACGGCGCCGCGCCCCTCGGGGATGATGCGCGGCCAGGCGATGCTGAACCGGTAGTGTTTTACCCCGAGTTCGGCCAGCAGCGCGATGTCAGCGGCGTAGCGGTGGTAATGGTCGCAGGTGATCGCGGGCGAGGCGCCGTCGACGATGCGCCCGGGCTGACGGCAAAACGTGTCCCAGATGCTGTCACCGCGTCCATCTTCGGTCGCGGCGCCTTCCACCTGGATGGCCGCGGTCGCCGCGCCCCACTCGAAATCGGCCGGGAAGGTTGTGCCGGCAGGGGCGGCGTCCGGGGTGGGCTGCGTTTCCGCGGCGAGGTTCAGTGCGGGGCCGGCGAAGGCTGCGGCGGTGAGCCCGATGCCTTGCGCGAGGAAATTGCGGCGGCTTGTGGGGAGGGACGGTGTGCCCATGGGCGGCGTGCCTTCGCGGTGAACGTCGCACGGGCGGACGGAGCCGCCCGTGCTGGGAGGGTCATTTCGCCGGGACAAGAGTGCGGATCAGGTCCTTGTCAGGTTTCCCACAGAGAGCGGGAAGGCCGAGCCATTTGTAGATGCCGAAGTCGCCCTTGTATTCCCAGTTCGCCCAGGCGATGCCCTCGGAATCGAAGATCGCGACGAGATCGCGGTAGTAGGCGAGGCGGTCGGCACGCGGCACGGTGGGCAGGCAGCCGAACTCGCCGCAGTAGAGCGGGAGGCCGAGCTCCTTCGCGCGCCGGATGGCGGGCTCGTATTCCTGACGCAGGCGGGCGGGCCCCCAGTTTTCGGAGGCGTTGCCGATCTGATTCCTCAGGCTTTCGTCGTAGTTCTTGGTGAGCTTGGCGAAAGTGGCCGCATCCACGATCGGGCCCGGGTAGTGCACCGGTCCGGTGTAGACCTTGGTGGGCACCCAGTTGGCCTTGTAGTGGGTGAACAGCATCGGGGCATACGTGTGGAAGCTCAGGATGATGTTCTTGTCGACCTCGGGGACTTTCAGGAACGGCAGGTTTTCCGGCATCTGCCAACGGTTCGCACCCACGACGAGCACGCGGTCGGGCTCGGCTTGCCGCAGCATCGTGTAGCATTTCGCAAACAGCTTGTTCCAGTCCTCGGGCGTATCGGCGACGGGCTCGTTGAGAATCTCGTAAGCGACGAGGTCGACGGGGAAGCGCCGCAGGTGGCTCGAGAGATCGCGCCAGAGGGAGAGCAGGTGCTCCTGCGCGACGGGGTCCGTCCAGAGCGTGATCTTCAGGCCTTCGTTGGCGGCGTTAAAGTGGTGGGAATTGAGCGTGTGGAGATCGACGATCACACGCAGGCCGGCCTTGCGGCACCACTCGACGGCGTTGATCACCCGCGCGAACTCGGCCTCGATCGGGCGGCCCGCCGTGGTCCACAACTCCTTCTCGTCGACGGGCAGGCGGATGTGGTCGAAGCCCTGCCGGGCGATGAACTGCACGTCCTTCTCGGTGAACCACTGGTCCCGGGGCGCCCAGCCGAAGTCCTGCGAGAGCCAATGGCTGATGTTGGTGCCGCGCCGGATGCTGAAGCCGGCCGGAGTTTGCGGCGCGGGATCGGCTGAAGCGGCGGAAGCGGCGAGGGACATGGCGACGAACAGGGACGTTAGCAGGGATGAGCGGAGCATGGTTAGGGGATTTGGAAATCTGTGACGCGGTTGTTCAGCTGGACTGCGGTTCGGGCCATCTTGGGCGGGACGACGGGAACTGCGGGCGGAGCGGAACCGGAGAGCGTAGCGGAATGGTGGTGGGGGTGCCGCGAGGCGGCAGCGATGGAGCGTGATGCCAGACCAACCGGCGGCCGAGCGGGCGGCAGCATACCGGTTCGTAGGGCGGCGCGTCATGTCATAGGAGACTATGATAGGTCGGCGGCCGGCCTCCTGCCGCGGCGGCAAACCGTGGGCGCGGTTTCCCGAGATGCCGTTACCGGGGCGGCGAACCGCCGACGCGGGATGGCGCAAATGCCGGCACGACCCCCAACGGGCGGCGACACGCGGTGCACTACGCTTGGCTGGCCGTCTCCGCTCCGCCCGGGCTGCGATCCGGCTACACCCGCTCAAGCCGATGGCTCGCTCGGCGCGCGTGGCTCGGTGGGAAACGGGGCGAAGAGCGAGACGGCTTCGCTGCGCGAGCTCACGTGGAGTTTGCGGTAGATCCGGCGCACATGGGTGTTGATGGTGCCGAGACCCACGCCGAGTTCGTCCGCGATTTCCTTGTAGGCGTAGCCGCGGGCGAGCAGCCGCAGGATCTCGCTTTCGCGGGCGGAGAGGTTTTCCGGCGGGATGCGCGCGCTGGTTTGCTGCGACTGGAACCACTGCACCACTTTGCGCGCGATGTAGCTGCTCATCGGAGCGCCGCCTTCGTGCACCTGCCGTACCGCGGCAAGCAACTCCTCGCGCGAGACTTGTTTGGTGAGGTAGCCCGAGGCGCCGGCGGTGAGCGCGTCGAACACGTGCTCGCTGTCCTCGAAGACGGTCACCATCACGAACTGCGTCCGGGGCATCCGTGGTTTGAGTTCCTGCACGCAGGCGATGCCGCTTCTGCCGGCCAGGTTGATGTCGGCGAGCACGACGTCGGGGTTGTCCTGCGGCAGCCCGGCGAGGGCGCTCTCGACGTTGGCGTACTCCGCGACCAGCCGAAAACCTTCGGCACTGCGGATCCAGTCCGAAAAAATGGCGCGGACTTCGCGGTTATCCTCGAGGATGGCGACGGCGATGCTCACTGGGCGTGGGGATTGCGCGGGCGGATCGGCGGAGGGCAACACCGGAACGCGGGCCCGTTGTTTTTCGCGCGGCATCAGTGGCGGGCCAAAGCGGCGGTGGGCACGAAAAACACGACCTCCGTGCCCCCGGCCCGGCCCGCGCGGATTTGGCAGGTGCCGCCGATGCGGGCGAGGCGGCGCTGCATCCCGGGGATGCCGTTGCCCGAGGTGACGCGTGGCGTCGCGGCGGGCGCCGCTGCCGGCACGGGGCCGCGACCGTCGTCGGCGACGGTGAGCACGCAACCACTCGCGTTGAGGGAAAACGAGATCGTCACGCGTCGGCCGCCGGAATGGCGCACGGCGTTGCTGAGCGCCTCCTTGTAGGCGAGGCAGAGTTGGTGGCGCACATCCGAACTCGGGCGCCAATCGGGGAAATCCACCGGCAGATCGAGCCGGCACTGCATCTTGGCTGCGCCGAGCATGTCCTGCGCGATCCGCTCGAGATAGTTCACGACCGATTCGAGCGTGTCGTGGCGCGGATTGACCGCCCAGACGATCTCGTCGACCGCGCGCGTGATGCTGCGCGCCGTCTCGTGGATCTGTCGCAGGACCTGTTCAACGTGCGCGCGGTCGTCGAGGTCCGCCGACGTCGTGCCGGACAGCAGATTGATGCGGGTGAGCCCGGCGCCGATGTCGTCGTGCATGTCGTTTGCGATTCGCGTACGTTCGGCGTCGATCGCGCGCTCGCGCTCGAGCACCGCGACGCGGCGCACCAGGCGACGCCGTGCTTGGAACCAGATCAGCGTGCCGACCGCTCCCGCCGCCAACGTGCCGACCAGCAGGCGAAACCAGAGCGTTTGCCAGAGGTAGGGCGCGACGACGAGCGTCAGGGAACGCCCGTCCTTGTTCCACACTCCGTCGTTGTTGGACGCGGTGACGTGGAAAACGTAGCGCCCCGGCGGCAGGTAGCTGTACAGGGCCCGGCGCTGGGTCCCCATCGCGACCCACTCCGGATCGAAGCCGTCGAGGCGGCAGCGGAAACGGACTTTCTCCGGTTGGGCGTAGCTCAAGCCGGTGTATTTGATCTCGATCCGCTTCGCGCCGGGCCCGAGCTCGACCTCCGGGGAAAACGGCGCCAGCCGTTCGCCTCGGGCGCCACTGCGCACGCTTTCGATCACGACCGCGGGTGGTAATGTGTTGGGCGCCACGTTACGCGGATCGATCAATGCCAACCCCGCGTCGGTGGCGAAGACCAGCCGGCCGTCCGCTGCACGGCAGCCGGCCGCGGGTTGCGAGCTCGAGCAAGCGATGGCGGGCAACCCGTCGGCGGGGCCGTAGGTCTGGCAGTGGACCTGTCGCAGCGTGCCGTCGGCGCAGGCGTTGAGTTCGGCTTTGCTCACTCGGAAAATGCCTTCGCGGGAGCTCATCCAGAGGTAACCGAGTCCGTCGTCCTCGACCTGCGAGATGCCGTTGCTGCCGAGGCCGTGCTCGGTGCGGATTGCGGCGAAGCGGCCGTTCTTGAAACGATTCAGCCCACCACCGCGCGTGGCGATCCAAAGCGAGCCGTCCGCATCGAGCAGCAGCCCGTGCGCGAACACGCTGCCTAGACCGTCGGCCGTGGTGAACTGCCGCACCTCGCCATCGCGTATACGGCCGATGCCGCCGCCGCTGGTGCTCACCCAGACCGTGCCGTCGGGTGCCTCGAGGATGCTGCGGATGTCGCGCAGCTTACGGCCGTCTTCCGGCTCGACCCAGCGCAGTCGTCCCTCCGCGTAGTGGGCGAGCCCCGGCCGGCCGCCGACCCAAAGTCCTCCGGCCCGCGACGGCGCCAAGGCGGAAACCGGATCACGGAAATCTCCGGTGCCCGGAGCGGGGGAGAACCGCGCGCCCTCCGCGCATTCGAGCCCGCGCCAGGTGCCCGCCCAGAGCTTGCCGCCTTTGTCCTCGTGCACGGCCCAGACGTAGGTGTTCTGCAGGCCGGACTCGGCGTTGAACAACGACCAACTGCCGTCGCTTTGCATCCGGTACAGGCCCGCTCCTTCGGTCCCGACGAGAAACCCGCCCTCGCGCGTCCCGCACAACGTCAGGACCGGTCGGCCGTGCCAGGCGTCGGGGGGCTCCAGCATCGTCACCTTGCGCTGTTGCAGCCGCAGCACCCCCGATTTGCCGGTGCCCAGCCAGACGCCGCCCTCGTGGTCTTCGCAGGCGGTGACGACCCAGCTCGAAGGCAGGCCAGTGCCGTGGCCGTACAGTTGCGCGGGGCGCGGTTCGCCCGGCAGGAGTTCGAGCGTGCCCTTGTCATAGGTGGTCAGGTAGATGCGGCCGTCGGTCGTCGCGAGGGCGGAGGAGACGGGCACTTCGCCGATCTCGAGTGTTTGGGTGCCGCCGGTCCAGCCATCGGCGGTCTTCTGCCAGAGCCGGCCGGCGGCGATACACCAGATCGCACCGTCCGCGGCCGGCACGATCGCTTGCACGGCATCGGCACAATCCGGCGGACCGGAGACCACGTGGAGCTCCGTCCCGATCAACTCGGAGAGTCGGCCGCCGTTGATCACCCAGAGGCGCCCGTCGTGCGAGCGCGTGAGCCCCCAGATGCTGTCGCGACCGCCCCATTCGGGATGGAGCACGAGTTTGTCGCGCAGGCGCGCCAGTTCGCCGCGGCGGTCGAGCAACCAGATGTCGCCAGCGTTGTCGCTGGTGATCGCATGGTAGCGATCGGCTCTCCAACACGGCCGCGCGGGGTACTCGGTGAAAGTACCATCCTTGTACGAGCTCACCGCTCCGTGCTCGTGCCCGATCCACAGGGTGCCGTCGGGCGCCTCGTATAGCGCGGTGACCGCCACGTCGTGCGACGACGGCGCCATCTGGTTGTCGAAGAGTGTGGAGTCGACTCCGTCGTACCGGATCAACCCCTCGTAGGTGCCGATCCACAGGTAACCGTCCCGTGTCTGCTGCAACGCGGTCACGGTCTTGGTGGGCAGACCCGCAACCGGCCGCCAGAACGAATCGGTGCCGGCACTCGCGCAGACGCCGGCGATCCAGACGAGGCCCCATACCGCCGCGCACCGGAGCGTGTGCGCACCGCCACCGGCCATGGTGGTGGAAAACTGCTTTGCTCGCTGACCGGATGGCGCGCGGTGGGTCGCGCGCGAGAGCGGGATGGTGGGTGGCATCGGTGCGCTACGGGTGCGAGGAGGTGGTGGATCACCTCCTGCGGGCCGCAGCCAATGTACTGGGAAGGATCGGGGCAAGGTCCAGAATTGGGGACTTGCCGCCACTGAATGCTACTCCAGCGGGATCGCGACGAGCGTGCAGCTCAGCGGCTGGAGCCGAAGCGGTTGCGTGGCGTCGATGCCCTCCGCCCTGACGATGTCGATCGCGCGCGGCTGGCCGGGGGTGTTGGCGGCAGTCTCGTCGGGACCGGCGATCGTCCACGCCGTGGCGCGGCCGAGGACGCGATCGCCGGCGATTCTGAGCGGCAACGTGCACGTTTCGGTGGTGGGATTGACGACGGCCACGGTGAGCGTGCGCCCGTCGGTGGAGCGCGCGGCGGCGAGATCGAGCGGCTCGAAGGTGCCGGAGATCTGCACCGGGATCTGGCCGAAATGGGCGCGATAGAGCGCGAGCACGAGTCCGGTGGTTTCCAGCTCGGCGGCGGTGCGCGTGGTTTTGAGTGCGCCGATGACGTTCACCGTCTGCGCGTAGTGCGCCATCTGGATGAGGTCGCTGTGGCGGAAGATCTCGTGCAGTCCGGCGGCGATGCCGAGCCCGTCGGCCAGATCGTAACGGCAGCCGAGTTCGCCGTAGACGTATTCGCGATGCCAATAGTTCCACTCGTCGAGCGCGATCGGAACGACGCGGCCCTCGAGGTTGGGCAACCGCGCCTGGAGCCCGCGGTGGCGTTGCGCGACATGGCGGATCGCGTCGCGCAGCAGCGTCACATGCTGGAGCAGCGCGGAGCGTTTGCGGTCGGGTTCCCACGGCAACCGGCCGTCGTAGACGTGCTCGGAGACGAGATCCATATTATCGGCACAGGAGAGGAGCATGCCCTCGGTCCACGTGACGCCGCGCTTCACCTGCTCGGGATCGTTGTCCTTGTTGACCTTGTCGATCGAGCCCACTCCGACGAGCACGAGCGACGGGTCGACCGCGTGCATCGCCTTGGCGACGAGGTTGTGCTTCAGGGCGTACTGGTGGAGCTGCATGAAGCCGAGCTGCCACGGGCCGAACATCTCGTTGCCCACGCACCAGTGTTTCACGTCGTACGCCGATGCGTGACCGTTCTTGGCGCGCCAGCCGCCGGCGAGTGTCTGCGCGGAGCCGTTGCAGTACTCGACCCATTGGGCGGCGGAGTAGGCGTCGCCGAAACCGGTGTTGGCGGCGATCATTGGTGTGGTGCCGATTTCGCGACAGAAGTCGAGGAACTCGTCGGTGCCGAAATCGTTGTGCTCGACGCCGGTCCAGGCGGGGTTGCCGCGGGGCGGGCGGCGGTCGCGGTCGCCGATGCCGTCGCGCCATTCGTAGCCGCTCACGAAGTTGCCGCCCGGCCAACGGTAGATCGGGCTGTCGAGCTCCTTGAGCAACGCGAGCGTGTCGCGGCGCATGCCGCGGATGTTGTCCCCCGGCATGAGCGAGGCGGTGCCGACGAGGGCGTCGGCGTCGTGCACGCGGAGTTCGAGACGGGCTTCATCGGTGCGGCCGCGCGAGCGGAGGGTGAACGGTTGGCGGCTGTATTCTCCGGGAGCGAAGGTGAGTCGCTGGGTCGCGCGCGAGGCGGGATCGTTGCCCCAGACGAGCACAACCTCGACGGTGGTCGGCCGGTCGCCGGTGGGGCGGGCCCACACGTAGCCGACGTAGTCGAGTTCCGGGAGGATGCCGAGTTTATGGTGGCGAATGCCGTGACCGACGCGGATCAGCGGCGAGTGTTCGCCGACGAACGCCTGCTCCTTGATCATCTCGACTCCGGCCGGCGTGCCGATGATTTCCCACGGCGACGCCACGAGCGCCGGGAAGGCCGACTGCTGCAGATTGCCGACGTTGAAATCCGAGGTGCCGGCGCTGGGCTTGAGCCCCTGATACGGGGCGAACTCCGCGGTGACGGGGAAATAGAACTTCCGGTCCTCGAGCATCTCGGCCCAGATGCCGCCGTAGATGCAGCGGCCGAGGTGTTCGATGAACTGGCCGTAGACGAACGGATTGATCGGGACGGAGGCGGCGGCGGGATCGATTTGCACGGCAGTGGTGGGTTGGGAGGCGGTCCGGCCAGTGGCGGCCAGCGCGAGCGCGAGGAATAGGGTAAGTCGTTTCATGGAGGAGGGTCTTGCGCGGGGTGAGTGCGGCCCAGTAAACCATGGCGCCGCACTCCCGCCAATGCTGCCCACCCCCGAGGATTTACGCGAAACCCACCTCATCGGCCCGCGCTGCCGCGAGTGGGTGCTCGACCGGGAGCATTGCCCGGCGCTGCGCACCGCGCAGCTGGTGTGGGTCGGCCATGGCGAGCTGCGCCCGCCGTACCGGATGGTGCGTCCGCATTCGCCCTACAGCCACGTGGTCGCGTGCTACGGCGGGGCGGGCCAGGTCCTGATCGACGGCCGCGTGGTCGACTGGCGCGCGGGCCAGGTGCTGCTCGCGCCGGTGCACGTGCTCCACGCCTTCGAGGTCGCCGGCCGGGGATCATGGAAGATTGCGTGGGTGTTTTTCGACGACAACAAGGGGCCGCCGGTGATCACCGGCGACCGCGCCCGGCTCGTCGAGGCCGACGCCGGCGATTTCGTGGCGGCGTTGCAGATGCTGACGCGCGAGGCTGCGGGCGCGCGCGAACCGGCGCTGCTCCAAGCGCTAGTCTCCGCGGTCGAGACGCTCGCGCGCCGCCTCGCCGGCGCCGCCCCGCTCGATGCGCGGCTCTGGCGATTGTGGGACTGCGTGGAAGGCGATCTCGCCCGCGATTGGACCGGTCGCGAACTCGCGGGCGCCGCCGCCGTGAGCGAGGAGCACCTGCGGCGACTGTGCCAACGGCACTACCGACGCAGCCCGATGGCGCATCTGCTGCAGCTGCGGATGCAGCGCGCGTGCACGTTGCTGCGCTCTACTTCGGCGAAGCTCGACCTGATCGCGCAGCAGGTCGGCTATTCGAGCCTCTACGCGTTCTCCGGTGCCTTCAAACGCTGGAGCGGCCTGCCGCCCTCCGAGTTCCGGCTGGGGGCTTCAATTTCCACGGACGACAGGAGGAGGTAGCGGAGGCGTCGGGGGGACTCCGGGCGGAGGAGAAGCGGCGGGCCCGTGCGCCACGGATTACAGGGATTTCCACGGATGGGCTTCGGATCCGTGCCCATGGTGAAATTCGTGGTTCTTCTGCTTGCCGTTCTGTTTCATCGGAGCCGCTCTGTGTGCTTGCTTGCCTTCTGCCGACGCTGTCGGCGCTCGGATGGGCGCGCTGGCGGCTTGGCATTTGGCGGCGGCGTTGCGTGGATCACGAGGTGCGTCCGCTGTCCGATCTGAGTATGCCCGAGTTCGAAGCATTGGTGTCCTCTTGGGGCCACCCGGCGGTGCATGCGCGGAAACTGCTCCGGCGTTACTACATGGGGTCGGGGGCGATCGAGTGGGAGCGGCTCGAGCTGCCGAAACGTTTCCGCGAACGCGTCGAGGCACTCGGCCTCGCAACGTGCACCGTCGCCGCGCGGCAGGAGGATCTGGACGGCACGGTGAAGCTTCTGCTGCGGCTCGCCGACGGGCAGACGGTCGAGACGGTGCTGATGGCCGATGGGCGCTCCGCGCGCGCGGCGGGTTGTCTGTCGACACAGGTTGGATGCGCGATGGGCTGCGATTTCTGCGCCACGGCACAGGGCGGGCTCGTGCGCAACCTCACGGCCGGCGAGATCGTGGAGCAGTTTTTCCACCTCCGCCGCGAGGCCGCGCGCGTGGGGAAGGAACTGCGCACAATCGTCATGATGGGCATGGGTGAACCGCTCGCGAATCTGGTGGCGGTGATTCCGGCCGCGCACCGGATCGGTTGGGGCGAACTCGGCGCGGTGGGCTTTGCGCAGATCACGGTGTCGACCGTCGGCCTCGTGCCGAAGATCGACGAACTCGCCGCCAGCGGCGTGCCAGTCGCGCTCGCGCTCTCTCTTCACGCGCCCGACGACGCCACGCGGCAACGCCTGTTGCCGACAGCGCGGCGCTATGGCATCGAGGAAGTGCTCGCCGCCGCCGACCGCTACCAGGAGACGACAGGCCGAATCGTGAACATCCAATATTGTCTGCTGCGCGGTGTGAACGACTCGCCCGAGCAGGCGCGCCAGCTTGCGACGCTCCTCGAGAAACGCCGGATGCACGTGAACCTGCTCACCTACAACCCGACCGGCCCGGGGCTGAGCGGCGTGGCCTACGAGCCGCCCCCGCGCGAGACGGTCGGCGTGTTCCTCGACGAGCTGCACGCCCGCGGCATCGTCGCACATTTCCGGAGACCGCGTGGCGCCGTGATCGACGGCGCCTGCGGGCAGCTCAGGGCGAGGGCGGGTGAGTAGAATTGCGGAGTGCGGATTTCGGAATGCGGATCGGCCGGCAGAAGGGGCGCGAAACGGGGTGAATCGTGATGGCGGAAAACGGGTCGGCTATAGCTTATCGACCGAATCGATCACGCGGCAGAGTTTCTAGATTGTGCCGTAGGACCCGATGCGGCTCCAACTGCGGACATAATCCCCCAACCCATGTTGTTGTTCGAACGCTTCTGTTCGTACACCGTTACCCGGGAACGAAGCCCTTGGCGGGCTTCGCTACGACCTGCCGAAGGGTACGGACGTTTCGAGAGCGGCGGCGAGGGTGGCTGGCTCCACCGAGACGGTCGGGGCGAAACGGTCGGAGGCGATGAAGGCGCGCAGGCTCGCGAGAAGTTGGCAGGCCTCGGGGTGTTGGGGGGCGAGCGCGGGGAGATCGATGGCGCAGACGAGCAGACAACCGGGGCCGACCTGCACTTCGAAGATCAGACCGAGACTGTGGCAGCGGTCGAAGTTGTCGATCACGCGAACGATCGGGCGCAGCGTGCGCGGCAGCGAGTCGAGCACCACCGATTGCGAGGCTTGCGCGAGGTGGAACCACTGCCAGTCAGAGTGCTCGGCCGTGGGGAAACCGGCGAGAGCGGGGTGGTCATTGTCGATGAGCAGGCCGAGCGTGCCGGGTTTGTTGTGAAACATCGTCCAGCACCAGAAATCGGACATGAACGCGCCGCCGGGAGAGTGCGCGAACGGATGTGCGGCGTCGGGCAGCAGGAGCACGCGGGAGCCGGAGGCGAGGCGAGGGACGAGAGACGAGAGGCTGGAGGTGCGGAGGATGATGGGCGGCTGTAGCTGGCATCGGGGATCCCGGGAACTGGCTTCGGGCGTGGCAGGAACCGGAACGGTTTCAGCGAAGCCGGTTTCAGTTACGGAAATGGTCGTGTAGAGCCAGAGCGGGTACTCGGTGGAGACGGACTCGGCGCCGGCCGTGAGGGAAAGCCGCAACTCGACAGCCTGAGCCGAGGTGATGGCCGGGAGCGGGAAGCGTAGTTCGCCGAGGCGACGCAGTCCTCCGGAGGGCACGGTGAGTGTCGCGAAAGTCCCAGTGGCGAGGATCGTGTCGGACGCCGGGGCGATGAGCGCCCAGGTGAGGGTTCCGCCGGGAAGATCGACGGGGCCGTAGTGGGCGAGGTTGATGTGGGCGGAGAAGATTTCGCCGGCGGTCCAGGTGTGGCGATCGAAACGCGCGAGCAACACGTGCGGCGCGCAGAAACGGCGAAACTCCTCGGGTGTGATCGCGCCTTTTGATTCGAGCAGCGCATTGTAGAGGCCGACGAGCGCGGTGCCCTGGCCGGGGAAATCCTGGAGGCCGAGCAGCTGGAAGCCGCCGAAACCGGGCGTGCGCAGCGCGGCTTCGATCTCCTCGCGGTAGAGTTGGGCGACGAGCTTCGCGGAGGCGCGGTGTGCGGCGGGCGCATCGGCGAGCAGGCCGGCGGCGGCGCATTTCTCGCGGTAGTGCGCGAGGTTGCGCGCGGCGAACACGCCGGTGTAGCGCGGGATCTCGTGGAAGTTCGGTGCGATCGAAAATTGGCCGATTTCGTGGCTCACCACCGGAATCTGGATTCCCGCGATTGCGGCGCTGTAGTCGTGTCGCGTGCCGCCGGAGCCGATCTGGAGATGGCCGTCGGGGCCGTCCGGCGTGGCGTGGCAACCGCGGACGTTGGCGAAGTGGCCGAGGCTGCTCCGGTCGGGCACGCGGGCGGTGATCCAGAGATCGTCGGCGGGCGATTGCGCGGGCGCGGTGAGAAAGTTGTTGGAACCTTCGGCGTAGAGTCGGCTCGGGTCGAGTGCCCGAAGTGTGGCGACGAGGGATGACATCGGTGCGCGGTCGCCACGGTGCTCGTTGCCGAGCGTGAGTGCGACGAATGATGGATGGTGCCCGTAGGTGCGGAGGATAGCCTGCCCCTCGGGAAATAACGCGGTGCGGATCGAATCGTTCCACTCGCCCCAGAACGGCAGCTCGGTCTGCACGTAGAGCCCGAGTTCGTCGGCGGCGGTGAAGGCGGCGTCGGGCGGCGTCCAGCTGTGGAATCGCACATGGTTGAGCCCGTGCTCGAGGAGCACGCGGAAGTAGTCGCGCCAGCCGGCGACCTCCATCGGCGGATGGCCGGTGAGCGGGAAGACACAGCAGTTGACCTCGCCACGAAGGAACGTGGTGCGGCCGTTGATGGCGAACTGCGTGCCGCGGGCGCGAAACTCACGCAGGCCGGTCGTGAGTGTGCGCTCGTCGATGCCGGACGGAGTTTCGAGGCGGACGGTGAGGCCATAGAGCGCGGGCGAGAATTCGTCCCAGAGGCGCGCGCCGGCGCCGAGCGGGTAGGTGAGCGTGACTTCGCCACTGGCGAGTGTCGCGGTGGAGAGCGGCACGACGAGCGGCTGCGGATGGTGCGCTGCGCCGGCGTGGTTGCCACTCTCGGCGGCGATCGCGACTGAGCCGGAGCCGATCGCGGGGCCCGAAAGGCGGATACGAAATTGAAACGCGCGCGCGACGAGATCGGACGTGACGGCGATGTGCTCGAGGCGGACCGGCGGCAGCGCACGCACCTCGAGGCGGCCGAGTACGCCGTTCCAGTTTCCCTGCGTGTGCTCGGAGATCTGGTGGTTGTCGCCTGGCGCGGGTTGGAGCGAGTTGTCGACGCAGAGGGTGAGTCGGTGTTCGCCTGGCGAGAGGGGGCCGAGGTCGTGCTCGTGCGGCGCGGTGAGCAACGCGCGGGAGCCGACGCGGCGGCCATCGACCCAGACGGTGGTGTGCTTCGTCCGCTCGAGCAAAAGGCGGAGAGGGCGGCTGCGCCATGCTTCGGGCGCGGTGAACTCGCGCTCGTACCAGACGGGGCCGACGAAGCGGCGGACGGGCGTGAGGCCGGCGGTGCGCGCTTCCGCGTTGAGCGAACCGAGGCCGGCGGTCTCGGTGGTGGCCGGGAGCAGGATCTCGATGTCGGCCGCAAGCGACCCGGTCGAGGGGGCAAGCGAGTCGGTGCCGCGGTTTCCGAAGACGATCCGCCAGCGTCCGGCGAGGTCGAGAGGGCGGAATGGCGCGGAGACGGAAGGGGAGGCGGTTGTCACGGGCTTCGACGAGTTGCGCGGCGTTGGCGTCGAGAATGCGCGGCGGGGCGAACAGGTGCGAAAGTAACGCTT
This sequence comes from Opitutaceae bacterium, assembly GCA_035298965.1. GTDB lineage: Bacteria > Verrucomicrobiota > Verrucomicrobiia > Opitutales > Opitutaceae > CAJCBL01. Next base: position 467 of record DATGXO010000131.1, on the reverse strand, counting down.
TCCGGACGGTTCGACCAACGCGGTTCGGTGAGTGATCGGCACCGGAGCCGGAGTGTGGGATGTCGCGGGCCGATGAGCGTTTTGTGTCAGTTTGCGAGCGCTGCCGCCGCTTTACGGGGCGCACGGGTGGGGTTTCAGGGACGCAGGCGCGGGATGCCGATGTCCCGCGCGCAAACCCCAAAGCAGCCAACACAAGTCCATGAAAGACACCCCTACACGTGTAGCTTTGCTCTGCTCCGGCCTCGCGGCCGCGCTTGCCGCCCCAGCCGACGGGCAGACCGGAATGCCGGCCGCGGCTTCGAAGACTGGAGACAGCGAGATCGTCGTCCTGCCGCAGTTCGAGGTGAACGAGAACAAGGAGAACCCCTACCGCTCGCAGATGGCGCTCTCCGCCTCGCGAGTGGCGACCAGTATCCAGGATATTCCGCAGACGATCTCGGTTGTCACGAGCGAGTTTCTGCGCGACA
>DATGXO010000130.1:0-15069 GCA_035298965.1 Opitutaceae bacterium | reverse complement strand
CGGCGTGCAATAATCGCGCGCCAACAGCCGCAGGTACTCGAGCACTTTGGCGCTGCCGGGACCGGTCCAGAAACACGGTTTCGGCAGCACGAGCCGTTTCCCCTCCCCTTCGATCACGAGTTGAAACCTCCCGAAACGGATCTGGCGCACGTCCGCCCACGCGATGCCGACCGACTCCAGCGAGCCGTCCATCCAGATGCCGTTCTGGTCCGCCTGGATCGGACCGTACACGAGCAGCAGCAGCACGCACACGCCCGCGAACGGCAGCACCGGGATCGCGAGCAGCGCGTAGCCGCCCGCCACCAACATCCCGGCACACAGGAAGGCGAACAACGTGCCGGCGCCGGCCACGACCTGCGCCTTCCAGACCGAGACTGTCGAGGGGGCATCGCTCATGGGTCGGTTGCGTAGACGCGCGGCTCGGTGTTGGCAATACGCCGCCCGTCCGCGGCGTCGCCCGCGAGCACCTTCAGTTTCGATTCACGAATCGACGGCGGTCAACGTGGCGCGCCAAGCACGCGGGTGATGGCGTCGGCGAGCACGTTGACCGCGTACGGCTTCGGCACAACCGCGCGGAAACCGTGCTGGCGGAAGTTGGCCATCACGGGATCGTTCGAGTAGCCGGACGAGACGATCGCGCGCACGTCGGGGTCGATCTTGAGCAACTCCGCCATGCACTCCGCGCCGCCCATGCCGCCGGGCACGGTGAGGTCGAGAATCACGATCTGGAAACGGCGGCCGGCGGCGAGCCCCTCGCGGTAGAGCTGCAGACACGTCTCGCCGTCGGGCGCGGTGCGGATCTCGCAATCGAGACGCGTGAGCAGGCGTTCGCCGAGGCGGCGAATCGTCTGCTCGTCGTCCATCAGCAGCACGCGCGTGCCGGCGATGGAGATCGGCATCACCTCCTGCAACGGCTCGGCGACAGCCGCGACCGGCTGCTCGGCGGCGGCGGGAATCCACATCCGGAACGTCGTGCCGGCGCCGGGCGCGGACTCGACCTCGAGATTGCCGCCGTGCCGTTTCACGATCGAGTACGCGATCGCGAGCGAGAACCGGTCGTCGCCGAATTTCGTCGCGGCGTACGGATCGAAGAAACCCGGCAGTCGTTCCGGTGCCAGCCCCGGGCCGCGGTCGGCGATGGTTAACCGCACGTAACGGCCGGGCTGGAGCGCGCCGGTCGCGGTATCGATCGTCTCGTTGGCGGCGTTGATCGCGACGATGCCGCCCTCGGGCATCGAGCTGCGGGCGTGGACGATGAGATTTTGCAGCGCGCGCCCGAGCTGGTTGCGGTCGGCGTGCGCGGGCCAGAGCCCGACGGCGAGATCGAAGGCCGCGCGCGCCTTCGCTCCGCTGAGCGCGAAGCCGGCGGCGTTGTGCAGGAGATCCGGCAGCACGATCACCTCGCGCAACGGATCGCCGCCCTTCGCAAATGTCACGAGCTGCTGCGTGAGGTCGCGGGCGCGTTTCGCGCTGGCCTCGATGTCGCGCAGGCTCTCGCCGGCAAACGCCATCACTCGCTCGTCGAGCATCGCGAGGGTGACGTTGCCGAGGATGCCGGTGAGGAGGTTGTTGAAGTCGTGCGCGAGGCCGCCGGCGAGCAGCCCGAGCGAGCGGAAACGTTGCGCGCGCTCCAGTTCGGACTCGAGGCTGCCCTGCTTCTCGAGTTGCTCGCGGATCTGCTCCGTCTGTACGCGCACCCGGTGGCGCAGTGCGACGAGCCAGCCGAAGATAACCAACAGGCAGCCGCAGAGTCCGCCGGCCGCGGCGAGCGCGCGCCCCACCGTCCAGAAACGCGCCGGGACCAACACCACCACGTCGGACTCCGAGCGCAGCTGCACTTGGAAACCGCGTGGGCGATCGAAGTCGTCGAACTCGAGCCGATAGATGCCGGTTAGCTCGAGCGTCACGCCGGGTTTGTAGTTCGCCATCGGAGGTGCGCCGACCGGGTGGTCGAGCGTGGCGTCGTACACCTGGCCTTCGCCAAGCAGCGTGAAATGCACTCGATCCGCGTGCTGCGAGAAATCGAGCAGCCGGCCCTGCACGCGCACGAGGCGGAAGTCGTTCTGCGGGTCCTGCAGGGCGCCATCCGTGAGCATCACAGGGGCGGGCGCCGGCGCGACTTTCGTGCGGCGGAAAACCGCTTCGCGCAGCACCATGCGGGCGCCGTCCTGGCCGATGATACCGACAGCCTCGATCGTATCTCCGGGCGTGAGCTGGCCGGGCTCGCGGCTGTAGATCGTCATGCCGTGCTCGCCGTCCTGCACGACGATGTACTGCCCCGGCACGTGGTGCACGACCTGCGCCGAGACGCGCGCACGCGCCAGTTCCTCGATGGAGAACACCTGCCGCAGGTCGGCGATCCGCCGCAGCGGGAGGTCGAACACCTCGGCCGGTGCATCCTCTTCGATCAGGATATCGTGGAGAAACGGCACGCGCAGCCGCACGCCGCTCACGCGGTTCTTGGCGTCGGTCGTCACCTCGCAGACGCCGCGCACGCGCAGCAGCGAACCCGGCGTGGCGACGAAGTTCACGGGCGATTGGAGGTGGCCGACGAATTCGCCATCGGGCGTCGTCACATAGATCCAGCGCCAGTCGCCCTCCGAGGCGGTGCGCCGGATGAAGCCGCGCATCTCGACCCACTGGCCGTCCTCCGCGCCGCTGATCGCCTGCGCGTAGGTGATGCGCTTCGGGAACGGGTGCGCCATCGAGCCGGTGTCGTCGAACTCACGCAGGCTCACCACCGGTCCGAAGGTGCCGCGCGCGGTCGTGCCGACGACTGTGCCCGATTTCTGGAGCGGTGGCGGCGGCGTGCCCGCGGACAAATTCACGCGCACCCCGCCGCTGAGATCCTGGATGAAGAAGAAATCCGCTTCGGGCAGTGACCAGGTGACCACACCGCTGATCGCGACCGACCGGCCTTCGGAAGCTTCGGCTGGTGTGAGCTGGCGGATTCGGTCGACACGATCGAGGACCGGTTTCTCCTCCTGCCAAGTCAAGGTGCCGATCGCCCGCCGGAAGAGCGCCGACTCCAACACCCAACGCGAGCCGGATACCGCGGTGCGCCCCACGACTTCGATCTCGGCGCCCTGTGGCACGCGCTCGTTTTGCAGCGAACGCACCAGCACCTCGCCGCCGTTGTCGCGCAACACGAAGCTCGAGCCCAGATCGCGCCGTCGGATCTGCCCGCGCAACCGCACCGTGGAGCCGACCGGCAGATTCGAGAGCGAAACGGTGCTCGAGAGCGGCGCGGAAAACTTCGGATCGTTTGCGATCGAGCCGAGCACCTCGACATCGCTCTGGCGCGCTGTCCACAGTTCGACCGAGGCCTCCGTGCCGGTCGGATCGAGCCGACCGGAATAGACCGCCTTCACGCGCAGGAAGCAGCCCTGCCAGTCCGGCAACGCGGCGTTTGGATCGGGCGGTACCCAGCAGATGACGCGACGGTCTTCGACGATCAACATCAGCCGCAGGTGTTGGCTGTCGATGAGCTGCTGTTCGTCGACGTACCCCTCGGTGACGACGACCTTGCGGTCGAAGGAGCGCACCTCGGTGATCCGCCCTTTCGTTTCGATCGCAGCGATCGGTTCGTACTCGCTGAGCACCGTAACCTTCACGCGATCCGCGGTGAGCCCTTGATTCGGAATGAATGTGCCCTCGATCCGGACGCGCTGGCCGTTGCGCATCGACGGCGCGCTATTCGCCAGCCGCACATACCGGCCCTGCCCTTCGTGCTCGAACCAGAGGCTACCCCAGGCTGCGTCGTAGAAATTCACGCGCCCCTCGATCTCGAGCGGGTAAACGCGGCCGCGCTCCTCGGTCGACATCGTCCAGACCTCGTCCGGGTTGGTGATCGTGCGCGCCGGGAGGACCGTTGCCGTCGCACCCGTCGCGGGCTGCGCGAAGCCGGTGTGCGGCAGCGTGGTCCATAGCGCGAGGGCACACAGGAGCCGGGCCGGCAAACGCGCACCGGCCAGAGCCGCCCGCAACATCGAGCGGGGCATCCGGATCATTCGAAGGATGGACATGGTTTCCGGCGCGACACCGACTGCGGCCCAGACACGGCGCGCCGAGAAAGGAGGAGCAAAGAATTGGGGCTGACGCCCAACTGGATAGGCGCATCCGTCGGCATTTCGACGCTTTTCTTCGCCCCAGTTTTCGTGCGACGACGCGACGCGCCACCGGGCGGTGTTTTCCGTTGGCAACCGCCGTCCCGCCTGTTGGCACTAGAGGCGACTTTTTCTCCCATGCTCATCCTCCGCGGCGCGCCCGCCCTCTCCGACTTCCGCACGCAAAAGCTCGTCCAGGACCTCCTGGCCGCCGGCCTCCCCGTCAAGGACGTCGCCACGGCGTTCATCCACGTCGCCGAGACCTCCGCAGAGCTCACCGCCGCCGAGCAGGACGTGCTGGCGAAACTGCTCACCTACGGACCGACCCACGCCGCCCATGAGCACACCGGCCTGCTCCAAGTCGTCGCCCCGCGCCCGGGCACCATTTCCCCTTGGTCCTCCAAGGCCACCGACATCGCCCAGATCTGCGGCCTCGCGAACGTGAAGCGCGTCGAGCGCGCCGTCGCCTACTGGATCGACCTCGGCGGCTCCACGCCGAATGAGTCCCAGACCAAACTCATCGCCGCCCGCCTCCACGACCGCATGACGCAGGCCGTCTTCGAGAACTTCGAGGAACTCGAGGTGCTCTTCCGTCACGAGACGCCCAAGCCGTTCGCCGCCGTGCCCGTGCTCGCCCAAGGCCGCGCCGCGCTCGTCGCCGCCAACACCGCGCTCGGCCTCGCGCTCGCCGACGACGAGATCGACTACCTCGTCAAAAACTTCACCGCGCTCGGCCGCGACCCGCACGACGTCGAGCTGATGATGTTCGCGCAGGCCAACTCCGAGCACTGCCGCCACAAGATCTTCAACGCCACCTGGGAAATCGACGGCTCCGCCAAGGACCGCTCGCTCTTCCAGATGATCAAGAACACCTACCAGCTGCACAGCGACGGCATCCTCTCCGCCTACAAGGACAACGCCGCCGTCATGGTGGGCCACCGCGCCGCACGGTTCTACTCCGACCCGAAGACCCACGAATACGCCGCGCACGACGAGGACATCCACATCCTCTGCAAGGTGGAGACGCACAACCACCCCACCGCCATCTCGCCCTTCCCCGGCGCCGCCACGGGCTCCGGCGGCGAGATCCGCGATGAAGGCGCCACCGGCCGCGGCTCCAAGCCGAAAGCCGGGCTCGCCGGCTTCACCGTCTCCAACCTGAAACTCCCCGGCGCCGTCCAGCCCTGGGAAAAGGAGTTCGGCAAACCCGGCCGCATCGTCTCCGCGCTCGACATCATGATCGACGGCCCGCTCGGCGCCGCCGCGTTCAACAACGAGTTCGGCCGCCCGAACATCCTCGGCTATTTCCGCACCTTCGAACAGGAAGTCCCCGCCGCCGGCGCGCAGGCCAAGCTTCCGGATACGTCGAAATCTCAGATCTCGAATCCCAAGTCCAAGATCCCCGTTGCGACAGCCACCGAGCTGCGCGGCTACCACAAGCCGATCATGCTCGCGGGCGGCCTCGGCGCCATCAAGGCCGAGCACGTCCAGAAGGGCACGATCGAGCCGGGCGACAAACTCATCGTCCTCGGCGGGCCGGCCATGCTCATCGGCCTCGGCGGCGGCGCCGCCAGCTCGATGGCCAGCGGCTCCGGTCAGGAGAATCTGGATTTCGCCTCCGTCCAGCGCGACAACGCCGAGATGGAACGCCGCTGTCAGGAGGTCATCGACCGTTGCTGGGCGCTGGGCGCCGAGAACCCGATCTCGTTCATTCACGACGTCGGCGCCGGCGGCCTCTCCAACGCCCTCCCCGAGCTCGTCAACGACGGCGGCCGCGGCGGCCGTTTCAACCTCCGCGCCGTGCCGAATGCCGAGCCGGGCATGTCCCCGCTCGAGATCTGGTGCAACGAGGCGCAGGAGCGCTATGTGCTCGCCGTGCCGGCCGCGCGCTTCGCGACCTTCACCGAGCTTTGCCGCCGCGAGCGTTGCCCGTTCGCCGTCGTGGGCGACGCCACCGAGGAGAAGCGCCTCGTCGTCGAGGATCCACATTTCAACAACAAACCGATCGACCTCCCGCTCGAGGTGTTGCTGGGCAAGCCGCCGCGCATGCACCGCAAGGAACAGTCGCTCCCGCGCCCGCAGCTCCCGCTCGACCTCTACGGCCTCACGCTGGCCGAGGCCGTGAAGCGCGTGCTCTCCCACCCGACCGTCGCCGACAAGACCTTCCTCATCTCCATCGGCGATCGCTCCGTCACCGGCCTCGTGTGCCGCGACCAGATGGTCGGCCCCTGGCAGGTGCCCGTCGCCGACTGCGCCGTCACCGCGTCCTCGTTCACCGCCTACACCAGCGAGGCGATGGCGATGGGCGAGCGCACTCCCGTCGCCGTCAACAACGCCGCCGCGTCCGCCCGTCTCGCCGTGGGTGAGGCGCTGACCAACCTCGCCGCCGCCCAGATCGGCGACCTCGGCAAGGTCAACCTCTCCGCCAACTGGATGGCCGCGCCCGCCGTGCCCGGCGACGCCGTCGATCTCTACGCCGCCGTCCACGCCGTGGGCATGGAGCTCTGCCCCGCCCTCGGCATCACCATCCCCGTCGGCAAGGACTCGATGAGCATGTCCACCGTCTGGAAGGACCGCGGCCAACAGAAGCGCGAAACCGCGCCGATCTCCCTCATCGTCTCCGCCTTCGCGCCCTGCGCCGACGTCCGCCTCACGGTCACGCCGCAGCTGCAGCGCGAAGCCGACACCGTCCTCCTCCTGATCGACCTCGGCCGCAGCCAGAACCGCCTCGGCGGCTCCATCCTCGCGCAGACCGTCTCGCAGATGGGCGAAGCCACGCCGGACGTCGACAACCCGACCGACCTCAAGAATTTCTGGGCCGCCATCCAGCAGCTCGGCCGCGAGCGGAAACTCCTCGCCTACCACGACCGCTCCGACGGCGGCCTGCTCGCGACCATCGTCGAGATGGCGTTCGCCGGCCACACCGGCGTCGATCTCGAGGTGCCCGTCGGCCACAACGCCTTCGCCTCGCTCTTTAGCGAGGAGCTCGGCGCCGTGCTGCAGGTCCGCGCCGCCGACCTCGACGACGTTTCGGATACACTCCGCCGCCACGGCTTCAAGAACTGCACCACGCGCATCGGCACGCTCAACTCCTGCTTCGCCCTCCGCGTGCGCCGCGGCGGTGAGGAGATCTACAACGAGAATCTCCCGAAGCTCCGCGCGCTCTGGAGCGATGTCACCCGCCGCATCGCCACGCTCCGCGACAACCCCGCCTGCGCCGAGAGCGAGTTCCAGCTCAAGCTCGACCGCGGCAACCCGGGCATCTCGCCCAAGCTCACCTTCGACCTCGCCGCCGCCGCAACTCAGGCCTCTCGCCTTTCACCTCTCGCCTCAAAACGGCCCTCCGTGGCCGTTCTGCGCGAGCAGGGCGTGAACAGCGAAGTCGAGATGGCCGCCGCGTTCGACCGCGCCGGCTTCCGCACCGTCGATGTCCACATGACGGATATCCTCTCCGGCCGCGTTTCGCTGAAGGATTTCCGCGGCCTCGTCGCCTGCGGCGGCTTCAGCTACGGCGACGTTCTCGGTGCCGGCGAAGGCTGGGCCAAGAGCATCCTCTTCAACGAGCGCGCCCGCGCCGAGTTCGCTGCGTTCTTCGCGCGGCCCGACACGTTCTCCCTCGGCGTCTGCAACGGCTGCCAGATGATGAGCAACCTGCACTCGATCATCCCCGGCGCCGACCACTGGCCGCGTTTCGTGCAGAACCGCTCCGAGCGCTTCGAGGCCCGCTTCGTCTCGGTCCGCCTCGAGGACAGCCCCAGCATCCTCTTCAAGGGCATGGCCGGCAGCGTCCTCCCGATCGCTTCGTCGCACGGCGAAGGTTACGCCGAGTTCCAGGACACCGCCGCGCTCGACGCGTGCGACGCTTCCGGTCTCGTCGCTGCCCGCTTCGTCGACAACAAGCATCAGGCGACGGAACAGTATCCGTTAAATCCGAACGGCTCGCCCCGCGGCATCACCTCGCTCACCACCCGCGACGGCCGCGTGACGATCATCATGCCGCACCCCGAGCGCGTCATGCGCACGGTCCTGAACAGCTGGCACCCCGCCGAGTGGGCCGAGGACGGCCCCTGGATGAAGCTCTTCTACAACGCCCGCGCCTGGGTCGGCTGAGCAACTTCCCCGAAAACGCGGTAGCCGGCGGGCCCCATGTCCTTTCACCGGCACCGGCTTACGCGGCGGCAGTTTCTGACCTCGGCCGTGGTCGCGGGAGCGGCGATATTCGGCTACGCCCATTGGGTCGAGCCGCGCTGGCTCGACGGAGACGAGCTCCACGTCCCACTCGGCCGCACCACCCCGCTCCGGATTCTCCATCTCTCGGATTTCCACGTCTCCGATGCTGCTTCACTGGAGCTGGTCGGACGGGCGATCACGCTCGGGCTCGGTTTGAATCCGGATTTCGCAGTGCTCACCGGCGACTTCATCACCGGAGAGTTCACCGCCTCGCCGGACTACGAGCGCACGCTCCACCGACTTGCCGCGGCCGTTCCGACCTTTGCCTGCCTCGGCAATCACGACGGCGGTCTCTGGTCGGCTCATTTCGGAGGAGATGCCTCCACTCTTCCTGTGGCGGACCTCCTTCGTCACGCCGGTGTTCAACTGCTGCACAACTCCTCCCAGTTCATCCGGCTCGGGGCGCAAGCGATCGAGTTGATCGGTGTCGGCGATCTATGGGCCGGTGAATGCGATCCGGGGGTCGCTTTCGCCTCGTTACCGCCGCGGGGCGACTCGATCCGCATCGTCCTCAGTCACAATCCCGACACCAAGAGCCTTTTCCAGCCACTGGACTGGGATCTCATGCTTTGTGGGCACGCCCACGGCGGACAGCTCCGGCTGCCCATCGTCGGGACGCCATTTGCCCCAATCTCCGACAAACGCTTCGCCGCCGGCCTGCATCATTGGGAGAACCGATGGATCCATACGACCCGCGGCGTCGGCAATCTCCACGGCCTGCGCTTCTTCTGCCGGCCACAAGTCAGTCTACTCGTCCTCAAGTAGGGCGTTCCGCCGTCGGCACCGTCCTTTGCGGCAACTCCACCCTTTGCCGCGAGCTTGCTTCGCTCCGGCGTCGCGTTGTCGTGGCCGCGTGGCTCAACCGCTCCCGATTCGTTCGCTGCCGGCGCTGCGCCGCGCGTTGCTCGATTGGTTTCGCACGAACCGCCGCGCGCTCCCGTGGCGCGAGTGGCCGTCGCTCTACAAGACGGTCGTCAGCGAGTTCATGCTCCAGCAGACGCAGGTCAAAACCGCGCTGCCCTACTTCGCGCGCTGGCAAGAACGGTTCCCTGATTTCGCCGCGCTCGCCGCCGCGCCGGAGTCCGATGTCCTGAAACTCTGGGAAGGACTCGGTTACTACTCCCGCGCGCGCAATCTCCACAAACTCGCCCGTGCCGTCGCCGCTCTGCCAACACCGCCGCGCACGGCGGCTGCGTGGGAGGAGTTGCCCGGGGTCGGTCCGTACACCGCGGCGGCGATCGGCAGCATCGCGTGCGGCGATCCCGTAGCCTGCGTCGACGGCAACGTCGCGCGCGTGCTCGCTCGGCTCACGGCCGATGGCACCGCTTTCGCCTCCGGCTCGGAACTGGTGAAACACTTTCGCCCGCTGGCAGCCCAGGTGCTCGATCCGGCGGATCCCGGCGAGTGGAACGAGGCGATGATGGAGCTCGGCGCGCTCGTCTGCACGCCGCGCACGCCGGCCTGTCTGGTGTGCCCGTTGCGTGAGTACTGCGCCACCGCCGATCCCGCCGCGGCGGCCGCGATTCCGCGACTCGAGCGTCCGCGCACGGAGCAGCGGCAGGTCGTGCGCCTCTGGTGCGAACGCGACGGCAAGCTTCTCCTCCATCGCGCCGCGGCCCACGCCCGCCGGTTGGCCGAACTCCACGAGTTGCCCGCCGCCGCCGACCTCGGCTTGGCCGAAGCGGCCGCCTGCGCGGGCGACCTGCTGCTGCGCCGCTCGCGCAGCATCACGCGCTTCCGCATCGAGGAATCGATCCACATCATCGCGGCGAGCGCGCTGCCAGCCTCCGTCGCCGGAGCGCCGTCGCTGCACTGGATCGTGTTGGCCGATCTCGACGGCGTCGCGCTCTCCGGGCCGCATCGTCGTTGGGTGGCCGAGATTCTCGCCGCTCGCGCCGCCGACAAAAAAGCCGCCGCAAGTTCGCGGCGGCGGTGATCACGTACTCGGCGCTCCGCTTACTTCTTCTCGGGCGGATTGCACTTCTCGCAGGCCTTGCCCTCCTTGGCGGCCTTCTCGCAGCACTCCATCTTCTCCTTGTCGCACTTCGCCTTGTCGGCCTCGGTGCACTCCTTCTTGTCGCAGGCCTTCTCGCATTTCTCTTCGCACTTCGCCTTCTCCTTGTCGCAGTGCTCCTTCTTCTCGCAGGAACCGCAATCGGCGGAAGCGAGGCTGGCGCAGAGCGCAAAAACGGAAAGGGCGGCCAGAACACGGATCGATTTCATTGGGATATCGTGGGTAGTTGGGACTCGGGCCGGGGCGCGTGTGCGCCGCCGTCGCAACCCGAGGCGGTCGAGAATGCGCAACTCGCCGGCCCCGTCAATGTCCCCGGCGCCACGACTCTTGCCGTCCGTCCCTCCTCGCGAGCCGCTCATCCGCGGCGCGCCGCGTTTGTGCCGCGGCGATCGAGCAACTCCGCGAGTTGCTCCGGCCGCGTGACGGGTAGCTGGCAGGAAAAGTTCTCGCAGACGAATGCCCGCGCGCCCTCCTCCGCCCCCGTGGCAAGGTCGGCCAGATAGCCGGCGCGCTGCCGGAAGAACTCGCGGTTGCTGCGGTGCAGCACGAGCAGGCTCGCTCGCGGCAGATAGCGCCGGTGCACCTCGGCGAGCAATGCCTGCGTGGCGGCCTCATCGGGTTCGCCGACAACCACGATCTGTTGCGGTGCGTCTTCAAGCCAGCCGAGCGAGACGAGCATCTGCGGCATCGCCAATGGGACCTCCTCCAGCGTGCCGCCGAACGCTTGCGCATCGGCGCGCGCTCGCTCCCGCCACGCGGCGTCGCCGAGGAGCGCGGCCAGCCGGGCTTTGTTCTTCACGGCGATGGAGCTGGCGGACGGTTCCGCGCCGTCGCTCGCGCTTTTCATCCGCACGAGGATGTGCGGCGCGCCTGCGGCGCTGGCGAAATAGCCACCCTCCGCTTCGTCGCGGAACAACGCGTCCTGCATCGACTGCAGTTCGAGCGCCCACTCGAGCCAGCGGCTTTCCTGCGTGCACGCGAAGAGATCGAGCAGTCCCTGGATCACGAAGCTGTAATCCTCAGCAAACGCTTCCGGCCCGCGACGTCCGTCGCGCCACGAGCGAAACAGCCGGCGGGTGGCTGCGTCGTAGAGGTTGGCGCGCAGGAAACCGGCGAGCCGCGCGGCGTCGTCGACCCACCGCGGCCGCGCGAAATGCGCCGCCGCTTTCGCGAGCGCCGACAGCGAGAGCCCGTTCCAGCCACAGAGGATCTTGTCGTCGCGATCCGGTGGCGGGCGACGGTCGCGCTCCTCGAGCAACCGCGCGCGTGCAGCAGCGAGGATCGTGTCGGCCTCGGATGCTGCCAGCCCGCAGGCGGCCGCGGTGGCGGCGGTGTCGTGCGCGCGATACGGCAGGTTACGTCCGGCGAATTCCTCCTCGTCACCCAAGTTTCCCTCGGCCGCGATGCCGTACGCGAGAGCGAAGACCGTCGCCGCCTGCTCGCCGAGGACGGCGCGGAGCTCCGGCCACGTCCACAGATAGTAGGCGCCCTCGTGTTTCTCGCCGTCGCGGGGACTGTCGGCATCCTCCGCCGTGCAGAAGGCCCCGTCCGGCGTGCGCATCCGCGTCTCCAAATAGCCGAGGCATTCCTCGGCCGCGGTGCGAAACGCCGGGTCGCCGTCGATCAGCCATGCGTCGACGCAGGCGCTCGCGAGTTGCGCCTGGTCGTTGAGCATCTTCTCGAAGTGCGGCAGCCGCCAGTGCGCGTCGACCGTGTAGCGGTGGAAGCCGCCGCCGAGGTGGTCGCGGATGCCGCCGGCGACGAGTTTGCGCAGCGTGGTGAGCGCCATGTCGCGAGCCGCGTCGCGCAGGGCCGCGTCGCGCCCGGTCGCCTGGTAATCGAGAAGCAGCGCGAGCAGGGCCGCATTGGGAAACTTCGGCGCCCGATCGAAGCCACCGTTGGTCGGATCGAAGAGCCGTTGCAGGTCGCGCACGCCGCGGTCGCGCCACGTGTCGGGCAGGAACGCGCCGCTCGGGCTCGCCGGTTCGTGACTTCCGAGGACCTGCGCGACGTGTTCCGCCTGCTCGGCGATCCGCTCCGGTTGCGCCTCCCAGTATTCGGCGATCCGACGCAGGATCGTCTTGAATCCCGGCATCCCCTGCCGGTCCTCCGGAGGGAAATAAGTGCCGGCGTAGAACGGCTTCAGCTCGGGCGTGAGCCAGACCGACATCGGCCAGCCGCCGCTGCCGGTGCTCGCCTGGAGAAACGTCATGTGCAGCCGATCAACGTCGGGCCGCTCCTCGCGGTCGACCTTCACGTTCACAAAATGGGCGTTCAGCAACGCGGCGACCGCCTCGTCCTCGAAGCACTCGCGTTCCATCACGTGGCACCAGTGGCAGGTCGAGTAGCCCACGGAAAGAAACACCGGCTTGTTTTCCGCGCGCGCCCGGCCAAACGCCGCGTCGCCCCACGGGTACCAGTCGACCGGGTTGTGGAGGTGTTGGAGCAGGTACGGCGAGCTCTCGCCCGCGAGGTGGTTGGCCGCGTGCATCGCGCACCGTTCGCCGCGATCGCGGGCGCGGGCAAGGCGCGGAGCAAAAGAAACCGCACGCCTCCGTCCGCCGCTCTGATGGCGGGGCTCGCAACTTTCCCGGGCACTCGCTCGGGGCCCGGTTCGCTTTCGCGAACGCCTTCCTCCGCCGAGAATGCCAACCGCGGAAAACCTCCTCGTCGTCACGCGCCGAGACCGTTTCCCGCGGGATCCTACCCGCGACCGCACCGCGCCGAAAACCACGTCCGCCCGTGAAGATCCAAATCATCGACAACCACTCCGCTGCGCGCGGGCGTCTCCGGGAGCATCTCCGCCGCCGGCCCGACTGGCAGATCGTCGCCGAGACCGGCGACGGCGGCGAAGCGGTGGATCAGGCGTCGCAACAAGTCCCCGAGCTCATCTTGCTGTCGCAGGATCTCGCCAACGCGTCCGCCCCGTCGCTCGTGCAACAGTTGCGCGAGGTCGTGCCCGCAGCGCGGATCGTCGTGCTCGCCTCCGCCCTGGAGTTGCGGCCGCTCCGGCAGGCCCTCGCCGGCGGGGCCCAGGCTGTGGTGCCCGAGGATGCGGCCGAGGCGGAGCTGTTCTGCGCGATCGAGGCGGTGTCGCTCGATGGCATCTATCTCACGCGTGCGGCCGCGGGGCGGCTCTTCCCGGGCGCGGCTCCGAGTCCCGCGCGCGAACGCCTGCGGACCCTCTCCCCGCGCGAGATGCAGGTGCTGCAATTGATCGTCGCCGGACACCAGGGGAAGGAGATCGCCGAGCGTCTCGGCGTGAGTCTCAGTTCCGCGGGTACGTACCGAGAACGCCTTCTCCGCAAACTCGGTTGCACCTCCACCGCCGGGCTTGTCCGCCTCGCCATCGAGGACGGTCTGGTCGAGTGAACGACCGCGACGGTGCGCGACCGCGCCGCTCCTTCGCCTCCCGCGAAACGCGTCTTTCGCTCCCGCTGTTTCCCCGTAGCCTGCGCGTATGGCCGAAAACTCCGCTCCGATCCGCGTGCCACGCGGGCAGCTGGTGATCCGCACGATCGCGATGCCCGCCGACACCAACTCCGCCGGCGATGTCTTCGGCGGCTGGGTCATGTCGCAGATGGATATCGGTGGCGCGATCCTCGCCCACCAGATCGCGCGCTGCCGGGTGACCACGGTCGCGGTCGACGCGATGGAGTTTCACCAGCCCGTGCTTGTCGGCGACACGGTGGCGTGTTTCGCGGAACTGCGCCGCGTGGGCCGCACCTCGATGCGCATCCAAATCGAGGTCTGGGTGCAGCGGCATTTCGAACGCGTCGAACATTGCGTGACCGAAGGCGCGTTCACGTACGTCGCGCTCGATCTCGCCGGCCGCCCGCAGCCGGTGTACCGGATCGACAACCCGCCGCCGCCCGACCCGGGGCCGTGATCCCGCAGCTGGCGCCGCGCGCTCTCAGCTCATCGTCTGGATGATCCGCACGATCGGCAGGAACAGCGCGATCACGATCGTGCCGACCGTCAGTGCGAGAAACACGATCAGCAGCGGCTCGAGCAACGCCGTGAGCCCGCCCACCGCTGCATCCACTTCTTCGTCATAAGCGTCGGCCACACGGCCGAGCATCTCCGCGAGCGTTCCCGTCTCCTCGCCCACGGCGACCATGTTCACGAGCAACTCCGGGAAACGTCGCGCTTCGGCGAGCGCCGCCGCCATCGTCGCGCCGGCCTGCACCTGCGCTCGCACCCGATCGAGCGCTGCGGCAAAAACCGCGCCGCCCGCCGTGTCGCGCGCCACTTCTAGCGCGCCGAGGATCGGCACGCCGTTTCCCAACAGCGTGCCGAGCGTGCGAGCGAAACGCGCGACGGCGGTTTTCCGCCGCAACTCCCCGAGCCCCGGCGTCCGCAGGGCGATCGCGTCGAAGCACAGCCGCCCGCGCACCGTGGCGCCGAGCGCCGCGCGCGCGCCCGCCAGTGCCAGCGCGCCGAGGATGATCCAGCCGATGTTCGCGCCCACGAAATCGCTCGCCGCCAGCACCACACGGGTGAGCGCCGGCAGTTCCGCCCCGCGGAGTTGCTCGTGGAAGATCACGCGGAACCGCGGCACGACGAAGACCATCAACCCCGCCAGGATCAGCACCGTCACCGTGAGCACCGCCGCCGGGTAATAGAGCGCCGCTTTCACGCGCCGGCGGATGCGTTCGGATTTTTCCAGAAAACGGGCGAGCTGGAGCAACGCGAGTTCGAGCCGCCCGCCCGCTTCAC
>DATGXO010000129.1:0-8635 GCA_035298965.1 Opitutaceae bacterium | reverse complement strand
GCCGGCCCGGCCCGTAAATCCCCGCCAGCCGCAGCACGAACCACCGCCAGTCCGCCGCGCCCGCACCGCGCGCGAGCTCGCTTTCGGCTTCGCGCAGCAACCGGCCATTCTCGCCAGCGCCCTCGGTCGGCGCCTCCTCGTCGATCCGTCCGCCGCCGCCCTGCGGATACACGCCCGTGCTGCTCGTGTAGACGATCGTCCCACCGCGCGGCTGCCCGGCGAGCCAGCGCGAGACGGAGCGCATTCCGTCCACATAGCTGTGCCGGTAACCGACCGCGCCGCCGCCGCCCGCGCTCACGCAGTTCAGCACGAGCCCGTACGGCCCGGCCGCCGCCGTGTGCCACGCGTCGGTCGCCAGATCGGCCTCGAGCACCCGCTCGCAGCCCGCCGCGCGCAGCTCGGCCGCCTTCGCCGCGTTGCGCGTCAACGCCGTCACGCGCACGCCGCGCGCAATCGCCTCGCCCACGAACGCCCCGCCCACATAGCCCGCGCCGAGCACCAGCAACGAACGTCCGGCCCACGCATCGCGGAGTGTTTCGCTCATGCGCGCGACACAAACGCCGTTGCGACACCGGCCAAGCCTTTTACCGTGCGCGCCATGAGCCAGCCGCCTTCCGTTCTCGCGATTCTCATGCCCGGCTTCGAGGAGATCGAGGCCACGACGCCGATAGATCTGCTGCGGCGCGCCGGCGTGCGCGTCGTCGTCGCCTCGCTCGGCGCGGAGCCGGAGGTCACCGGTCGCTGCAATCTCACCCTCATCGCCGAGACGTCGCTCGAGTCCGTCGCGCAACAGGAGTTCGACGTGATCTTCCTGCCCGGCGGCCCCGGCGTGAAAAATCTCCGCGCCGACCCGCGCATCGTGCCGCTCGTGCGGAAACAAGTCGCCGCCGGCCGGACCGTGGCCGCGATCTGCGCCGCGCCCCTCGTGCTGCTCGATGCCGGACTGCTCGCCGGCCGCCGCTACACCGCGTTTCCCGGCACCGCCAACGAATTGCCGGCGATCCTCCACGACCAACGTGTCGTCGAGGACGGCCCTCTGCTCACCTCGCGCGGCGCCGGCACGGCGTTGGACTTTGGCTACGCGATGATCGCGCGTCTCGTCTCGCCCGCGAAAGCCGCCGAAATCCGGCAGTCGATCTGCGCCTGAGCGCCGTCGCCGGCGTCGGTCGAGCCTCGCGCCCAGCATAGAGTCTCCGCAAGTCGGGCTTCACACCCGACCTACCGGCATCGCGCCGCCGCGCACAGCGGCTGCCGCTTTCCCCGCTGCCGCACTCCCGCCGCGCCGTCGGTCGCATTCGTAAGCAGCCGGTAAACCTCGCCGCTCGCTCTGGGGCGAGCGTGCCCGCCAAGCAACTTCACTCTCGCCCCGCAGAGGACCGCCGCCTGCAATCCGCCGGACGGTTCCGCCATGGCCATCATCCGCATCCTGATCGGTTCGCATCTCTGCAACGCCACCCGCGCCCAACGCGAAGCTCGCGCGCTCGCCGAAGCCGGCCACGACGTCACCATCCAGGGTGTCTGGTACGACCCGCGACTCATCGCTCGCGACGAAACGATGCTGCTCAAGGTGCCCTACCACTTCGTGCCCGTCGTGAACCTGCGCAAACGCGGCCTCGGGCCCCGCCTCCGCCGCCGGCTCGGTGTCGAGCGCTGGCGGCGGTTCCACCGGTTCTCTCCGGCCGGGCTCGGTTACGGCGTGCGCGAACACCTCCGCGAGGCGCGCGCCGCGGCCGCCCATCTCACGATCTCCCACTCCGTCAGCACACTCTGGCCCGTGCGGCAGCTCGCCGGCGAGGGCCATCGCGTCGGCGTCGATTTCGAGAACTGGTTCTCCGAAATCATCCGGCCCGAGGAGGAGGGGCTGCATCCGGTCGAGGCCATCCGCGATCTCGAGCACACGCTCCTGCGGATCGCGCGCTACCGCCTGGCACCCACGCGAGCCATGGCGCGAGCGCTCGGTGACTCCGCCGGTGTGGAGGCGCCGCACTGCGTCTACAACGTCTTCCCGCTGGCCGACCTCCACGCGCCCGCGCCGCCCGCCACCGACCGCCGCAGCCCGCGCGTTCCCTCGCTCCATTGGTTCTCCGGCCAGATCGAGCCCGGCCGGGGCCTGCGCGCGCTCTTCGGCGCGTTGCCGCACATCCAATACCCGGTCGAGGTGCACCTCCGCGGGGAACTCGGCCGCCGCGAACGCGCCTGGTTCGCCGAAAACGTGCCCGCCGCTTGGCGACAACGCATCGTGCTCCACCCCACCGTGCACAACAGCGAGCTCCTGCCGCGCATCGCCAGCCACGACATCGGCCTCGCGCTCGAATCCGGCGCCACCCGCGGCCGCGACCTCACCGTCGCGAAGAAGACCTTCCACTACATGCTCGCCGGGCTCGCGGTGATCGCCTCCGATACCACCGGCCATCGCGAGATCGCCGACGCCACGCTCGGCGCGATCAAGCTCGTCCAGCCCGACAACCCCGCCGCGCTCGCCGCCGCGATCGATTCGTGGCTCGCGTTTCCCGAGCACCTCAAACTCGCCCGCCAGGCCGCCACCCGCGCCACGAAAGAAGTCTACTGCTGGGAGCGGGTCCGCGAGAACCTCCTCGACGAGGCCGCGCTCGCGCTCGCCGATTGAGGTCACGATCGAGGCGATTCAGTCTGTGGAGCTGCTCGCGAGAGCAGCTATCTTTGCACGGCCCCGCCTAGAACCGCGTTTGCAACGCTCCCTCGCACGCACAGCTTTTCGCCTCCGGATGCGCATCGTCCACGTCGCTCCCCATCAGCAGGCCCGCGCCGCCACGCGTCTCTCCGTCGCGCGCGAACTCGCCACCGCCCAGGCGAAGGCCAACGGCGGGATGGTGCAACTCGTCGCCGCCGCGCCCGAGCCGCGCCAGTCGCGCAGCGAACTGGAGGAACACTTCTTCGCGCTCGACCGGCCGCACTGCCTCGGCCGCTCCCGCGCACTGCGGCAACACCTGCTCCGGAGTCCGCTCGAAATCGTGCACGCGCATTGCCTCGGCGAACGGGCGCTGCACTACGCGCGACTCGCCGCCGAGCGCAACGGCGCGCCGCTGGTGATCTCGCCGGCGGGCGCGTTCGGTCTCGGCGCGCGCGAGCGGTTGCATCCGCGTTGCGCGCTGCAACGTATCTTCATCCACACACAGGCGCTCGAGCACGCCGCCGGCTGGCATGCGACCAGCACCGAGGAGGCGGCCGCGATCCAGGCCGCGGGTTTCCGTCAACCGATCTGCGTCGCTCCGCCCGGCGTGCGCGCGCCGGGCGCGGCCGGACTCGCCGAGGCCCGCGCGTGGTGGCGGCAACGTCATCCCGTCCTCGCCGAGCGCCCGGTCGCGCTCTGCTGCGCCTCCGTCGCGTGCAGCGCCGGCGCGTTCGCCGCACTCGCGCTCTGGTCCCGGCTCGCGACACGAGGCTGGGTGCTGTTGATCGTCGCCGATTCTCCGGCACTCACCGCCCGCCTCGCCGCGGCTGCGGCCAAACACGACGGGGCCGGGCACATCCTCGTCACGCCCGCGGGTGAGCATCCGCCGCACGCCGCCGCCAACGTTTTCCTCCTGCCGGAAACCAAGGGCTGCGCCGTCTGCCCGGTCGCCGAAGCACTCGCCGCCGGCCTGCCCGTACTCACGACCGACGACCACCCCTGGGCCCGATTGGCCGCCGATCGGGCCGGCTGGTGCGTGCCGCGCGCCGCGCTCGAGCACACGCTCGCGCGCGTGCTCGAAACGCCGGTCGACGCGCTCGCTCCGCTCAGCCGCAACGCCCGCGAACTCGCCGAACGCGAATTCAACTGGGCGCGCTCCGCCGAACTCCTGCTCGCGTTCTACCGCAATCTCCGCGGCTGAACTCGGAACGTGGCGCCCACCGGCGTGCGTCTGCGGTTCCTTCCGTTCCGCAACGGCGGGTTGATTGCCTTGTCCGCCACGCCTCCCATGCTGCGCGCGACAACCGCCCACCTCGCATGCCTCACTACGACTTTCTCGCCATCGGCGGCGGTAGCGCCGGTTTCAACGCCGCGCGTGTCGCCCGCGATTTCGCCGACCGCGTCGCCATCGTCGATGGCGCGCCCGAGCTCGGCGGCCTCTGCATCCTGCGCGGCTGCATGCCGTCCAAAACGCTCCTCTACAGCGCCGAGGTGCTCCACCTCGCGCAACACGGCGCAAAGTTCGGCCTCGCAATCGAAGGCGCGCGCGCGGACATGCCCGCGCTCCACGCGCGCAAGCTCGCCGTGATCGGCGAATTCGCCGCGTACCGCGAGAAGGCGATGACCTCCGGGCGCTACTCGCTCTATCGCGCCGGCGCGCGTTTCGTTGATCCGCACACCGTCGCGCTCTCGACCGGCGAAACACTCACCGCCGACCGCATCATCGTCGCCACCGGTTCGCGCGTCGGCTGGCCCGCCGTGCCCGGCCTCCGCGAATCCAAACCGTGGACGAGCGACGACGTGCTCGAACTCGCGTTCATCCCCAAGAGCGTGATCGTGCTCGGCGGCGGCGTGGTCGCCTGCGAACTCGCGCAACTCCTCCGCCGGCTCGGCTCGCACGTGATCCAGATCCAGCGTTCGCCGCACGTGCTGCGCGAGTTCTCCCCGGAGGCCTCGACCGTGGTCGCGCAGGTTTTCACCGACGAAGGCATCGAACTCCACACCGGCACGACGCTCCAGCAGGTCCGCCGCACCGGCGCCGGCTTCGAAGTCGAGTTTCTCAAAGGCGGCCAACCGCACGTCCGCCGCGCCCAGCACCTGCTCAACGCCCTCGGCCGCGAGCCCGACACCGCCGCGCTCGATCTCGCCGCCGCCGGCGTGGCCTGCGATCCCGGTGGCCGTATCCGCATCAACGAGTGGCAGCAGACCTCGCAGCCGCACATCTACGCCGGCGGCGACTGCACCGGCCCGTACGACATCGTGCACACCGCGGTCGCGCAGGGCGAACTCGCCGCGCGCCACGCGTTTGGCCGGCCGGGCCTCCGCCCCGTCGACTACGCGGGGCTCGTGCAGGTGGCATTCACGGATCCGCAGATCGCGGTCGTCGGCCGCAGCGAACGCCAACTGCTCGCCGCCGGTGTCGCCTGCAAGGCCGCGAGCTACCCCTTCGACGACCACGGCAAATCGATCCTCATGGAGGCGAAATACGGTTTCGTGAAGGTCATCGCCGATTCCACCACCGGTCGCGTGCTCGGTGCCGAGATCGTCGGCAAGGATGCCGGCGAACTCATCCACATCTTCAGCGTCGCCCTCACGATGCGCGCCACCGTGCACGACCTGCTCCGCGCGCATTGGTACCACCCCACCCTCGCCGAGATCGTCACCTACCCGCTCGAGGAACTCGCCGAGGCACTACCTCCGGCGTAGCGCGATTCCGCGCCCGGTCCCTCCTTGTGGAGCTGCTCGCGAGAGCAGCCTCGCAATGAGTGCGCGTTTCGCCGCCGCGGCCTCTCGCCTCTCCGTTCCCCCTCTAGTTGGACGCGCCGAGGCCGGGCTTCGTTTCGTCTGTGGAGCTGCTCGCGAGAGCAGCTATCCACGCGCGGCACCGCCTGGAACGTTTCGCCGCGTGGCAAACGCCGCCAAGAATTTTGCCCGAAATGCCACGATCGAAGTTTTGGCGAATTTCGCTACGGCGCGCCGCCTGCCTCTCCGTTCCCGCCTTCCAGCTTTCCACATTCCTAATCCTCCAGCGTTCGCCATCCACAAACGCGCTCGTCACCGCCCACCGCGTGCGCCTTTCATTCCGTCCTCACCGCTCCGTCTTCCTTACCTCCATTCCCTTCTGTCGTCCGCCGTCCGCCTTTCATTCCGCAAGCCGCAATCCGCATTCCGCATTCGCGCCGCGTCCATGTCCGCTCCGTCCGCCACCCACTCCGCCTGCACGCCGCTCGCCTCCCTCGTGCCGGACTGCGCCTACGTGGGCGAGATCGCCGCGCCATTCGCCACGCCGGAGTTCGCCCGCTGGCTCGTCGCGTTGCCGGCCACGTTCGCCGCGCGCGACGCCGACCTCGTCTATCGCCTCCGCAACAAGATCTACCGCATCGCCGATCCGGCCGCGCCCGCCGGCCCCGGCTTCTGCGTGAAGTCCTTCAAGGCCCCGCCGCTCCTGCGCTCGCTCGCCTACCGCCGCATCGGCAGCAAGGCCGCCCGCTCCCACCGCTTCGCGCTCCACCTGCGTGCCCACGGCGCGGGCACGACCGATCCCGTCGCCTACTTCGAGCGCTGGTCCGGCCCGCGCCTGGTCGAGAGCTACCTCGTCACCCGTTTCCTGGAAAACAGCACCGATCTCTACTCCGAGATGTCGCGCCTCCTCCGCGAGGACCCGATCGCCGCCAAGTACATCGCGCTCCTCCGCTTCGCCGCCGACGCCGTCCGCCGGATGCACGACAGCGGCTACGTCCACAACGACCTCGGCGGCCAGAACCTCCTCCTGCGCCGCACCGGCGACGCCGCCTGGGCCGACCCGTGCTTCATCGACCTCAACCGCGGCGACCTCTGCCCCGCGCTCACGCTCCGCCAGCGCGCGCGCGACCTCGCCAAGCTCGAGTTCCCCTCGCACTTCCGCCGCATCTTCTTCCGGATCTATTTCAACGACGGCCCGATCCCGCGCGCCTTCGCCCGCTGGGAAGCCCTCCAGCGCCTGCGCATCACCTGGCACAACGAGAGCCGCAAGTACCGCCACCCCATCCGGCACCTCCTGCGCCACCGCAACAAGATCGTCTCCACCGGCCGCCCCGCCTACCGCGACACCTGGCTCTGGGACGCCAAGTCCGGCCAGCCCTCCGTCGTGCTCGAGTCGCGCGACCGCCGCCGCGAACGCCCCACCGCCGACCTCTTCCGCGTCGCCTGGCACAACCTCCTCCGCGGCCCCAAGATCTGGAGCCGCTACCGCGCCCTTCTCCGCGAGGCCTATAAAAACCCCGTCGACCTCACGCGCCGCCTCGGCGTCGCCGTCGAGACCGGACCGCACTTCGCCGCGCAACTCGCGCTCCTTGCGGAGACACCTGGCCTGCCGGTCTTCGTCCGCTGCTATTTCCACCAAGGCGCCGCCGGCCTCGACGCCTGCGCCGACGCCGTCGCGCAGCTCGCCGCCCGCGGCCACGAGGTCGCGCTCGGCCTCATTCAGTCGCGCCGCGCCGTGCTCGCGCCCGACGAGTGGCAGACGTTCTGCGCCGAGGCGCTACGCCGGATGCACGCGCACGTCCGCTTCGTCGAAGTCGCCCACGCCGTGAACCGCGTGAAGTGGGGTATGTGGGGCCTACGCGAGACCGTCTCCCTCTGGGACTCCGTCGCCGCGCTCCGGGCACAATACCCGGCCGTGAAGATTCTCGGCCCGGCGGTGAACGACTTCGAGTACCACTACTACCCGCCGCTGCTCGCACGCCTCGCCGGCCAGATCGACGGCCTTTCGAACCACCTCTACGTCGACCGTCGCGGCGCGCCGGAGAATTTTCAGGGCCAGTTCTCCCTTTTGGAGAAATGCGCACTCGGCCGCGCCGTCGCCGAAGCGCACGGGATTAAGGGGTTCTACGTCACCGAGACCAACTGGCCGCTGCGCGGCACCGGCGAGTATTCGCCCCTCGCCGGCGCCTACACGCCGCGCGACTACATCGAGAGCCCGCTCCACGTCGATGAGGAGACCGCCGCCGCGTACCTCATCCGTTACGCGCTCATCGCGCTCTGCTCCGGCATGACGGAGCGCGTATGGTGGTGGAACCTCACCGCCCACGGCTTCGGCCTCGCCGACGAACTCGCCGCCAACCGCCCCCGCCCCGCCTGGCGCGCCCTCGTCCACTTCCACCGCACCGTCGGCACCGCCACCTTCCGCAGCCGCGAGGAACGCGACGGCGCCCTCTGGTTCCACTTCGATAAAGCCACCGTCGTCTACGCCCTCGCGCCCACCACGATCACCGTGCCGGCCGGGTGTAGGACAGTGCAGGACATGGAAGGCACCGCCCTCTCCGCCCGCCCCGGCGAGCCGCTTAAGCTCGAAGGCCAGCCCGTGTACCTCAGCCGCTGACCGCCGGAGACTCTGGAACTCACGAAGTCAGGAACAGAAGACTGGAGGAAGTCCTCCGACGCTTTGGCCTACTCAATGGTCCGCTAGTTTGAAGGATATCACCGAAACCAAAATGATCAGCGACGCGAAGGCGGCGATGACCTTAAAGATGTTCTTCTGAAGCTGCGTCTCGTCGACCTTTCCTTTGAGCCGATCAATGAGCCAAGCTGCGCCAAAGCTTAAATAGAACATGAGCGATCCATTCAGAACATAGAACGAGTTCTCAAGAGCATCTTTGGCGGCAAAACTTACCTCATCAAAAAACGCTCTAACACTCTTCGGGAACGCGGAGCTCGACGCCACAGCTGGATCAATGTGCAGCGCCTGATAGTGCTCGGCGTAATAGAAAAAAGCTCCGGTGAGGAGCCCGGAAATAAACAGGTCCCCAAGGATGACCAGCCCAATCAATATCGGACGCCGAAGCCCCTTGGGCTGCTTCTCGGGGGGGAGCGTTGTCAACGAGTGCCGGAAAGATGCGGTGAAGAGGGCAGACTTGATCGCAAGGGCGTAGTCCCAGAGAACGATCTTTAGGAGAATCGCCAGCAGTAGCGGCACTGAAGACTTCACAACGATCCAGAATGAACCAC
>DATGXO010000128.1:0-5004 GCA_035298965.1 Opitutaceae bacterium | reverse complement strand
GGAGAACTGGAGCGTCACCGCATCGCGCCGCTGCGCCATCATCTCGAAGGCGTCATCCCGCGAGTACGCTTCGCGATCTCGCAATTGCAGATTCCCGCCGCGGAGTTCACCGCCGCGATCCATCACGCCGAGTACGTCGTCGGTCCAGCCCTTGTCATCCTCGGGGGCTCGCTTGACGATTTTTCGCCCGAGACACGTAACGAGATCGCCCGCCAAGTCGCTCTGATCCGCGCCGCCACCGCACAAGAACTGCCGCCTTGCCTCGGGCCAACCTCATCGAGCCTGCTCGACCTCGATTACCGCCGCTGCCGACCGGTCGGTTTCTACGCCAGCGAGCCGAAACTCGCCGACTACTTCCGCGCTATCCGCTGGCTCCAGATGGTCCCCTTCCGCGCGAACCAGGACATCGAGCTACTCGCCGCCGCGTCGATCGAGATGGCGCGCACCGACGACGAATCCGATTTCTACACCAACCTCGGTTGCTTCGCCGACATCGCCGTCCGCTCGCACTATGCGGATATCGTTGTTCTTCGTCCCACGCCGGAACCGTGGACGAAGTCCGCCGTGGATTTCCTCAAACTACTCCGGGCAGGAGCGAGCAAAGGCCATGTGCCATTGTTCAGCGATTTCTACCGCGATGGACACCAACTCGCGCCAGAAAACGGCAACCCGCTCGACCTGCTCCAATCACGTTTCCTGCCGTCCTTCGACACTGCGATCGCCGACACTTTCCTCGACCTCGGCGAGCAGAACATCGCCCCCAGTGGCTTGTTTTTCGCCGCCGGTGTCGGATCTGGTTTTGCACTCTCACGCCTACCGCCGCCGAGCGCAGCCGCCGCGCTGGAACTGCGCACCAAGTACTCCGGCACGCACTCAGTCCCCAATATCCACTCCGAGTACCTCGCGCTGCTCTCGACGCTCGTCGTCGCCCCCGATCGCGATGCACCGGCCTTCATGCGCAACGAAGCGTGGGCGGCCAAATCCTGCCAGACCGTGCTCGCCGGCTGGGCACAGTACCAGCACACGTTCACACTCCAGTTCCGCGTCTCGGCCGATTACGAGTGCGCTACGATGGCCTTGCCCGGCTTCATCGAGCCGAACCCGAATTTCTTCGCAGGCGCCGGAAACCTCGCCGCCGGGACCGCAGCGTTTTTCGCGCGGCAAGGCGCGTTCGCCGCGACAGCCAATCGTGAAGCAATGGAGCTCAGAAGCGACGCCGCCAGACTCCACGAACTCGGTCCTGTCCCCGACGAGAAGCCACGCGAACGCAGCCCTCGCACCCGCGAGCAAAGAAACGTGGTACTGGAGACATGGTACCACCGCAGCGACCAGTTCACGTTGCCCGCAGCCGACTCGATCGAAGCTCGCCGCCTCGCTTTGATCGCCGCCCTCACCGACCGCGCCGAGAAGCTCGAGAAAGGCCTCATCCCTCCATCCCCGGCCAAGGACAGTCTCGCCGAGCGTTGGCTTCAGCTCGGCCTGCTCGCCAACCGCCTCGCGCATCTCAGCAACAAACAGCTCCGTGGCCTGCCGTGGTCCGCCGACGATCGGGCGTTTATTCGGCAGTACGGCGAGAACCTTGGCTTCGTCATGGGCTACGGCGGCAACGCTTGGGTCTCGCCCCGCGACGACGCCCCGCGCTGCGCCGAGGTGCACCGCCAGCCCACCGCCGACCGCGGCTTCGCCGTCGGCATCGGACGTCCGCGATTGATCCACGTGCTTTATCCGTACGAGGGCCGCGAAGTCCTCTGCACCGGCTCGGTGATGAGCTACTACGAATATTGGGAACGCGACCGCCTCAACGACGAAGAATGGAAGGCGAAGCTCGACTCGTCCGCCGCACCGCCTCCACCGGATTGGCTCACGCCGTATCTCGCTCGTTGAGACCGGTTCGAATCCCCTCCGTCTCCCCTCGGCCCTCCGCCGCACCTCACGCCGCCGGCTTTCCGCGGCCACTTCCGCGCAGAAGCGGTGGCCGAGCATGTCAACTATTGGTTGACGCGACCAGATAATGGGACGCCTGCGCGAGATTCGGTGAATCTGCCAACGGGTTCGGCGATCCCGCTGTTCGGACCGTGGACGCCGCCCCAATCGGCGGCACAACGCAAGACCCCCTCCGGGCCAGTCGACCACGCATCGCGCGCCGTACCACCGATCGCCAGCAATCGCCGCCGTTCCACCCACCACACACGCCTCGCCAAACGCCGGGCCTTCGCTTGCCGGATCTGCCGGGTGCATGCCTCACCCGCTCCGTCGCCGGCCGCGAACGGACCGCTCAGGCTCGTTGTTCGATCGGTCGTAACCGGCTCCTTTCACCTCCCCGAAGCCGACGTCAGCTTGGGCCGACATCGCCCGCCCCTTTCATACATCTTTGAACACAATCCGCTCTCGCTCCGGCCGATCTCGATTAGCATCCGCGCCGTTTCCTCCATCTGCCCGCCCTGCCGCCTCATGACCAAGATCCTTGTCATCGACGACGAAGTCATGCTCCGCGAAGCCATCGTCCTCGGCCTGCGCGCCGAGAACTTCGAGGTCTTCGAGGCGGAAGACGGCATCACCGGCATGCAGCTCGCCCGCTCCGTGCGCCCCGACCTGATCGTGAGCGACATCAACATGAAGGGCATGGACGGCTACGACACCCTCTCCGCCCTGCGCACCGACAAGGCCACCGCCAGCATCCCCTTCGTCCTCATGACCGGCCGCGCCGACCTCAAGGGCATGCGCCACGGCATGTCGCTCGGCGCCGACGATTACCTGCCGAAACCGTTCCGCCTGCACGAGCTCGTTGATGTCGTCCGCACGCGCTTGCAGAAGCAGCAGGCGATTCGCGAGGAGGCCGAGCACCGCCTCTCCGAGCTGCGCACCAACATCTCCATGATGTTGCCGCACGAGCTGCTCACGCCGCTCACCGGCATCATCGGCATGGCCGAGATGATCGTGAACGAATCCGGCACGCTCTCGCCCGCCGAGCTCCGCGAATTCGGCAACGACATCAAACTCTCCGGGGTGCGCCTCCACCGGCTCATCATGAACTTTCTCGTCTACGCGCAGATCGAGATGATGACCGTGCAACCCGAGCGCGTGCGCGCATTGCGCGAGGTCAGCGCGATGCCTGTCGCCGGCCCGGTGGAGAGCGCCGCCCGCCGCAAAGCCCAGGAGGTCGGCCGCGCTGCCGATCTACAACTCGATCTGCAGGGCGGACTCGCCGCCGTGTCGGAATCGAACCTCGCCAAGATCGTCGAGGAACTCGTCGACAACGCCTGCAAGTTCTCCTCCGTCGGCAAAACCATCGTCGTCCGCACCCTCAGCGACGGCTCGTGGACGGAGATCAACGTCACCGACCAGGGCCGCGGCATGAAGCAGGAGCACGTCGCGAACATCGGCGCATACGTGCAGTTCGAGCGCCGTATCCACGAACAACAGGGCTCGGGCCTCGGCCTCGCGATCGTCTCGCGTCTCGCCGAGCTGCACGGCGGCCAGATCACGATCACCAGCCAGCCCGACATGGGTACGACCGTCACGGTGCACCTCCCCGCGAAACCGGTCCCTGCGCCCGGCAATACTGGGCCGAATTGAGCGCCTCGCGTGGCGCCGCTCACGAGAGCGGCGATTTCAGATCGGCGGGGCCGCCGCCCTGGCCTTCCAGCGACAACCCCTCGTCGGCGCGCGCCCCTGCCGCCTCCGCCATTGACCCCCGCGCACGGCTGCGGCGTGCTACTCGGCCAGACGCCGACACCGTGCCCGCCCTCTCCCGTTTCCTTCCCGCCGATTTCGATCCCAGCCGCCCGATCGCGTTGATCGCCGGCCAAGGCCAATACCCGATCCGCGTAGCCGCCGCGATCCGGCGCGCCGGCGTGCCGCTCCGCCTCATCGCCTTCGAGGAGGAAACTCCGGCCGAGCTCTACGCGAGTTTTCCCGAAGCCGAGCGCCGCATGCTGCTCGTCGGACAGCTCGGCAAGGCGCTCGACAGTCTCGAGAAGTTTAGCGCCGGCTACGCGCTCATGGCCGGCCAGATCACGCCGCGCCGGCTCTTCAAGGGTCTGCATCCCGACTGGAAGGCCGCGCGTATCCTTTTCTCCCTGAAACGCCGCAACGCCGAGTCCATCTTCGGTGCGCTCGCCAAGGAGATCGCCGCGCTCGGCGTCACCCTGCTCGACGCCCGCGCGTTCCTCGACGACGAGCTCGCCTCCGAGGGCCCGATGACCGGGAAGTTTTCCGTCCCCGCCGAGTTCCTCGAGCACGGCATCCACATCGCCAAGGAAGTCGCGCGGCTCGACATCGGCCAGGGCGTCGTGGTGCGCAAGGGCACCGTCGTCGCCGTCGAGGCCTTCGAGGGCACCGATGCCATGCTGCGCCGCGCCGGCGAGTTCAAGACCGACCACCTGCTCTTCGTGAAGACGGTGAAGCCGCGGCAGGACTTCCGTTTCGATGTGCCCGTTTTCGGGTTACGCACGCTCGAGAGCATGCGCGACGCCGGCATCGAGCACGCCGCGCTCGAGGCGGACAACACGATCGTCTTGGACAAACAGCGCGTGCTCGACCAGGCCCGCGCCTGGAAGATCCAACTCCTCGGCTACCGGTAAACGGCGCCGTTTCTCGCCGCCGCGGCCGCGTCTCATTCCGGACGGACCAACTTCAGGTCCGCCCACTCGCCGAGCGTGCGGCTCTCGAGCGACCAGCCCGGCGTCACGGTCGCGAAATCGCGCCGCACCGCCTCGATCTCAGTCGCGAGGATGCCGCTGAGCACCAACCAACCACCAGGCGCCACCGCCGCCACGAGCTCGCGCGCATACTCGCGCAGGACGTTGGCGAGGATGTTGGCCATCACCAGATCGGCCTGACGGCCCTGCAACCCGGTGATCAGGTCGCCCACAAAAAATTCCACCTTGCCGGTCACTTTGTTCAGCTCGGCGTTTTCATGGCTCACGGCGACGGCCTCCGGATCGTTGTCGAAACCCACGACCGGAGCGAAACCGAGTTTCACCGCCGAGATCGCGAGAAACG
>DATGXO010000127.1:0-9635 GCA_035298965.1 Opitutaceae bacterium | reverse complement strand
CTCAGCCCTTGCCGATCGCGGAGGCCTTGAAGCCGATGCCGCGGAGCTTCTTCAGGTCGAGGATGTTGCGGCCGTCAAACACCGAGGCGGGCTTCATCATCTTCCCGTACACGCGTTCGAAATCGATCGTCTTGAACTCGTCCCACTCGGTGAGCACAAGCACGGCGTGCGCGCCATCCGTCGCGGTGTACGCATCGTGGCAGATCGTTACCGCGGGGTTCGGCCGGCCGTCGGCGAGCGTGGCCGGAATGCCGAGATCGCGGAAGATTTCGTCGGCCGGCACCTTCGGATCATAGATCGCGAGGCGCGCCTGCTCGGCGAGCAGGTCCTGGCAGACGGTGATGGCGGCGGATTCGCGCGTGTCGTTCGTGTCCTTCTTGAACGCGAAACCGAGGACCGCGATGCGCTTGTCGGCGACCGTGTTGAAGAGCTCGCGGACAACGCGCTTGGTGAAGCGGTGTTTCTGCCAGTCGTTCATCTTGACCACGTTTTCCCAATACGCCGCGACCTCGGGCAGGCCGAAGTGCTCGCAGAGGTAGACGAGGTTCAGGATGTCCTTCTGGAAGCACGAGCCGCCGAAGCCCACGGAGGAGCGGAGAAATTTCGGGCCGATGCGCGAGTCCTTGCCGATCGCGTTGGCGACCTCGTCAACATCGGCGCCGGTGGCCTCGCAGAGCGCGGAGATCGAGTTGATTGAGGAGATGCGCTGCGCGAGGAAGGCGTTGGCGACGAGCTTGGAGAGTTCCGAGGACCAGAGGTTGGTCTTGATGATGCGATCCTGCGGGACCCAGCGGCCGTAGACGCTCGCGAGCGCGTTCAGCGCGGCCTCGCCTTCGGGCGTGCGCTCGCCGCCGATGAGCACGCGGTCGGGCGCTTCGAGGTCAGCCACGGCGGTGCCTTCGGCGAGAAACTCGGGGTTCGAGAGCACCTGGAACTTCAGCCCGCGCGCGTTGGCGGCGAGGATCGTCTTGATGGACTCGGCGGTCTTCACCGGGATCGTCGACTTTTCGACAATCACCTTCGGGCCGTCGGCGTGTTCGGCGATCGTGCGCGCCACACCCTCGATGTACTTGAGGTCGGCCGCACGGCCGGCGCCGTGGCCGTAGGTCTTCGTGGGTGTGTTTACGCTCACGAAGACGATGTCGGCGGTCTTGATCCCGCCGGCCACATCGGTCGAAAAGAACAGATTCCGGCCGCGCGCCTCACGCACCACGCCGTCGAGTCCGGGCTCGAAGATCGGCAGCTTGTCGGAGTTCCACGCCGCGATGCGCGCGACGTTCATGTCGACCACCGTCACGCGGATGTCCGGGCACTTGCGCGCGATCATGGCCATGGTGGGACCGCCGACGTAGCCGGCGCCGATGCAGCAGATGTTCATAGGCAGGTCTCGAAGTTGTTCGTTCGGGCCGGGGTTGTGTCGGAAAACCGGACGCCTGTCCACGTCGCGTTGTGCGGGGAAACCCTGATTCTCTGCTGCGGTCCCGCCTCCGCCGGCTCGGGTGAGCCGCCGCTCCCGAGCGCGCCCGCCGCGTCTCACTGGAGTTTCGCCGGCAGGCGCCCGAGGATGTCCTTCGCCGATTGCATCGCCGGTTTGGTGCCGAGGCCGCCGGGTTTCTCGCCCGTCGGCATGGAGGAGACCGTGCGCAGCTGGTTCAGCACGAAACAGTAGTCGTTGTTCACCATCACGCCGAGCAACTCGCCGGTCTTGCTGAAGACCAGGTCGCCGGTGTGCGGCGCGAACTCGCCGAAGAGGCGTTTGAAAAACCGATTATCCATCTGCACGTAGCGCGGCGCGGTCGGATCGAGCTTGAACGCGATCTCGCCGTAGTAACGGCCGCTGCTGCCGACGAGCACCGCCTCGGGAAACTTGAACGGGTCCGCGGCCAGCGGGTAGATTTTCACGCCGAGCGCCGCGGCGCGCGCGGGATCGACCGGGATCAGCACCACGCGCGGCTCGAGCGCGTGGAACGCGAACTCGGTGACGGGCACATCCGCACCGGAGCGTTTCATCGTCGCCCGGATGACCTCGTAGTCGGCCGCCGCGCCGGCGAGGTCGAACGGAGTGTCGCGCACATGGAGCAGCGCGAAGACGCGGGTCCCGTCGGACACAAGCACCGTGCGGGCCGCGCTCTCGGTGGTGAACGGCCCGAAGAGCACTGTGCGCCGCGCCATCGCCTCGACGACGAACTGGTTCGCCACGTATTCGCTGAACAACGTGTTGGGATTGATCGGGCGGTTCTCGCGGATCTCGCGGGTTAGTTCGCCGGAGCTCTCCGCGAGCTTGCCCACGCCCTCGGCGAGCATGCCGGCCTGTTCCTGGATCTTCTGCTTCTCCTCGCGCTGGGTGACGATCTCGTCGCGCATCTGCTCGATGTTCTCCCGCAGCAAA
Source organism: Opitutaceae bacterium (assembly GCA_035298965.1). Classification (GTDB taxonomy): domain Bacteria; phylum Verrucomicrobiota; class Verrucomicrobiia; order Opitutales; family Opitutaceae; genus CAJCBL01. The sequence continues at coordinate 7,246 of DATGXO010000127.1, read as the reverse complement.
CCCTTCTCCTGCTCGGCGACCTTCACGGCGACGTTGAGGTTCTCGATCTCGCCGCGGGCGGCGGAGTGTTTCTGCTCAAGCGCGGCGTAGGCCTCGCGCTGCTCGCGCGTCTGCTGCTCGCGCAACTCGAGGTCGCGCTGGAGCTGGGCGAGCCGGATCTTGCTCGCCTCGATCTCGCGCGCCTTCGCCTCCGCCTCGGCGGCGAGCGCAGCGGCCTTGGCCTGCGAGGCGGAGAGGTTCTCGGAAAGTTTGCCCTTCTCGCCCTCGAGGCTGGCGACCTGCTGCTCCTTCTGCTGGAGGTTCTCCGCCGTGTTCGAGAGCTGGGCACGCAACTCGTCGCGCGCCGCCTGTTCCTCGGCGAGCGTGAGACGCATGACCTCGACGAGCTCGTTGGCGGGGCCGACGCTCTCGCCTGGCTGCGCGGAGGCGGTCGCGGCTGGGGGCGGTGTTTTCGGCGGTTCGACCTGCTCCCAACGCGTGAGCGCGAGGAGGTTGAGCAGGAGGAAGTCGCAGATGATGAGCAGTAGCGTCTTATTCATGCTACGGCGGGGCTCAGGCGGCGGGCTTGGCGGGCGCGACGCCCTGGCTCTCGACGATGAGCTTCTTCTTGTACGGCCGCACATGGCGGATCTTCACCATCGCCACGCACGTGATGCCGAAGAGGTTCGAGGAATAGGCGGCGAGCAGGTTGGGCTGGATGATGCCGAGCACCTGCAACACGAGCGCCGTGGCCGTGCCGGCGATGCCGACGTAGAGGCCGGAGTCGAAGAGGTTCTCCTCGTTCTCCATCAACCGCAGCTTGAGCAGGCTCGGGACGCTCTGCCGCTCGATCTCGCGCATCTTCAGCAGGCAAATCCAGTAGACGAGCGCCTGCAGCGCACCGAAGAACACGATCGTGATGATCGTCGAGGTGTCCACGTTGGCCGCGGTCGAGGGCGAAGCTTGCAACTGCCCGACCATGCTCAGCGCGGGGATGCTCACCTTGAGCGCGAGATCGGCCGGCGGCGCGCCGCGCAGCAGGAACGGCTCGCTGAGCACGAACAGCACGCCGGAAAACACCAGCGCCATCACGCCGCTCTTCGCGTGCATCAGGGTGCGGTTGGCGGCCGAAAGCACCGGTCCCACCAACGCGCGGTCGAGCGCGCGGAAGACGAACCAGACTCCGGCGAAAAAGCAGAGGTACTTCACGATGGTCATGACAGTTGGGTATCGAAGGCTCAACGAGGCGAAATAGTCCCAGGCCAGCGGCGAATCGGGGTTCACCGGCACCTGCCGGCGCACGAGCTGGCGCACCGCGCCCTCGCCGGCGCGCAACGCCGTCTCCAGTCCGGCCAGACCGCCCTTGCCGAAGGTGAGCGCGTAGCGCGTCACGCCGTCGGGCGCGCGACTTTGCAGCGAGGCCGCGTAGAGCACCGGCAGCGCGTCGGGCGCGGCGCGCAAGAGCTGCGAAAACTCGCCCACGGTCTTTACGTCGGGGCAGGCGCGCAGCCACTCGCCGAGCTGGATCCAGTTGAGGCGACGCGAGAGCGTCAGCAGGTCGTAGTAGAAATCCTCAATCGGCTCGAGTTCGCCGCGTTGCACGGCCGACTCCGCGCGGCCGCGCACCTCGCGCGAGAGCGAGTCGGAGAGCCAGTTACCCTGGTTGAGCAGCGCCGTCATCAGGATCGTCGCGTCGAGCGGCTGGCCGCCGGCGCGCTTGGCGGGCACGAAACGTTTCGTGTGGTCGATTTCTGCGGTGGCGAGCAACGCCTTCACCGTGCCCGAGCGCGAATTGCCCAAGTATGTCCGCACCGCCTCGCGGGCTTTCGCGGGGAGAAACTCCTGGATCGCGGGCACCGATTTCGGTTCCACCGCGCGCGGGCGCGAGCGCCCGGAGAAGACCTGCTCCAAATAGGGATCCACGCCGCCCCACGGCACAATCTCGAGCTGCCGTTGCGCGTCGTCCGCGAGCTGCGTTTCCAGCCCCGCCGCGCCGGAGAGCGCGAGTTTCTTGGCCGCCTCGCTCACGAGGTTGGCCGGACCGAGTTTGTCGGCTGCACGCAACTCCTCGCCGAAGGCGACGAGCGTCGGCGTGTCCGCGCCCGCCTCGCGCAGCAGCAACGGGCTGAGCGACTTCACCTGCACGGGCAGCAACCAGCCGGCTGCGAGGAGCGCCGCCCCGAGCACGAGCAACCAGATCGGCCCGCCGCGGTTGCCCGCCAGCCAGTCGCTGACCGAGGGTTTCATGGGCTCGGAACGTTGCATGGGAAGTGGGCTCGGGACAGTTTTAATTTGCGGCAGCTACCGCCGCCGACAGCGTCGCCCCATCGGACCCATGCTTCTGCCGATTGTTCGCTACAACCAGCCCGTTCTCCGTAAAAAAGGCGCGCAAGTCACCGTCTTCGACGCCGCTCTGCGCAAGCTCGCCGACGACATGGTCGAGACCATGCACGAAGCGGAAGGCATCGGCTTGGCCGCGCAACAGATCGGGCAGGCGATCCAGTTTTGCGTCGTGGACCTGCGCCCGACCGAGGCGGAATTCGACTGGGAACTAGACGGTCGCAAACCGCCGCTCGACCTCTTCATGCCGATGGCGATCGCGAATCCGCGGATCACCTTCCTGCCCGGCAAAGAGACGAGCTACGAGGAAGGCTGCCTGTCGTTTCCCGGCATCCGCGGCGACGTGATTCGCCCCGATGCGATTCGCGTGGAATTCCAAGATGCCGACGGTGCGACGCACACCCTCACCTGCACCGGGTTGTTTTCCCGCTGCATCCAGCACGAGGCCGACCACCTCAACGGCATCCTCTTCATCGACCAGATGGCGAAGCGCGTCGCCGTCGAGCTCAAGGACGACCTCAAAGCCCTCGAGAAGGAGACCAAGGCCGCCGCGAAGAAGCAGGCGCGCTGAAGCGCTGGTGCGGAGCGCAGGGTTCAGAGTTTTGGGTTCAGGGCGCGGCGAACTCGGTCACGACTCCGCTCGCTCATTTGCGACTTCGCCCTCTCGCCTTTCACCTCTCACCTCTCGCCTCCCCTCATGTCCCGCTCCATTGCTACCCGCACCGGCGACGACGGCTCGACCGCGCTCCTTTACGGCCAACGCGTGCCCAAGGATCACCCACAGATCGAAGCCATCGGAAACCTCGACGAACTCAACGCCGCGCTCGGCCTCGCCAAGGCGAATTGCCCGCACGCCGCGTTGCGCGCCGAACTCGAGCGCATCCAGAAGGAACTCGTCGCGCTCATGGGCGAGGTCGTCTGCGCCGAGAGCGACGGCGAGCGCTACGCGAAATCCAAGTTCGAGAAGATCGACGACGCCTCGCTCGCGAAACTCGACGCCGGCGTCGCCGCCATCGAGGCGCGCAACGTGAAGTTCGACGGCTGGGCCACGCCCGGCGCGAATCCGCACGCCGCCGCGCTCGACCACGCGCGCACGATCGCCCGCCGCGCGGAGCGCCGCCTGATCGGCCTCGCGCACCACGGCCGCCACCTCCGCCCGCTGCTCCTGCACTACGTCAACCGCCTCTCCGATCTCCTCTGGCTCCTCGCCCGCGAAGCGGAGAACTGAGGACAACGGAAGCGGCCGCGTCGCGCCCCGCCGATCCGTGTTCGCGCAACCCACCACCGCTGTGCGCACCCTCGGAATCGATCTGGCCTCCATGCCGAGGGACACGGCGGCGTGCCTCATCGACTGGGATCGCGGCCAAGCACGTGCCGACGGACCGCGCCTCGGCTGTTCGGATGTCGATCTCGACGAGCTGATTCGCGGTGCCGATATCGTCGGGATCGACGCGCCGTTTGGCTGGCCCGACGCGTTTCGCGAGGCGGTGGCCGACTGGACCGCGACGATCTGGACCGACGATGCGCCGTTCCGCGAACGCCTCCGCCTCCGGGCCACCGATCGGCAAGTGTGCCACGAACTCGGCCTCGTCCCGCTCAGCGTGTCCACCGACCGGATCGCGTTGCCAGCCATGCGCGCTATGGCGCTGCTCCGCCGCCACGGCGTGCGCGACCGCAGCGGCGATGGACGTTTCTTTGAGGTTTATCCCGCCGGCAGCCTGAAGATCTGGAACCTACCCCATCGCGGATACAAGGGCACCCTGCCCGCCCTCCGCACTGGACGCACCGCCACATTGCACCAACTCCGCGCCGCCCTGCCTTGGCTCACCGTCTCCGCAGCCTGCGCCGATTCCGATCACGGCCTCGACGCGCTGATCGCCGCACTTACCGCGCCCTGCTGCGCCACCGGCCACACGCGGCCACCCGCCAGCGCGGAGCGCACCATCGCCGCCCGCGAAGGATGGATCCACCTGCCAACGTCCCTTCCATCGCCGGAGGCCGCCTGAAGAACCCGCGTTTTCCTGATTTCCTGATTTCCAGATTCCCATTTCCCTCGCTGCCTTTCTCCCTCACTCCCTTTCGCGTCATGTCCATCGAGCAGCCCGCCGCGCCCGCCCCCGAGTCCCAGCCCACCAACGCCGCCGACGAAACGACGATCTCGTCCGACACGTTCCAGGCCGCGGTCCGCCGCAGCGAGGCGCTCTGGAAGAATATTCCGGCCAACCCGCACAAGTACCGCGTGCTCACCGGCGACCGCCCCACCGGTTCGCTGCACATCGGCCACCTCTTCGGTTCGCTTCAGAACCGCGTGAAGATCCAGAACCTCGGCGTGACGACGTTCATCGTCATCGCCGACTACCAGGTGCTCACCGACCGCGAGACGGCCGACAACGTCGCCGCCAACGTCCGCGAGATCGTCCTCGACTACCTCGCCGCCGGCCTCGATCCCGAGAACGGCCGCACGTTCATCTTCCCGCACTCGCACGTCCCCGCGCTCAACCAGCTCCTGCTGCCGTTCCTCACCTTCGTTTCCCTGCCCGAGCTCGACCGAAACCCGACCGTGAAGGAGGAGATCCGCGCCGCCAGCCTGCGCCAGATCAACGCTCTGATGTACACGTATCCCGTTCACCAGGCCGCCGACATCCTTTCGGTCAAGGGCAACATCATCCCCGTCGGCAAGGACCAGCTCCCGCACCTCGAGCTCACCCGCAAACTCGCCCGCCGCTTCAACACCCGTTTCCCGGCTGAGCCCGCGGTGTTCCCCGAGCCCGACGCGCTGCTCTCCGAAACACCCGTCATCCTCGGCCTCGACGGCGGCCAGAAGATGAGCAAGAGCCGCGGTAACGCCATCATGCTCAAGGCCACCGCCGAAGAGACGGCGAAACTCCTCAAGAGCGCGAAGACCGACAGCAACCGCCAGATCACCTTCGAGCCGGAGACGCGCCCCGAGGTCGCGAATCTGTTGCGTCTCGTCTCCCTCTGCACCGGCCGCGCGCCCGAGGCGATCGCCGCCGAGATCGGCGACGGCGGTTCCGGCAAACTCAAGGCCCTGCTCACCGAAACGCTCAACGCCACCCTCGCCCCGCTCCGCGCGCGCCGCGCCGAACTCGCGAAGGACCCGAGCTACGTCGCCGGCGTGATCAAGCGCGGTGTCGAGCGTGCCAACGCCGAGGCCGAGTCGACCCTCGCCGCCGTCCGCAAAGCGATGGGCATGGTGTACTGCTGAAGCCAAACGCCAGAGTCGCGAAGCCAGAGGCAAGAAGACGCGGAATCGGAGATGCGGCAGTCTCGCAACCGTTGCGGCGAGCGCTGCCCAAACAGGTGATCCTCGGCTGGGATTCGCCCGTGCAGCTCAAGTACGGACACCAGGAAGGCGCTCTCGAGATCGAGATCACTCCGCCCGAAGTCTTCAAACGCGACGGAGCGCAGCGGAGATGGGCACGCCGAAGGCGTGATCCCGCAGCGTAGCGCAGGGACGGGCGAAGCCCGCAATTCGCGCGTCCAAATTTCCGACACAAGATCGACCGCGCGCAGCCGCCGTTGCTCGCGCCCGCTCCGGACCGGCCGGTGACCGGCGGCTACGCCTCGGCCGGGCTCCTGGCCTGGATGGCGACGGCCAAGTACGTCGACCCTCTCCCGCTTTATGCCGTCAGGAAAAGATGCTCGCCCGCTGGGCCCACCGATCCCGCGCCAGACCCTCTCGGACTGGATCGCGCAGGTGGCGGGTTGGCCCGAGATCCTGCGCCGCCAACTCCACGTCGCGTTGCTCATGGGCAACTACCTGCAGCTCGAGGAGACCTGGATCCGCTGCAACGCCCCCGACCACCCCAGCGTATCAACGCTCGCGTAGAACTGACCCACTAACGCTCGTTTAGAACTGACCCACCCCCTGTTGGAGGTGTCGCGGAGGAGGACACGGAGGAGGAGCCCCAAGCCGGGCTGGCTCGGCAGCCCGGCTTGGGGCTCCTCCTCCAAAGGTTCTTCCGCGCGTCAAATTGGATTCACTTTTTCCGCATGCTTGGCTGCCGGTCCATCAACCGCGCTCCACATGCTCAACCTGGATCAGTTCATGAACATTCGTTTTCTGCATAAACAAGGTCACAGCGTGCGCGAGATCGCGCGCTTGACCGGACACTCGCGCAACACCGTGCGCAAGCTCCTGCGGGCCCGACGGGCCCCGACACCGGCGGCGCGCGAGCGCGCCAGTAAACTCGACGACCACAAGCTGTATCTCACCGAACGCTGGCAGGCCCACGGGCTGTCGGCCGTGCGCCTGTTGCCCGAACTGCGGGCCCGAGGCTTCAAAGGCTCCGTGCAGATCGTGCGGCGTTTCCTCCACACGTTGAAGGCGGACCGCCTCACCGATCAGACGCTCACGGTGCGCTTCGAGACACCACCGGGCGAACAGGCGCAGTGCGACTGGGCCGAGATCGGCCGCTATGCCCAGCCGGACGGCACGAGCGTGCGCGTCTACGCCTTTGTCATGGTGCTGGGGTACTCGCGCTATCTCTACGTCGAGTTCACCCGCTCGATGTCGCTGGCGACGCTCATCCGTTGTCATCAAAACGCGTTCGCCTTCTTCGGCGGCTGGCCCCGGCGCATCCTCTACGACAACATGCGCCAGGTCGTCGTCGGGCCCGAGCGCACCAACGCGCGCTTCCTCGACTTCACCCACCATCACGGCTTCGAGGTCAAACGGTGCCGCCCCTGCCGCCCGCGCACCAAGGGCAAGGTGGAACGCAGCGTGGCGTATCTGCGCGACAGCTTTCTGAACGGCCGCACCTTCCAGGGGCTCGACGATCTCAACGCCCAGGCGCGGCACTGGTTGGGCAGTGTCGCCAACATCCGTATCCACAGCACCACCCAGGCGCGGCCCTGCGATCGCTTGCTTGAGGAAACGCTCACCCCGTGCGCCGGCCTCAATCCC
>DATGXO010000126.1:0-7731 GCA_035298965.1 Opitutaceae bacterium | reverse complement strand
GCTTCCCTCGCCCGGCGGCGGAGCGCAGATTGGCGGGCTCCGTGGACGAAATCCTGCATCTGCTCTCGATCCTCGCGCCGATCTTCCTGCTCATCGCGCTCGGCACCGTGCTGCGCCGCGTGCGCTGGCTCACGCCGGAGGCCGATGCGAGCCTGTTGCGCCTGAACCTCTACCTGATGTTCCCGGCGCTGATCTTCCGCTCGGTCGTGGGCAACGATCTCCTGCGCGACTCCCGCAACCTGCTCGTGCCGCCGCTGCTCGCCTTCGCCTCGATGCTGCTCGGCTGGTTCGCGGCCTGGTGGACCGGCCGGGCGCTCGGCTTCGAGCGAGGCAAGGGCCTGCGCACCTTCGCCTACGCGACAGGGTTCTACAACTACAGCTACGTGCCGGTCGTGATCGTGGGCGCGCTCTACGGCACCGGCACGCTCGGCGTGCTCTTCGTCTACACGATCGGCAACGAGTTCGCCGGCTGGACGGTGGGCATCCTCCTGCTCGCCGGCGGCTCCTTCCGCGAAAACTGGCGCAAGGCCCTCAATCCGCCGCTCTTCGCGCTCCTCGCGGCGGTCGCCCTCAACTTCTGCCGGATCCGGCTGCCGGAGGTGGTCGACCGCCCGATCGAGATGCTCGGCCGCTGCGCCGTGCCCGTGGGCCTGCTCCTCATCGGCGCCACGCTCGAGGAACACCTCCGCGACCCGCGCGCGCTGTTCGCGCCGCGCGCGGCCTTGGGCGCTATCGCGCTGCGCCTCGGCCTGCTCCCGCTCACGTTTCTCGCCGCCGCCAAGTGGCTGCCGCTCTCGCCCGAATTGCGCCAGGTGTTGATCGTGCAGTGCGCGATGCCCGCCGGCGTGCTCCCGATCGTGCTCACCAAACACTACGGCGGCCAACCCCTCACCGCCGCACAGATCGTCGTAAGCACCACCGCCGTGTCGCTCTTTCTGATCCCGCTCTGGATGAAGTTCGGCGCGTGGTGGATCGGATCGTGACGCGAGGCGCTGACGCCACGGCGCAGCAAACACGGCTCAACGACCACTTTCCGCTAGCCCCACAACCGTCGCCATCCCGCCGAAAACCGCAGGATGGACGAACGCCGCCGAACCCTCTAGCGTCGCGCCCCGAATGAAGTTGCGCCACCTTCTGCCCCTCACCGCCCTGCCGTTCGTCGCGACCGTCGGCTTGGCGCAGAACACCGAGTCCGTCGCCCAGCTCCGCCGCGATTTCAACACGGTGCAGCAGCAACGCGACGCCTTCGCCGAGCAGCTCAACCAGCTCCGTGCCGAGCGCGACGCCCTCCTCCAGGAACGCGACGCCCTCCGCGGCGAACAGGACTCGACCAAGGCCAAACTCGCCGCCGCCGAGACCAGCGCTGTCGAGGCCAGCGAGGCCGTGAAGGCCCAGAAGGAAGCCGAGATGACCGTCGACATGACGGTGCGCGCCTACGCCATCAAGGAACAGGAAGCCATCGACGCCGCGAAAGCCGCGCAGCTCGCCGCCGAGAAACAGCACACCGCCGAGCAGGAGCGCGATGCCGCACTCGCCGAGGCCCAGCGCACCGCAGCCGAGCGCGACGCCGCCAAGCAGGCCGAAGCCGAAGCCGCCGCCGCCAAGGCCGCGATGCAGAACGAACTCTACGCCGCGCAGATCCGCATCGAAAACCTCTCCCGCGCCCTCGCCGCCCGCAGCGGCGTGCCGTACGCGCCCGGCCCCGCGCACAACGGCGCGCTCGCACCCACGCCCGTCGCGCTCGACAACACGCCCGCTGCCGCGACGCCCGCCGCCGAAGTCTCGACCCCGCCGCCGACCACCACGGTGCGCACCCACACCGTCGCCGAAGGCGAGAGCCTCTCGCTCATCGCGTTCAAGTATTATCAGTCTCCGAACAAATGGGACAAGATCGTCGCCGCCAACCGCGCGAAGCTGAAGAACCCCGACATGCTCCGCCCCGGCATGGTGCTCGTGATCCCTTGAGTCGCCGCGAAACGCGCCGCCGAACGCCCCGAGTTTCTCCTCCGCCCCGGCTTTAGCCGCCGGGGCTTTTTCGCGCCCCGCGGCAGGGCCCTCGCGCGCATCCCGACGCACTCCGCTCTTGCCTCAGGCGCGCACGCCGTAGCCTTTGCGTCCGCATTTCCGCGCAGGCTCCTCAGCCCGCGGCCGCCACATCGTCCCTCCGAATTCTCCTCGCTACCCGCTCCGCGCTTCCCGCTACTTTTTCCGCCATGGCCGCTGCCTCCGCCTACAACGAGTCCTCGATCAAGACGCTCTCCTCCACCGAGCACATCCGGCTCCGCCCGGGCATGTACATCGGTCGCTTGGGCAACGGCGCCCATGCCGAGGACGGCATCTACGTCCTCCTCAAGGAGACCATCGACAACTCGATCGACGAATTCACGATGGGCTTCGGCAAGAAGATCGAGATCACGCTCACCGAGGACCGCACCGTGCGCGTGCGCGACTACGGCCGCGGCATCCCGCTCGGAAAACTTCTCGAGTGCGTCTCCGTCATCAACACCGGCGCCAAGTACGACTCCGCCGCGTTCCAGAAATCCGTCGGCTTGAACGGCGTCGGCCAGAAGGCCGTCAACGCCCTCGCGATCACCTACCGCGCGCAGGCCGTGCGCGACGGTCAGACGAAGATCGTCGAGTTCGAGCAGGGCAAACTGAAGAAGGACAACAAGCCCGCGAAAACCGACGAGCGCAACGGCACCGTCATCGAGTTCACGCCCGACCCCGCGCTCTTCGGCGCCGACTACAAGTTCCGCCCCGAGTTCATCGAGGATCTCCTCTGGAAGTATGCCTTCCTCAACCGCGGCCTCACGCTCACGTTGAACGGCCAGCCGTTCAAATCCGAGAACGGCCTCGAGGATCTCCTCAAGAAGAACCTCAGCGGCGAGACGCTCTACCCGATCGCCCACTTCGACGGCGACGATATCGAGATCGCGATGACGCACGGCGCCCACTACGGCGAGGAGTACTTCTCGTTCGTCAACGGCCAGCACACCACCATGGGCGGCACCCACCTCGCCGCCTTCCGCGAGGCGCTCGTCGAGACCGTGCGCATGTTCTACAAAAAAGACTTCGACGCCGCCGACATCCGCCAGTCCATCTTCGCCGCCATCGCCATCCGCGTCGTCGAGCCCGTCTTCGAGTCGCAGACGAAAACCAAACTCGGCTCGACCGACGTCGGCCCCGACGGCCCCTCCGTCCGCCAGTTCATCGGGCAGTTTGTGCAACACCAGCTCGACGCGTGGCTGCACAAGAATCCCGAGGCCGCCGCCGCCATCCTCACCAAGATCCAGGCGAGCGAACGCGAGCGCAAGGAACTCGCCGGCATCCGGTCCCTCGCCCGCGAGCGCGCCAAGAAAGCCTCGCTCCACAACAAGAAGCTGCGCGACTGCCGCTTCCATCTCGGCGACCGCGACAAGCGCTCCGAGGATAGCACGCTCTTCATCGTCGAGGGCGACAGCGCCGCCGGCTCCCTCACCGCCACGCGCGATGTCGCCACGCAGGCCGTCTTCGCCCTCAAGGGCAAACCGCTCAACACCTTCGGCCTGTCCAAGAAAGTCATCTACGAGAACGAGGAGTTCCACCTCCTCCAGTCCGCCCTCAACCTCGAGGACGGCATGGACGGCTTGCGCTACGGCAAGGTCGTCATCGCCACCGACGCCGATGTCGACGGCATGCACATTCGCCTGCTGCTGATCTCGTTCTTCCTGCAGTTCTTCCCCGACCTCATCCGCAACGGTCATCTCTACATCCTGGAGACGCCGCTCTTCCGCGTGCGCAACAAGAAGCAGACGATCTATTGCTACTCCGAGGAGGAGAAACGCGCCGCCACCGCCAAGCTCGGCGCCAATCCCGAAACCACGCGGTTCAAAGGTCTCGGCGAGATCTCCCCCGGCGAGTTCAAGGATTTCATCGGCGACGGCATCCGCCTCGAGCCCGTGTCGCTCACGAATCTGCACAGCAGCGACGGCCTGCTTTCGTTCTACATGGGCAAGAACACGCCCGACCGGCAGGGCTTCATCATCGAAAATCTCCGCATCGAGAAGGACCTCGTCGCAGTCGAAGCCTGAGCCGGGCAGCCAACTCGTAGGTCGGGGCTTCACGCCCGACTTTCCCAGCTTCCCTCCCCGGCGCAGTGGCACAACGCACGGCGCTCGCGCCGCCCGCGCCCGCCGCATCGCGCCATCTTCTGCTCCGCGTCGCAGGAAAAGGGCGGCTGATTGTCGCGCGCCGTCCGCGCCAAATCTTTGACCGGCCCGCCGCCGCGTCCTTTGCTCGCGGAAACGTTTTTTCGCGCTACTCCTTCCGTCACCATGTCCGCGGCACCGACCATCCTCTACACCAAGACAGACGAGGCTCCCGCTCTCGCCACCTACTCGCTGCTTCCGATCGTCCAGGCGTTCACCAAACACGCCGGCATCGCGATCGCCACGCGCGACATCTCCCTCGCCGGCCGCATCCTCGCCGCGTTCGCCGACATCCTGCCGCCCACCCAGCGTGTGCCCGACCACCTTGCCGAGCTCGGCGCGCTCACCCTCCGGCCCGAGGCGAACATCATCAAGCTGCCCAACATCTCCGCCTCCGTCCCGCAGCTGAAAGAGGCAATCGCCGAGCTTCAGGCCCGCGGCTACACACTCCCCGATTATCCCGAGGCCCCGAAGACCGACGCCGAGAAGGACGCGAAAGCCCGCTACGACAAAGTGAAAGGCTCGGCCGTGAACCCCGTCCTGCGCGAGGGCAACTCCGACCGCCGCGCCCCCAAGGCCGTGAAGGACTACGCGCGCGCCCACCCCCACTCGATGGGCGCTTGGTCGCCGGCTTCAAAAACCACCGTGGCCACGATGGCCGCCCAGGATTTCTTCGCCAACGAGCGCTCCGTCTGCGTCGACACCGCGACCACCGTGCGCATCGAGCATGTCGATGCCGCCGGCAAGATCACCATCCTCAAGGACAAGCTCGCGCTGAAAGCCGGCGAGATCCTCGACGCCACGTTCATGAGCCGCCGCGCGCTCGTCGCCTTCCTCGGCGAACAGATCCTCCGCGCCCGCGCCGAAGGCGTGCTCTTCTCGCTCCACCTCAAGGCCACGATGATGAAGGTCTCCGACCCCGTCCTCTTCGGCCACGCCGTGCGGGTGTTCTTCGCGCCGTTGTTCGAGAAACACGCCGTCACCTTCGCGCAGCTCGGCGTCGATCCCAACAACGGCCTCGGCGACCTCCTCGCCAAAGTCGCCACGCTGCCCGCCGCGCAACGCGCCGCGATCGAGGCCGATTATCAGGCGATCCTCGCCGGCGGTCCCGCCGTCGCGATGGTCAACTCCGACCAGGGCATCACCAACCTCCACGTGCCCTCCGATGTCATTGTCGACGCCTCGATGCCCGCGATGATCCGCGCCGGCGGCAAGATGTACGACGCGCAGGGCAAGCTGCAGGACACCCTCGCCGTCATCCCCGACAGCGCCTACGCCGGTGTTTACCAGGCCGCGATCGACTTCTGCAAAAAACACGGCGCGCTCGACCCGAAGACGATGGGCTCCGTGCCGAATGTCGGCCTCATGGCCCAGGCCGCCGAGGAGTACGGTTCGCACAACAAGACCTTCGTCATCCCCGCCACCGGCACCGTCCGCGTGGTCGAGATCTCCGATTCCGGCCCTCTCGCCTCTGGCCTCTCGCCTCGCATCCTCCTCTCCCACGCAGTGGAGGAAGGCGACGTTTGGCGCGCCTGCCAGACCAAGGACGCCCCCGTGCAGGACTGGGTGAAGCTCGCCGTCAACCGTGCCCGGCTTTCCAACACGCCCGCCGTCTTCTGGCTCGACGCCGCGCGCGCGCACGACGCCCAGCTCATCGCGAAAGTGCAGCGCTACCTCGCGCAGCACGACACCGCCGGCCTCGACCTCCGCATCCTCGCCCCGGCCGCCGCGTGCACCTTCAGCCTTGAGCGCATCGCCCAAGGCCTCGATACCATCAGCGTCACCGGCAACGTCCTGCGCGACTACCTCACCGACCTATTCCCGATCCTCGAGGTCGGCACGAGCGCGAAGATGCTCTCCATCGTCCCGCTCATGAACGGCGGCGGCCTCTTCGAAACCGGCGCCGGCGGCTCGGCCCCGAAACACGTCGAACAGTTCCTCCAGGAAAATTACCTGCGCTGGGACAGCCTCGGCGAGTTCTTCGCCCTCGCAGCGTCCTTCGAGCACCTTGCCCAGACCGCGAAACTCCCGGCTGCCAAAATCCTCGCCGACACGCTCGACACCGCCACCGGCAAGTTCCTCGAGAACGACCGCTCGCCCGGCCGCAAACTTGGCACCATCGACAACCGCGGCTCGCATTTCTACCTCGCGCTCTACTGGGCGCAGGCCCTCGCGGCGCAGTCGAGCGACGCCAAGCTCCAGGCCGCCTTCGCGCCCATCGCCGAGAAACTCACCGCCGCCGAGAAGCAGATCGTGCAGGAACTCGTCGCCGTGCAGGGCAAACCCGCCGACATCGGCGGCTACTACGCGCCCGACGACGCCAAGGCCTCCGCCGCCCTCCGGCCGAGCGCCACGTTCAACCAGATCCTCGCCACGCTCTGAGATCACTGAAACGCGGCCACGGACCGCGCGGAGTGGTCGCGCGACCCGGCGAGCAGTTGCGGAACGAACGAAAGCGGGAACGCAGCGCTGGCGCGCCGGCGTTCCCGATTTCCTGATTTCCACAGCTTCATCGCTTCGCCATTCCGGCCGTCATGCCGCCCAAGCAACCGCATCCGCTCCTCTGGCTCGCCGAGCCGTTGCGCGAGAATCCAAGCTATCTGGACAAACCGATGTTCGGCGGCCGCGCGGTGCATTTCGACGGACGCTTCGTGCTCTATCTCGCCTGGAAAGACGAACCGTGGCGCGGCGTGCTCGTGCCGACCGAGCGCGAGCATCAGGCCTCGCTCATCGCGGAGTTTCCCGCGCTCGCGCCGCATCCGGTCCTGCCCAAATGGCTGTACCTGACGGAACGCGCCGAGACGTTCGAAGCCGACGCGCAACGACTCGTCGCCCTCATCCGCCAGCTCGATCCGCGCATCGGCGTGCTGCCCGGCACGAAGGCGAAGAAACCGGCCAAAGCCGGCACGCGCGCCGCCGCCGCGAAGCGGAAACATTTCATGCTCGAGTAGGCGCCGGCCCCGCGCCGCTCGCCTGGCCCCGACTTTCGCCGCGCGGGAAGCGCGGCGGCAGGCTTGCCGCCGGACGCCGTTTGCCGGAACTTCGTTCGCAACCATGGCGCTCTTCCTCGGCATCGACGGCGGCGGCACCTCGACCCGCGCGCTCCTCTGCGACGAACGCGGCCGCGTGCTCGGCCTCGGCGCCGGCGGCGTAGCGAACCACCTCCACGCCGGCTGGGGCGGCGCGGCCGACTCGCTCCACACCGCGGTGCACGGCGCGTTCACCGCGGCCGGACTCGCGCCGGCGCCCTGTGCGGCGGCGTTTCTCGGCATGGCGGCCACGGCGTCGGATGCCGCGCGCGGCCGTTGGCGGGAAATCGCGTTGCAACTCGGCCTCGCGCGCGCCGCGGCCGCGGTCGGCGTCGATCACGACGTCCGCATCGCGCTCGCCGGCGGGCTCGCAGGCCGCCCCGGCATCGCGCTGATCGCCGGCACCGGCTCCTCGTGCTACGGCCGCACCGCAAGTGGCGCCACGTGGCAGGCCGGCGGTTGGGGCTCGATCCTCGACGACGGCGGCGGCGGCTATTGGCTCGGCCTGCGCGCAG
>DATGXO010000125.1:0-2787 GCA_035298965.1 Opitutaceae bacterium | reverse complement strand
CCTTGCACGTCGACGACGATGCGGCCGGCCTCGGGCGTGAGTGTCGTCGCGGCCTTGGCGGTGTCGGTCGGTTTTGGTGCGGCGAGCAGTGCGCCGGCGAGGAATAGCGCGGCGGTGGTCAGCGGGCGACGGAGCACGGAGCGGAACGAGAGCGGGGTGTGCATGGCGGAAACGATTGGGGGCTGCGGTCGGCCAAGGAAACTGCGGGCGGAGCTGAAGTGGCGGGACGATTCTCGCACGAGCGACGCGCGAAGTCGTCAGCGGCGGGTCAGGGGTTTGTCAGGGAATTGTCAGGGCGGCGCGGAGGTACGCTGGCGGATTGCGGGTCGCCGGCTCGGGTGGTGGGGCGGGCTTTATGCCCGCCAGTTCGGTCCGAGCCCTGATGGCGGGCGTAAAGCCCGCCCCACCATTCGGAGAAGTCGCTCATCGCTTCATCCTCCGCAGTTGCTCGAACATCGTGGCGAGATCCTGGAGGCGTTTGTCGTCGGGGCGGCGGGCGCGCTGGGCGGCGACGAACGGCGCGAGGGCATCGAGATCGACGCGATCGCCGGCGGGGCCGCCGCGGAGTTTCTCGGCGAGCGCGGCCGCTGTGCCCGCGAGCTGGAGACTCGACGAGGTGCGGTCGAACGCCGCGGCGCGCGGCTCGTAGGGCACCGTCCAGCCGCGCTCGACCATCTCCTTCGAGGCGGCGTCGCGGAAGCGCACAAGCACCTCGGCGACCTCGCCCTCGCCCTGCGGCAGCACCTCGACCTCGTAGAGCGCGACCGCGGCCTCCTCGGCGGCGAGTTCGGCGGCATCGACGGCGTCGTTGCGGAAATCTTCCTCGCGCAGGCGGTGTTTCTCGAAGCCGACGAGCCGGTAGCGGCCGACGCGCGCGGGGTTGAAACGCACCTGGAGCTTCACGTTCTCCGCGGCGGGGCGGAACGCGCCGGCGAGCTGGCGGGCGAAACCGGCGTCGGCCGCCTCGGGCGAATCGAGCACGTAGTAACGGCCGTCGCCCTTGCGGGTGAGCGCCTCGAGCATGTCGTCGTCGACGCCCTCGAGACCGACGCCGCACGCGTCGAACGCGATGCGCTGGCTGCGCAACGACTCGATCGAAGCGGCGAGGCGCTCGGGATCGGCGTTGCCGAGGTTGGCGGCGCCGTCGGTGAGGAGCACGAGGCGATTCTGCGCTGTGGCCGAGAAGTGGCGACGGGCGAGCTCACCGCCGAGCTTGAGCGCCTCTTCGAGGTTGGTGCCGCCCTCGGCGGGCGTGCGGTCGAGGAGATCGAGCAACTGGCCGGCGTGGGCGCCGTCGAACGCGTCGGCGAGCAGGCGCGGTTGGCGCGCAAAGCCGATCAGCGTGACGCGGTCGGCGGGCCCGAGCAGGCCGACAAGCGTCGACAGCGCGGCGCGCACGGCGGCACGGCGGTCGGGGCGCTCCATCGAGCCGGAGGTGTCGAGGAGGACGGTGAGATTGAGCGGCGTGCCGGAGCCGCGGCCGGTGGCCGGCACGCGCACGGCGATGCGCACGAGGTTGCGCTGCTGCGCGAACGGATGCGCGGCCTGCTCGATACGGCAGGAGACCTTTTCGCCGGCGCCCGGCGCGGGATCGCCGTAGTCGAAGGCGTTGTAGAATTCCTCGGGGCGGATCGAGGCGGCATCGGGCAGGCGGCCGGCAGCGAGCGCGGTGAGCGCGAGCTTGAACGAGGCGTCGCTCACGTGGAGGGAGAACGTGGAGACGGGCTCCTGCGCGGCGCTGGTTTCGTCGGCGGTGGGCGGCGGGGCGGCGGGTTTCTGGGCGGGGCGCGGGAGAGGGTTGTCGGCGGCGGCCGCGGGCGGAGCGGACTCGGTGGACGGCGTGGACGTGGTGGACTGGGTGGACGACTCGGGGAGGAGCACTTGATCGGTGTTCAGCGCGCCCGGGCCCATGCCAGCGGTGGTGGCGGAGGGATCGGGGCGCTTGGGGAGCTTCGGCGCGCGGTTGCTCCGCAGGTAGCCGGAGTCGTTGGGCGCCGAGACCACGAATGGCGAGAGCACCACCTGCTCCTCCTCGGCATCGCCGCCGATCTCGGGAGTGGCGGGAGATGCCGCCCTACCCTTGCCGCCCAGCGCCGTGGCGGGGCGCTCGGTTTTGCGCTTGGAGAGGAAGGCGTCGCGCGGACCTTCACGCTCTTTCGCGCCCGCGGAGATCGACGAAGCGACATCCTTGAGCTCCGTGCGAACGCGAATTCCCGGCAGGTTGAGGTTCGTGGTGAGGCGTGTGCCGGCGACCGTGGATTGGGCCATGTAGCCGACGACGTCGTCTTCTGACACTTCGAACTTGTCCAACACACCGGTCGTGCCGTCGTCGGTCGTCCCCGTGTAGCCGTACGCGCTGGCCACTTCGACCTTGGCCAGCCTAGGCCGAAGTGCGGGAGCGGTAACAGACAAGGAACGCGTCTGTTTGGAGGGTAGAGCCCAGTTCTGGGTAGGCGCCGCGGATTTCAAGACAGTCGTGACGTCCACGAAGCCGACGGTGTTCATGGGCTCCGGCAATGCTCCGGGCGCGTCCTCTTCGGAGATTTCGAAGGGAATCGACACTTCATGCACTGCGGCCTTTGCGGTGGCCTCATACGACTTCGGCACCGTGCCAAGCATCCAGAAGCCGCCGATGCTGATGACCACGCAGGCGGCGGCGGAGTAGAACCATTCGTTGCGCCACCACGGGCGCTCGGGCGGTCGCGGCAGGCGCACGGCGGAGGGTTTGGTGGGGGCGGCGGACTTTGGTTGCGCGGCGGTTTGGCCGGGGTCGACGCCCCCGGCTAC
>DATGXO010000124.1:0-12366 GCA_035298965.1 Opitutaceae bacterium | reverse complement strand
GGCATCGCGATCGACATCGACCCGAGCCACTTCGGTCTCGAGATGTACTGCACCCAGCCCGGCATCTTCGATGCGAAGGGCAACCGCATCTACGCCAACACCGTCTGGCCGCCCGAAGGCCTCTGGTGGGATGGCGACCTCAGCCGCGAGTTCATCGATGGAGCAGGCAGCGGCGCCTACAATCCCGCGATCAACAAGTTCAACCCCGCCACCGGCGTGCTCGACCGCCTCGCGACGCTCTACAACGACGACACCGGCACCTACGTGATCCGCCAAGCCTACGGCGGCCGCCCGGCGTTCATGGGCGACATCATCGGCGACTGGCGCGAGGAGATCGTGGTCTACACGACCGACTGCACCGCGCTGCGCATCTACACAACCAGCACCTCCGCGGCGAACCGTCTCTACACCCTCATGCAGAACCCCGCCTACCGCGGGCAGACCACCACGAAGGGCTACTACGAGGCGCCGTACACCGACTACTATCTCGGCACCGGTATGCCGCCTCCGCCGCCCCCGCCGGTCACCTCGGCGCGCCTGGTCTGGCAGGGCGGTGCGGGCGCCGCGAACACCTGGAACACCTCCGCCGCTGCGTGGCGCGAGGGCGTGCTCGGCACCAGCGCGACGAACTATCTCGCCGGCGACGCCGTCCTCTTCGACGTGACCGGTGCCGCTTCGTCGCCCGTCCTTCTCTCCGGCGATCTCGCGCCCGCGGCGGTCACCGTCTATTCTCCGACCAACTACACGTTCGACGGTACCGCCGGCTCCCTCGTAGGCGCGATGCCGCTCACCAAGGTCGGCGCCGGCTCCCTCACGCTCACCGGTACGCACGGTTTCACCGGCACCACCACGATCTGGGACGGCGCGGTCCTCGTCGACGGCACGCTCTCGGCGAGCCCGGTCGTCGTTTACGGCGGCACCTGGGGCGGCGCGCTCGCGCAGGGCGCCACCGGCGGCCGTCTCGGCGGTTCCGGCCACATCGCCCAGCCGGTCACGCTCAACTACCGCGCGAGCCTCACGCCCGGCGCGGGCATGGGCCACGCAGGCACGTTGTATCTGGATGGCGGGCTCACTACCGCGGGCGGCACCACGCTCGCCTTCGACCTCTCCGACGACCCGACCGGCCTCGCCAAGTCCAACGACCAGCTCGTCGTCTCCGGCGATCTCACGCTGGGCGGCCCCACCACGTTACACTGCCACCTGCTCGACGGCGCGCTCTCCGTCGGCACCTACACGCTCGCGACCGTCTCCGGCACGTTCTCCGGCGCCGCGCACCTCGCCGTCACCGGTCTCGACGGGATCCCGTACTCATTGTCCACCACCGGCGGCGTGATCGCGATGAACGTCCTCGCCACGCGCGCCGCGGATTCCGTCCTGTGGCAGGGCGACGCCGGCGCGCAGTGGGACCTCGGTGTCACCACCGCGTGGAGCCGCGGCGGCGCGGCGGATGTCTTTGTCCCCGGCGATGCCGTCATCTTCGACGGCACCGGCTCCCCAGTCGTGGACATCGCGCAGGCGGTGAATCCGGCCTCGATCACCGTCGCAGCCGACATCGACTACACCTTCACCGGCGGCGGCCGGCTTACCGGTTCCGGTGGGCTCACGAAGACCGGCGCGGGCAAACTCACGATCGAGACGACCAACACCTTCATCGGACCGGTCGCGATCAACGGCGGCACCGTTTCCATCGCGTCGATGTCCGACAGCGGCGTGCCCGGTCCGCTTGGCTCCGCGGCGGCGAGCGCGGGCAATCTCGTGCTTTCCGGCGGCGCGCTGGAATTCACCGGCGCCGACGCGGTCACCACCGATCGACTCGTCACGCTCGGCGCGGGCGGCGGCACGTTCGACATCACCACCGCGGGAATCGGCTTCCAGCTCGCGGGCGGGGTCGAGGGCACCGGCCAGCTCGTGAAAGACGGCGCCGGCACGCTCACGCTCTCAACGGCGAACACCTACAGCGGCGGCACCGTCGTCAACGCCGGCATGATCATTATGCCCTCGGCGACGGCCAACGTGTCGGGCCTCGGCTCCGGCCCGGTCACGCTCAACGGCGGCACGCTCGCGATGTCGAACAACATCTCCACCTACGGCACCACTGCCGCGTGGAACATCACCGTGCCGACCGGCGCCTCCGCGCGCCTCGAGCTCGACGGTCGCTCCACGCTCACCGGTGCGCTCACCGGCGGCGGCACGCTCGAACTCTACACGCCCTACGTGCGCACGGAGTTGAACGGCGACTGGTCCGCCTTCACCGGCACGATCAACGCCGTGGCCGATGGCGACGGCGGCGATATCCGTTTCTGGAACACCGCCGGTCTGCCCGGCGCCGAGCTCAACCTAGGCACCCGCACGACCACCTACTTCAACGCCGCGCTCAGCTCGAACCTCGCGTTCCCGATCGGCGCGCTCTCCGGAGTCGACGGCGCGACGTTGAACAGTTGCGCCACCGCCGGCCGCACCGTCACGTGGACCGTCGGCGCGAAGAACGTCGACTCGACGTTCGGCGGCACCATCGCCAACGGCACGGGCATCTCCGCCCTCACGAAGGTCGGCAGCGGCACGCTCACGCTCACCGGCGCCAACACCTACACCGGCGCGACGACCGTCTCGGCCGGCACGCTCCTGATCGACGGCACGTCCAGCGCATCGGCGTTCACCGTCCAGGCGGGCGGCGTGCTCGGCGGCACCGGCACGATCACGGGCGTCGTCGCCTTCCAGAGCGGCTCCGGCATCGCGTGCGGGGCCACGCCGTTGCAGGTCAACGGCACGGTTCTGCTCAACGGCACGATCAACGTCGTTTCCACGGGTCCGCTTCAGTCTGGCACCTATCCCGTGCTCAAGGCCACCGCGCTCTCCGGCTCGCCGACGTTCGTCTATTCCGGCCCGCTCGGCACCGAGCAGACCGCGGCCGTCGCCCTCGTTGGCAACGGCGTCTACCTCACGATCGGCAGCACGGCGCCCGTGCGGCCGAGCGCCGCCGTCACGTGGACCGGCGCCGTCTCGGGCTTCTGGGATTCCGTCTCGCTCAACTGGAAGCTCGCGAGCGACGGCAGCGCGACCTACTTCGCCGCGGGTGACGATGTCGTCTTCGATGATTCGCTCGCTGTGCAGGCCAACGCCGCGGTGACGCTCGTCTCCGCGATCGCGCCGGCCTCGGTCACGTTCGCCAACGCCACGACCGCGTACACCGTCACTTCGGGCGGCGGCGGTATCGCCGGTTCGGCCACGTTGACCAAGACCGGCGTCGGCACCGTCACGCTCCTCGGCGGCAACACCT
Organism: Opitutaceae bacterium; assembly: GCA_035298965.1. Lineage (GTDB taxonomy): Bacteria > Verrucomicrobiota > Verrucomicrobiia > Opitutales > Opitutaceae > CAJCBL01. Next base: position 9,089 of record DATGXO010000124.1, on the reverse strand, counting down.
ACACCGGCGCGACCGCCGTCAACGTCGGCACGCTCCTCGTCGAGGGCACCTCCTCCGGCTCGGCGTTCACCGTCGCCGCGGGCGCGACGCTCGGCGGCACCGGCACGATCACTGGCGATGTCACGTTGGCCGGCGGCTCCGCGCTGCGCGCCTCCGCCTCTGCGCCGCTCACCGTGAACGGCACGGTCACGCTCGACGGCGCGCTCGCGATCACCGCTCCGGCGATCATCCCCGACGGCACCTACACTGTCGTGGCCGCGACCGCGCTCTCCGGCTCGCCCACGTGGTCCTACACCGCGCCGCTCGACAACCAACAGGCCGCGAGCATCACCACCTCCGGCGGCAATATCGTCCTCACGCTCTCCGGCACGCAGCCGCTCCGGCCGCTCCAGCTGGTGCAGTGGACCGGCGCTGTCTCCGCCGTTTGGAACTCGTCCGTCGCGAATTGGCGTCTGCAGGCGGACGGCACCGCGACGACGTTCGTAAAGGGCGACACGGCGGTGTTCGACGACACCTCCGTCGGCAACCGCTCGATCACCGTCCCGGCCGCAGTTGAGCCCGCCGGCGTTTCGATCAACAACACCACGCTTGCCTACACGCTTACCGGCACGTCGCCCGGTATCACCGGCGCCGCGGTGCTCACGAAATCCGGCACCGGCAGCGTGACCATGGCCGGCACCAACGCCTACACCGGCGGCACTGTCATCGCCGGCGGCACGCTCACGCTCTCGTCGATCACCGCGCTCGGCTCCGGCCCGGTCACGCTCGCGGGCGGCACGTGGGCGACCGGCACGCTCACGCCGACCAACACGATCAACGTCACCGCCGACTCCACGATCACCGGCGGCAGCGGCGGCGGCACGCACGGCATCAAAGCGGTCTCTGGCACCGGCACGCTCACGCTAACGGCCACCACCGGCGTGTTCGACCTCGAGGGCAGCCTGACCGGATTCACCGGACGCATCGCGCTCGCGGGTGCGGGCGGTCACCGGTTGATGGGCAGCGCCGGCAGCAGCGCCGCCGATTTCGATCTCGGCACGCGCACGCTCAGCGCCCGCTCGGGTACCGCGATCGCGCTCGGTTCGCTCACGGGCACGAGCACCTCGGTGCTCACCGTCGTGTCCAACTGGACCACGTACTCGATCGGTGGGAACAACAAGGACTCGCAGTTCGACGGTACGATCACCAACCCGGCAACAACCTACACGACCAGCCTCACCAAGGCCGGCACCGGCACGCTCACGCTCACGGGCGCGAACACCTACAACGGTGCGACCAACGTGAACGCCGGCGTGCTCCTGATTGCCGGCGCGCAGAACAACGGCGCGGGCGCCACGACCGTGAACGGCGGCACGCTCCGGATCACCGGCAGCCTCACGAACACCAGCACGGTCGAGGTGAAATCCGGCGCCACACTCGAGCTCACCGGTACGCTCAGGACGGGTACACTCACGATCCGCGCCGGCGGCAAGCTCATCGGCGGGGGCGCGATCGTCGGCAACGTCGTCAACGAAGGCCTGATCTCCGGCACCGGCTCGGCGACGTTTGCCATGACCGGCAACGTGACCAACGCGGCGGGCGGCATGATCCGCCTCGTGCGCGGCGCCGGGCTCACCTGCAGCGGCACGTTCGCCAACGCGGGTGTGCTCGATGTCATCACCGCCGGCGCGTTTCCGACCGCCGGCGGAGCGGGCACGGTGCTCACGGCGGCGTCGCTCGTCGTCGCCGACTTCGCATATGCGGCCGACGCCGGAGCGGTGCTGACGTTGGCGATCGCCTACGAAGGTCACACCTACCAGCTCCAGCGCACGACCGACCTCGCGACCGCCGGCAGCTGGGCCGGAATCGGCGGGGCGGCGGAAGGCACTGGCGTCGCGATGGTCTTCACCGACGACGATCCACCGGCGGGCGCCGACCGGGGCTTCTATCGCGTGATCGTCGATCCCTGATCGCGCGGAGCCCGCCCTCGCGGGTTCGCGCTTCTCCAACCGGCGGCATCGCTCTTCGGGGCGGTGCCGTTGGTGTTTTTGTGGGCGGAAGCGGGCGCGGCGCGTTGTTCCGGAAGTGTCACAAGCACCGGCGCGGCGGATGCGGGATTGACCGGGTTTTGCGGGCGCGGCATCACCGCGGCCATGCTTTCACCCGCGCTCGAGAAACTGCTCGTGTACCAGGATCGAGACCAACGGCGGCTGTCGCTCGAGGACCAGTTGAAGCGCGCGCCGGAGGAGATCGCGGCGGTGCGGCGGAAGATCGAGGAGGAGAAGGCCGGGCTCGAGGCGTCGAAGACGGCGCTGCGCGAGGCAGAGGCGCGGCGCAAGGCGCTCGAGACCGAGATCGGCTCGGCCGAGCAGAAGGTTGCGCGGTTCAAGACCCAGCAGCTCGAGGTGCGCAAGAACGACGAGTATCAGGCGCTCGGCCACCAGATCGAAGCTGGTCAGAAGGAGATCGGCGCGCTCGAGGAGAAGGAACTCGAGGTCATGTACGCGATCGACGAGGCGAAGAAGCGCGTGAAGGAGGCCGAGGGCGTGGTCGCGCAGGCCATCGCGGCGCACGAAGGCCGGATCAAATTGCTGCAGGAAAAAGAGGCGACGCTGCGGACCCAGCTTGCGGAGTTGCAGGCGGAACTCGCGAGTACCCGCGCGGAGGTGCCCGCTCCGGCGCTCGAGGCTTACGTGCGGATCGCGAAACGCGTGCCGCAGCCCATCGTGGCGCCGCTGCGCGAGCAGAAGTGTTTCGGCTGCCATCTGAAGGTTTCCAACGGCGTGGTGACGGATGCGCGCGTGGGCACCAAGCTGGTGTACTGCGACAACTGCGGGCGGCTCATCTACTGGGAAAGCTGAACCCGCGCGGCGCGGGAGATTGCGGATTGCGGAATGTGGATCGCGGAATGGGCGGCCCGATGGTGCGGCGGGTTTGATCGCCGCCATCGCCGCCCGCGTCAAAACTGGCGGGCATCAAGCCCGCCCCACCATTCGGAGCGGAGTTCGGGCGGCTGGCATCGATTCCGGTTGAAGGCCACGTCGGTGGCGTGGCCCGTCCGGCGGAGAGAATGGAGCCCGCGGTGGGCGGGCCAGGTCGCGTCGGTGCATTCGGGGGTTGCGCGGCGGGTGGGGGGCTCCCACGTTGCGCGCGGTCTCGGATCCGCGCATTCGCTTCGTTCTTTGAACCGAGAGGAAAGTCCAGACACCACAGGGCAGGGTTCCCCTCGCAAGCGGGGGCGCGTCGTTTCAAGGCGGCGCGACGGACAGTATCACAGAAAACAGGTAGCCCCTCGGAGATTTCAGATATCAAATTTGAAATCTCAAAAGGGGTGATAGTGAAAAGGTGGGGTAAGAGCCCACCGCGCCGTGCGGCGACGCCGGCGGCACGAGAAACCCAACCCGGTGCAAGGCCAAATAGGGGACGCGGCGGCCCGCCGGTTACGTCCCGGGTAGGTCGCACCTGCGGCGCGCCGCCGGCTCACGCCGGTGTTCGCAGCCACGGGCGGGCGCCAGAAAGCGCCCGAGAAAAATGAATGCGCCGTCGCCGCAAGGCGGCGGACAGAATCTGGCTTACAGGTTCCGGGACCATTCTTTGCGCGGCGTGTGTCGCGTGAAGACAATGAACCCCGGCGGGGGACACCCGCCGGGGTTCGCTTTTTTCAGGGGGATCGGGGAGTCGATCGGCGAACGAGCCGGTCAGAACTGGTGCCAAGTGCTGCGGTTGGTGAGCTCGACCCAGCGGGAGATCCGGTAGGTGGTGGCAGTGTTCATGTCGGCCATCTCCTCGGGGAAGCGGATATTGTAGCCGTTGCCATTCACGTTGATGTTGTTCGCCACCGTAGCGCCGGCGAAACACCCTCTCGAACCGCCCCCGTCAAACGTCACGTTGGCTTTCGGAGCATAGATGGCCGCGGCGAGGTTGCCGTTGCCGCCGACGGTGAAGTTTTGTGCCGTCGAGGACATGCCGAGGATCTGGAGCTTCGTCGGATCGGTGCTCATGTTGGAGCCGGGAATGGTACCTCCGGTGAGGGCGCCGTTGCCCGAGATGGTGAGGTCGCCGTAGGCGTAGATCTTGGCAGAGGCGTTGGTGGCGGTATAGGTTCCTTTCGCGGTCGTATACGTGCCGGTGAGTACTGTGAGTTGCGCTTGGCCGGGGACATCGAAATCGGCGAGCGTCTTGATCTCCACCGGGCCGACGACAAGGATGGTGGTACCATTGGCGGCCTTGTAGTTGCTCGAGAACTGGTACCGCTTGGTGGTCGCCCCGGTGGGGTCCCCGAGCACGATGATTTTGTTCGCATCGGCGGCGGGCAGGGGGTCGATGAACGGTTCCGTCGGAGCGGCCGGGGGCGGGAAGTCCTGAACGAAGTCGAAGGCGATGCGGTTGGTGTCGACCAAATTGCCGCCAGCGGTGAGCACGCCGTCCTGCCCGGCCGCGGTGGTCTCGCCTGTGACGCTGCCTTTGATGCTATTGAGGAACTCGGCTGAATTTTCGGTGCCGACGCCGACCGTGACGTACCCGTAAATATCGGCGGGGCTGCTGATGTTTACGGCGGTCGTATCGATGGTCGGGCTGGCTACCGTCGTCTCATAACGCCGCGGGGCGGTGGAGTAGTTGCCGTCGGCCATCCGGTAGCTGTCGATCTCTCCGCCTTTGAGGGTGAGTTTGGTGATGGCGGTAAAGGGCGGCATGAAGATGTTCGCGTTGGCCGCATTCACGCGGATCTGCTTGCGGATCTCGGAGCCGAGCACGGGCCGCACGACGGCTTCAGAGGTGATGACGGGAGTGCCGCCGGCCGCTTGCGAGACGAAGACGTTGAAGTACCCGCGCACGCTGTTGGTGCTCGTCAGCTCGGAGCTGCTGAGGCTGCCGGTGAGCACGCGATCGCTGCCGGATTCGGTCCAAGTGCGCTTGGTCCAGTCGTCGTGATTGAGGGCCCAGAGCGCCTCCTCGATACCGGCTTCGGCCAGGTTGAAAGCGGTGTTGTAGTGGAAACTGCGGTCGGCGGATTGGAGGGCACCCAGGGTGAGAGTCACATAACTGCCAACGGTGAGCACGAGCGCGAGCCCGAGCACCATGGTGACCATGAGCACGCTACCACGCTGAGAACGGAGAGAATGATTATTCATATGCTGCGTGGGTCAGAGGTTGCGGAGGACGAATCGGGAAGAGATGACGCGCTTCGTGGTGGAGGCCACGAGGCCCTTGGTATCGGGGGCGATGGTGAGGGTGACCTGCAGCTGCTTGGTGCTGTAGTCGGGGAGCGTCACGCCGGGCAGATCGAGGCTGTTTTGCAGCTTGTCGAAGCGTTTGAAGCTGAAGGACCCCGTCTGGATGTTACGGATGATGACCGTTGTCTCTGTGCCGGAGGTGCGGGAAAGCGTGCGGGCGCCGGAGTCGTAGGTGTACGTGACCGCGTGGGTGCCGGTGCCGCTGGAGTTCGGGATCGTGAGGGTGACCGCGTTCACGGGGGTGCCGGTCGAAACGAGCTTCTCCGCCATGCGGACTTCGCGGCCGAGCTTTTCGAGGCTGAGCGTGGCCTCGCGCTCCATGTCGGTGTAGTTCGAGACGCGGATGGAGCTGCGGGCGATGAATAGGTAGGTGCTCATCACTCCGGCGAGAACGAGCCCGCTGATCGCCATCGCGATCATGAGCTCGACGAGAGTGACGCCGCGACGTGGGTTGGTTTTCATGGCGTGCCGCTTCCCGAAGCGTGGGTGGTGACGAAGTAATCGGAGAGGCCGTTGCGGCCGACGAGGGTCTCGTACGCCCGGTTGTGCGGGCGGCCGGAGGCGTCTTGCCAGACGACGTTGATCACGATGCGGCGGAAATCGGTCTCCCGGCCGGTGACGCCGGTGATGGTGCGCGTGGCGGTGAAACGGCTGGCGAGTGCAGCGCGCTCGGTGGCACTGAGTTCCTGCCCGATGGAGGTGGAGAGGTCGATCGACCCCGACACGGGCATCTGCGTCCACGATTTGAGCCGGATGTCCTCCATCTCGCTCTGGATGATCTGGCCGGCGAGAGTGGTGTTGCGGGCGGTGTCGAGGAGCTGGAACCCCTGTTGCAGCGCGGTGAGCGCGCTCAGGAACATCACGACCATCACGAATGCGGCCATCATCACCTCGATCAGCGTAAAGCCTCGCTGGGATGTGATGCGGGGTGCCGACTTTTTCATGCCCCCAGTATCGTGTATCCGAGGCAATCCGGTAATGGCCGGATGCGGAACTTGGCTCCCTGAAACGCTAGGGCCGGAAGTCCCTAAATCCCGATCGGGTGACCGCCCTGCGCACCTCCCGAGCCCGAGGGCGCCTCAGGGTTTCACCTCAGCGTAGAAAGCCACCGCCTGCGAACGGCGGGAGATCTGCAGCTTCTCGAAGAGATTGCTCAGGTAATTCTTCACCGTCTTCTCGCTCAGGCCGAGTTCCGCCGCGACCTCCTTGTTCGTGAGGCCGCGGGCGACGTGGGCGAGCACGCGCTGCTCCTGCGCCGAGAGCGACTCGAAGCGTTTGCGCAACAACTCCTGGTGCTGGTTGGTGCGCATCATCGTCATCACCTGGGAGGTGATCGCAGGCGCGAGCACGGTGCGGCCGGCGGCGACATCCATGATGCCCTGCACCAGGCCGGGGCCGTTGATGTCCTTGATGAGATAACCGTGCGCGCCGGCGGTGATCGCCTCGGAGACCGAGCGTGCGTCGAGCAGCGAGCTCAGGACCAGGATACGGCAGTCGCGGTGTTCGCGCAGGATCTGCCGGCAGATGTCGCAGCCGTTGCCGTCGGGCAGACGCAGATCGAGCAGCACGAGATCCGGCCGGCGCGCGCGGAATTCCCGGAGCGCGGCGGCGGCGCAGTCCGCCTCGGCCACGACCTCGACCTCCGAGTAACCGCAGAGGAGCGTGCGCAGGCCCATGCGGACGAGTTCGCTGTCGTCGACGATCAGGATCCGGATGCGGCGGGGGGCGGCGGTCATGGGGTGCCGGAGTGGGCGGAAGCTCCGTTGCTGGACCGCGGGAGCTCGACGCGCAAGCGCGCTCCGCGGGCGATCGCCGCATCCACGGTGAGCGAAGCCCCGATTTCCTCCGCGCGCCGCGTCATGTTGTCTAGACCGTGGCCGCGACCGGCAGCGGTGGAGGGATCGAAGCCGACGCCATCGTCGCCGATCGTGAAGACGGTCTCCGCCCCGGAGCGGGCGAGCTCGAGCGTGATGCGGCGCGCGAGGCCGTGGCGCACGGAATTGCTCACGGCTTCCCGCGCGATGTAGAGCAGCTGGACGATCTCGTCGGGACGCAACGCGGCCGCGAGCTCGGGGTCGAGCCGCACCTCGTAGTCGACCGGTTTCGCCGGGCGCATCTCGCGCAACAGCGTTTGCAGGCCCTCGGCGAGCGAGGGGGCGGCGGCACCGTCCTCCTCGAGTCCGGCGATGTAGCCGCGGAGCTGGGTGATCGTGCGGTTCAGCCCTTCGACGCAGGCCTCGATACGCCGCTGCGCCTCGTCGGGCGCGGAGCGCAGCAACGGCGCGATGCCCTGCAACGCCATCCCGATGGCGTAGATCGACTGGATGGCGCCGTCGTGCAGATCGCGGCCGAGCGCAGCGCGCTCCGCGATGGCGTGGCGCAACTCGGATTCGGCGAACGTGCGATCCTCCACTTCGCGGCTCAACTCGCGGCGTTGCTCGGAGACCGTGCGCACGAGGCGGGCGACATGGCCGAACTCATCGTGTTGTCCTTCGAGCGGCGCCACCAGTTCCGGGCGGCCCAGCACGAGACTGCGTTCGATCAACCGCAACGGCCTGCGTACCCAAAAATGCAGGCAGCCCGCCGCGCAGACGAAAAACACGAGCCCGAAGCCGAACAGCAGGTAGCCCTCGTCGCGGTCGTACGCGATCATGTTCAGCAGCAGCGGGCTCATGTGCTCAAGTTGCAGGTAGGCGAGCGGCTTTCCGTCCCACGCGGGCAGCTGCATGGTCGCGGAGATTCTCGGCCCGAGCTCCGCCGGCACCGCGACGGGCGCGGCGGGCTGGAGCGTGATCGTGCTATCGGTGAGTTCGCCGAGCTGGGTGAAGGCGCCGTCCTCCCACAGCCGCGCGACGACGAGCCACCCCTGTGGCGGCTCGCTCAGGTAGCGATCGTCGGACGGATGAATCGGCGAGGTGCGGATCTCGAGCAGGCCGCGAGGCGACCGGAGGAAGAAATGGAATTTTTCCGGCGTGCAGAGACGCGCTGCCATCTCGGCGGTCGGAAAACCGGCCAGATCGGCGGGCTCGAGGGGCTCGCGCAGGTGCCGGTACACTTCGCGGCGTTCCGGCGAGAGGACCCACACTCCGTGGAAACGCCAGCTCGCGAGGCTCTGCTCGAGGTTGATCGTGGCCCATTCGGGGGCGGCGGAGGCGACGAAGGCGACCATCTCATCCCATTGCGTGTAGTCGGCCGCGAAACGCTCGAGCGTGCTGCCGGTCAGCGTGAGGGCACGGGTGAGTTGGCGGGATTTGTCGCCGGCGATTTCCGTCTGCAGCTCGAACGCGCTGCGTCGCTGCGCGGCGTGCATGAACATCAGCACGGCGAGGAAAGCGGCGAGGAGGCAGCCGAAGAGGATGCTGAGCCGGATTTCGAGCTTCATCGGCAGGGCGGAACCCTGGTTCGCCTTCTTCATCGGCTCGCGGTTTGCGGGGTTGACCGCATTCGGCGGTGGGGACATCGGCCCATCCATTGCGCTGGCGCCGCGAAATGCGATCCGATTTCGGCTGAAGCTGCGGTGGCGGTCGGTCTGCTGCTTCGGGCTTGCGGGCTGGCGGGTGGCGGCGTCGCATCGCGCGATCATGGGCCGGCCCCGGACTCTTCGAGCGCAGACCGCTATTGCCGCGATGCTGTTTTCGCTGGCGTTGGCGGCGCACCTCGCTTGTGCGCTGCGCGGCTGGGAGATTCCGGGCCTGCTCGGGCATGGTTTCCGGCAGGCGCAAACGGCGCTCTCGATCGATGCGATGAAGCAGGACGGCTTCCGCCTGGATTACGCCACGCCTGTGCTCGGCAAGCCGTGGGCCATCCCGATGGAGTTTCCACTCTACCAATGGCTCGTGATGCGTGTCGGGGTGGCGACCGGCTGGCCCACGGCGC
>DATGXO010000123.1:0-28204 GCA_035298965.1 Opitutaceae bacterium | reverse complement strand
TGGTGCCGTTGCCCGGGATCTGGAGGACCTGGCCGATCTTGAGGTGGTCGCCGGAGATGCCGTTGAGCGTGCGGAGCGCGGCGGAGGTCGTGTGGTAACGCGAGGCGATCTTGGAGAGCGTGTCGCCGGATTTCACGGTGTAGGTCGCGCCGCCCGAGATCGGAGCGGCAGCGGTCGCGGCGCGGCTGGAGGTCGGCGCGAGGTCGGCCGCGGGAGCCTTGGAGCCTTTGCTCGGGATCACGAGCTTCTGGCCGATGCGGAGCGAAGAGGTCTTCGAGAGGTTGTTCGCCGCGGTGAGCTCGTCGACGGTGAGGCCGTTCTTGCGGGCGATGGTGTAGAAGCTGTCGCCCTTTTGGACCGTGTAGGTTTTCGCGGGGGTGGGCTCCGGCTGCTCGGCGCCGGGGCGCGTGGGCGCGAAGCGTTCGCCGCCCGGGGCGGGCGCCTGCGCAAACGGCAGGTTGAGAGCAACCGGCTCGTATCGATCGATCGGTTGCGCGACGGCGGCGGGCGCGGGCTGTGCAGCCGCGGGAGCGGAGGCGGTGGATGCCGCGGCGGGCTTGGCGGTGGTCGAGCGGCAGCCCGGCTGCGCGATGACCAGATAGGCGACGACGTGGATGCCCAGGACGACGCCGAGAACTTTCAGGATATTCATGACGGGGACAGTGTGGTTGCGAAAAGTTCAGGAGGTGGCGGCAAGCGGCCGGCGGGCCGCGGCGAGTTGCTGGACGGCGGCCTCAAACCGATCGCCGCGGTCCTCGTAGTTGCGAAACATGTCGAAGCTCGCGAACGCCGGGCTGAGCAGGACGCTGTCGCCCGGTCGAGCGAGGCGGGCGGCGGTCTCGACGGCGGCCTCGAGCGTGGCGCAGAAAGTGTGTGGCACGCCGGCGGAGGCGGCGCCGGTGGCGAGCTCGCGGGCCGTCTCGCCGATGAGCAGCAGGTGCGCGACGCGACCGGCGAGTGAGGCCGCGAAGCCGGCGATGTCGCCGCCCTTCGCACGGCCGCCGGCGATGAGGATCACCGGGCGGTGGAAACGCGCCAACGCGCCGTGCACGGCGTGGAAATTGGTCGCCTTCGAGTCGTTCCAGTAACGCACGCCTTCGATCTCGGCGACCGCGGCCAGGCGGTGACGGCCGAGGCGGAAGGTACGCGCCGCGTCGAACAGCGTCTCCTGCGGCAGACCGGCGTCGCGCCACCAGGCCTCCGCGAGCACGAAATTCTCGCGTTGCGGATATTCGGCGAAAACCGTGTCGGCGAGGCGCGCGTCGGGCGGGAGCTTCTCGGTGACGACGCACGCAGCCACCGGCAGTGCGCGGCCAAGGCGGTGCGCCCATTCGCAGACGGAGCTGCCTGCCCAGAAACGGCCGCTCGGTGTGCTGTGCACGAGGCGCAGCTTGGCATCGAAATAGGCGCCCATGCCGGCGTGGCGCTCCAGGTGGTCCTCGGCGAGGTTGGTCCAGACTGTGGAGTCGGCGCGGAAGTGGCGGAACGTCTCCGCCTGGAAGGAGCTGACCTCGCACACGGCCACGGTGTCGGCGGTCGGTCCGTCGAGCACGGCGCGGGAGAACGAGTAACCGACGTTGCCCACCGCGACTGCTGGCGTGCCGGCAGTGCGGAGCGCGTGCGTGAGGAACTCGGTGAGGGTCGTTTTGCCGTTCGTGCCGGTGATCGCGACAATGCGACCGGGCCAGAATTGGGAGGCGAAATCGAGTTCGCCGAGGCACACGCAACCGCCGGCACGCGCGGCGCAGAGCCACGGGTGCTCGATCGCGAAACCGGGGCTGAAGACGACGAGCGCGTGGCGCGCGGCATCGGCGGTGGTGAACGTGGCGTTGGCCGGCGCGCCGTTGCGGTCGTAGACGACCGATGCGGCGCCGAGCGCGCGCAGGAGCGCGACCACGCCTTCGCCGCTCACGCCGCCACCGAACACCGCGACCGGACGGTCGAGGAGTGCGCGGAGGAAGGCGGGGACGACGAGGTTCATTTCAACGGAGTTTGAGCGTGGCGAGACCGGCGAGGGCGCAGATCAGCGAGAGAATCCAGAAACGGGCGACGACCTTCGTCTCGGGCCAGCCGAGCTTCTGGAAATGGTGATGAATGGGCGCCATCCGGAAGAAACGTTTCCCCTGTCCATCCGGCCCTTTCGTCGCCTTGAAGTAGCCGACTTGGATCACGACCGAGAGGCCTTCGGCGACGAAGACTCCGCCGACGATCACCAGCGTGACCGGTTGGTGGACCATGAACGCGAGGATGCCGATCAGGCCGCCGAGCGCGAGCGAGCCGGTGTCGCCCATGAAGACCTCGGCCGGGTGGGAGTTGTACCAGAGAAACGCGATACAGGCGCCGATCAGCGAGCCGCAGACGACCGTGAGTTCTCCGGTGCCGGGCACGTGGCTGATGAGGAGGTAGCCCGAGATGATGGCGTTGCCCGCGGCGTAGGCCATGATGCCGTAGACGAGCGCGACAGTGATCGTGCAGCCGGTGGCGAGGCCATCGAGGCCGTCGGTAAGGTTGATGAAGTTCGAGAAGCCGACGACCCAGAGGAACATCATCACGAAGAGTCCGCCGAGCCCCCAGACGGTGGGCGGAAAGACGAAGGCTGGGTTCTTCACGAACGGCAGCCACAGCTCGCGGATCTTCGTCGAGCTCTGCGGGTGCAGCACGAGCGCCACGAGCGCGATCGCGGTGATGAGCGTCTGCCAGAACATCTTTTCCGAGGACGAGATGCCGGCCTTGCTGCGGTGGATGACCTTCAGGTAGTCATCGCGGAAACCGACGCCGGTGAGCGCCGCGTAGACGAAGAGCGCGACGATCACCCAGACGTTCGGCTCGGCCCAGAGCAGCGACGAGATCAGCACCGAGCCGGAGATGAGCAGGCCGCCCATCGTGGGGGTGTTCTTCTTGTCGAAACGTTGGCCGAGATCGCCCGTACGCGGGTCGTCGACGTGCTCGCCGAACTTGAGGCGGCGCAGGCGCGCGATGAGCCAGGGGCCGATGATGAACCCGATCGCCATCGCAGTGAGCGCGGCGAGCAGCGTGCGCATGGTGCTGAACCCAAGGAGGCGCAGCGGCCCATAAACATCGGCGTAGTCGGAGAGGAACGAGAACATTTCAGTGGGCGCCCGCCGGAGCCGGCGTGGCGGAGAAAAGAGATTCGAGCTGGAAACGGCGGCTGCCTTTCACGAATACGGCGCCTTGGAACGCGGCGAGCGGAGTGCGGAGTGCGTCGAGGTCCGCCGCGATGTGCACCTGCGAGCGCACGTTGCCGGCGGCGAGCATCCCCTCCCCCACCGCGGCCGCGTGCGGACCGATCGTCCAGACACGGTCGCCGTCGCGCAGATGCAGCGAGGCGCCGAGCCGGCGGTGGTAGTCGGCCGCAGCGGCGCCGAGCTCCTCCATGCCGCCGAGGATGTAGAGGCGCGGGAGCGCGGGCGGCGCGAGCTGCTGGAAGACCGCGAGCGCGTCGGCCATCGAGGCGGGGTTGGCGTTGTAGCAGTCGAGGTAGACTTTGCGCTCGCCCATGTCGCGCAGTTCGCCGCGGAGCCGCGTGGGTTCCCAGCCAGCGAGGCGGCGCTGCAGCTGATCGTCCGCCACGCCAAGCGCGGAGGCGAGGAGCAGCGCGAGTACGACGTTTTGCGCCATGCCGTCGGAGACGCGGCGGAGACGGAAACGCCGCGCGGGGCCGCCGGTGTGCAGGGTGATTTCCGTGCCCGCGACATCGTGCAACACGGAGAAGCGGACAAAATGAGTGCGGTCAGCGGCTGGTGCCGGATCGACGCTCGCGGGCACCGCGACACAGCTCTCGGCGCCGACGTGCCGGAAACTCGGGTACTGCCATGCGTCCCAGGGAAAGAAGGCCAGTCCGCCAGGGGGAAGCCAACGCAGCAACTCGCTCTTCTCGTGCGCGACGGTCTCGATGGAGCCAAGGCGCTCGAGGTGTGCCGGGGCCACCAGCGTGACGATCGCGTGGTCGGGCTGGATCATCTGCGCGAGCCCGCGCATCTCGCCGGTCATGTTGATGCCGGCCTCGATCACGGCCGTGCGCGTGACGCCCGGCTCGAGCCGTAACAACGTGAGCGGCACGCCGAGAAAGTTGTTGAGGTTGCCCTCCGTCGCGAGGATCGCAGGCGCCTCGCCCAGCAGGCGCGCGAGCAGGTTCTTCGTCGAAGTTTTCCCCGCGCTGCCGGTCACGCCGATCACCTTCGTGCCCGCGGCTCGACGGTGCAGCCGCGCGATTTCCTGCACCGCCACCAGCGGATCGGTCACGATCAGCTGTGGCAGCTCGGAGTTCGCGACCGGCCGCCCCACGAGCGCCGCCACCGAACCGGACTCCGCCGCCGCGGAGAGGAAGTCGTGGCCATCGCGCTTGTCGGTACGCAGTGCGACGAAAACCTGCCCCGGCTGCACGGTGCGCGAGTCGGGGTTGAAACCGCGGATGAGCTCGGCCGGGAGCGCGGTCCAGCGACCGTGGGTCCAAGCGGCGAGTCGGTCTGGCGGGAACAGAGGCACGAGGGAAAGGGAGAAAGCGCGAGCGCCGGTTCGGTCGGCGTTCTCGCGCTCGTGCTGCAGGGCAGTTTCTTGTGGGTTAAGGTTTGAGCTGTTTGACGGCGATGAGCTCGCGAACGACCTGCCGGTCGTCGAACGGGATCACGGTGTCGGCAAATTCCTGGAAAGTTTCGTGGCCCTTGCCGGCGATGAGGAGCGAGTCGCCGGGGCGGGCCTGGTCGAGCGCGAGCGAGATCGCGCGACGGCGGTCGTCGACGAAGGCGATCTTCGCCTCGTCGGTGACGCCGGCCTTCATGTCGGTGAAGATCTGCGACAGCGCTTCGGAGCGCGGATTGTCGGAGGTGGCCCAGGCGAAGTCGGCGATCTCCTGCACGGCGCGGGTCATGAGCGGGCGCTTGGTGCGGTCGCGGTTGCCGCCGCAGCCGAAGACGACGAGCAGACGGCCCGGCGTGATCGCGCGAAGCATGCCAAGGGCGTTGCGGAGCGCGTCGTCGGTGTGCGCGTAGTCGACGAGCACGTTGAAGGGCTGGCCGGCCTCGATGCGCTCCATGCGGCCGGCGGGACCGCGGAAGGTGGCGAGCGCGGCCACGGCGTCGCCGAGATTGCGGCCGAGCGCGTGCAGCGTGGCGAATGCGGCGAGGAGGTTGCTCACGTTGTAGCGGCCGATGAGGGGGCTCAGGACGGCGAGCGTGCCGCCGGGGAACACGAGGCGGAAGGCGGTGCCCTTGAAGCCGAGCTCGATCGCCTCGGCGCGGACCACCGCGTCGGCGCTCTCGCCGAAGGTGACGACCGTGGTACCGGCGGGCGCAGTCTCCACAAGGCGGCGACCGTAAGGGTCGTCGATGTTGATCACGGCGACCTTCGGCGCGCCGCCCACGCCGCCGTCGAACAGCTTCGCCTTGGCGGCGAAGTAGTTCTCGAGGGTCTTGTGGTAGTCGAGGTGGTCGCGGGTGAGATTCGTGAAGACGGCGGCGGAGAACTCCATGCCCTGCACGCGCTGCTGGTCGATGCCGTGTGAGCTGACCTCCATGACCGCCTCGGCGCAACCGGCGGTGCGCATCTGCGCAAGCATGCCGTAGATGTCGAGCGACTCAGGCGTGGTCTTGTACGAGGGTACCGTCCGCTGGCCGAGATCGTAGCTCACGGTGCCGAGCATGCCGACGCGGCGCGTGCCGCGCTCGGAGAGGAAATGTTTCAGCAGGTGCGTGACGGTCGTCTTGCCATTCGTGCCGGTCACGCCGATAACGCGCATGTCGGCATCGGGTGCGCGGAAATAGCGGCGGGCGACGCGAGCGAGCGCGGCGCGAGCATCGGCGACCTGGACGAACGTGACCTTCTGGTGCGCGAGGACCGGGAGCGTGGTGGCGACAACCGCGACAGCACCGCGCTGGATCGCCTCGTCGATGTACTTCACGCCGTCGGAGCGCAGGCCGGGCAACGCGAAGAACAGGTTGCCGGGGGCCACGCGGCGGCTGTCCATCACGATGCCCGAGATGGGCCGATCGAGCGGGCCGCGGACGGCGACCGTCTCGCCGGCGGAGAAGAGTTCGGAGAGTTTCACGGCGGATTTGAAGAGGCGGGCCGAGGGACCTGCGCCGCCACCGGCGGCGCCGCGGAAACGGTGCAGCCGGAAGGCCTGCACGAGTTCGTGGTTGTGGGTAAGATAGCCGATCATCGGGCGTTGCCAGTCATGGCGATCACCGGGCGGACGACCGTCGCGTCGGCCGGGCGGATGCCGAGGTAAGGGATGAGTTGTTCGCCGATCCGTTTGAACGACGGAGCGGCGACGGTGCCGCCATACGCGGGGCCGCCGGTGAGCACGCGGGCGTCATTGACGACGACCGTGATCTGGACCTGCGGGCGGTTGGCGGGGAAAAAGCCCACGAACGAACCGATGTGGTGCGACGTGGAGTAGCGGCCGTCGATGAGCTTCTGGGTCGTACCGGTTTTGCCGGCGACCTGATAGCCGTCGATCGCGGCGGCCTTGCCCGTACCCTCGGCGCTAGCGGCTTCGACGAGGAGGCGTGCCATCGTCTCGGCGGTCTCGCGGGAAACGACGCGGCGGCGCGGCATCGGCTCGTACGTGGCGACGGTGCGGCCGAGGTTGTCGCGGATCTCGCGGATGAGCCACGGGCGCATGAGCACGCCGCCGCTGGCGATCGCGCCCATCGCGCAGTGGACCTGCAACGGGGTCGCGGAGATGGAGTGGCCCATCGGGAGACGGGTGATCGTCAGGCCATCCCAACGCGCCACGGGATGGAGCACGCCGGCCACTTCCCCGCCTAGCGGGTAACCAGTCGCCTCGCCGTAACCGTAGGCGCGGGCGTATTCATAGAGCCGCTCCGCCCCGAGGATGATGCCGAGGTGCGCGGCACCGCGGTTGGAGGATTTGCCGACGATCTCGGCGACGCTGAGATCCCCGTAGGAATGGGTGTCGCGCGGTAGCGAGCGCGGTTTGCCGCCGTACACGACGCTCGTCAGGCTGCAGTCGAAGACGGTCGCGGGGGTGACGAGGTGGTCGTTGAGCGCACCGGAGGAGGCGACGATCTTGAACGTCGAGCCCGGCTCGTAGACATCGGTGATCGCGATGTTGCGCTGGTTGGCGAGCGGCGCGGTGTTGAAGCGGTTGAGATCGAAAGTCGGCCAGTTGGCGAGTGCGAGGATCGCGCCGGTATTGGGGTCGCCTACAATGATCGTGGCGCTCTCCGGCTGGAACTTCTTTGCGACGGTCTCGAGCTCCTCCTCGACGATGTGTTGCACGAACATGTCGAGCGTGAGGACGACATCGTAGCCGTCGGTCGCCGGGATCTCGCGGCTGCGGAACTGGGCAAGCTCTCGGCGGTGGCCGTCGCGCTCGGATTCCCGCCAGCCGGCCTGGCCACGGAGATAGAAGTCGAGGTGGCGCTCGACGCCGGTGACGGGAGTCTGCTCCTTGTTGATGTAGCCGAGGAGATGAGACGCCAGCTGGCCGCCGGGGTAGACGCGACGATAGTGGCGGATGCCGTAGATGCCCTTGATCGCGAGCGCCTGGACCTGCGTGTAGGCCGACTCCTCGACTTCTTCGCTGAGACGCACCCAGCGGACGGGCCGGCCTTGCGCGGCCGCATCGACGCCCTCGACCTCAGCCTCGGCAGGCGCGGCGAAACGGTGGCGCAGCAGCGGCTCGAGTTGCGTGAGCGGCATGCCGAGCAACCGGGCGAGTTCGGGCCATTTCCGTTCGTCCTCGATCCGGAGATCCTGCGGGTCGGCGCCGAGCTCGATGAGATTGCGGCTCGCAGCGAGGCGATTGCCACGCACGTCGAGGATGTCGCCGCGGCGCGGCAGCTCGATATCCGTCTGCTTGCGCGCCTTCGCGAGGAAGGCGGTATAGCTCTCGCGCTCCAGCCAATGCAGCCACACCAGCCGCGTGCCCAGCCCGGCGAAGCAGGCGAAGACCCCGAGGCTGAGGACCAGCAGACGAGCGTTGGAGGCGAAACCTTTGCGCATCGCTCAACGGGTCGTGGTCAGCGGCAACGCAGTGGAGACCAGCGTGGTCGTGAAGCGCTCGGCATTCTGCTTCGAAGCGAGCCTCACCTCGACCGGCTCGGCGACGCTCACGATCTGGTAGTCGCGCGGCATCTCGAGCCCGAGGCGAAGCACGTGATTCTGCGAGAGGAGCACCTCGGGATTGAGCGCGGCCGCGATCTCGGCGTTCGTCTGCGCCGTGCAGCGTTGCACTTCGACGATGCGCTGCTGCATGCGCTTGTTCGCCTGGGCAACATCCGATATTTGGTGACGCAGCCAGACGGTCGCCAGACCGATGGTGCCGGCGAAGGCGAGCAGAAGGATCGTGGCGAGGAGGAGCCGGTTGACCGGCGAAGCGGCTTTCTTCGTTGGACGCTTCATGATGAAAGTTCGGTGACGGGAAACTTGCGGATCGCGCGCAGGCGCGCCGAGCGACTGCGGGGATTGGCGGCAATCTCGGCGTCGGAGGGCTCGACGGGACGCCGCGTCACCAGTTCACCCTCGCGTGTGCGCAGCTGCTGCGGCCGCGAGTCGCTCTCCGATTCCGGCAGCCCCGCGAGGCGGCGGAAGTAGCGCTTCACGATCCGATCTTCGAGCGAGTGGAAGCTGATCACGCAGAGCACGCCGCCCGGCGCGAGCTTGGCGAAGGCCGCGGGCAACGCGCGCTCGATGGCGCCCAGCTCGTCGTTCACCGCAATCCGGATACCCTGGAACGCGCGGGTGGCGGGATGGATCGTGGACGTGCGGCGGAGCGCGGCCGGGATCGCGGAGGTGACCAGATCCGCCAGCTGCTTGGTCGACCGCAGCGCGCCGCTGCCGCGCGCCTCCACGATCGCCCGCACGACGCGTCGCCACGCCTTCTCCTCGCCGTAGTCGCGGATGGCATGCACGAGATCGTCCTCCGAGACAGTCTCCAGCCACTGCCAGGCGGGCAGACCGGTGCGGGTGTCCATGCGCATGTCGGCCGGAGCGTCGTTGCGGAACGAGAAGCCGCGCTCGACCTGATCGAGCTGGAACGACGAAACGCCGAGATCGAACAGCGCGCCGTCGAAGCCCGACTCGGGCAACTCGGCGAGCATCGCGAAGTTCACGCTGCGCAGCACGAAACGGCCGGGATATTCGCGCGCCACCGCGTCGGCGCGTTCGAGCGCGGCCGGATCGCGGTCCAGCCCGATCACGAAGCTGCCGTTCGCGGCTTCGAGTATGCCGCGGGTGTGCCCGCCGCCGCCGAAGGTGGCATCGAGGTAGCGGCCGCCATCGCGTGGCGCGAGCATCTCGATCACCTCGCGGAAAAGCACGGACTGGTGGCCGGTGGACATCGATTCAGAAAACGGAGACATGGCGGGCATCGCGCATCAGATGTCCATCCGCCGCATGAGGGCTTCGACGTTTTCGCCCGCCGCGGCCGGGTTCTGCTGCTCCCAGCGCGCGGGATTCCAGATCGTGAACTTGGTGAGCGAGCCGATGCACATCGCCTCTTTCTCGATGCCCACGGCGCGCAGCATCGTCTCCGGCAACGCCACCCGGCCCTGTTTGTCGCAGCCAAATGAAAAGGCCTGAGAGAAGAGCTTCTGAATCGAGGCCTGCGCGGCTGTGTCTCCAAGCGCCTTGGACGCTAGTTTGTCGTACAGTCGTTCGATTTCGAGGGGCGGCAGCACCAGCAGGTGTCCGTCCTGCGGCAACGCGAGGTAGGAGTCGGCGGCCTCATCGCCCGCAAAACGCCAGCGCGCGGGAATCGTCAGACGATTCTTCGCGTCGAGCACATGTCGGAAAGTTCCGACGTATAGCGTCTTGGTTGGATTGGCCATGGCATGGACAGCGCCAACACGGCGCCCCACTATCCCCCACTTTGCCCCACCACGCCCCACGGTCAAGCTAAGTCCCGTCCTAAGTCACGCCAGGTTGTTCACTTATTCACATTATTAACTATACAGTGTCAGCGTGCGACGCCCCAAGCCTGAAGACTATTAAGGGCTTTATGGTGAGTATGTTGTGAAATAGCATGGCCGTTCGGGCTCGCTTCGCTCGCGGAGCAAACGCTATGGCAAGGGGACTTGCTGCCCGTTTCGCCCAAACCTTCGATCAACCGCATGCTCGAACTCGCACGCGAAGTCGCCGCCAGCTTGTAGAGATACTCCCGCGTGACTCCCCAGTAGCCCACGCCGAAATCCGCCGCGGTCCCTCGTCCGTTCCGCTGCACGGACATTCGTCGCCTGCGGCACCGCAACTCCGCTCGGGATCCGACGCAACCACGGATCGTTAACAATCAGACTGCAACAAAAAGGCCGGGCGCGCTGGGCGTCCGGCCTCTGGTTAAATTTTCCCCTGCGGCAGCGGCTCAGGCCACTCGCTCGACGACGAGCGGCGGCGGAGTCGGGCGCTTCGGAGCGAGGCGGTAGGCGTTCTTGAAATGCTCCAGCGCGGCCTCGAGCTTCGCCTCGTCGTTGTAGTGGATCATCATCAGCGGCTCGCCCTGTTTCACCTGCGTGCCGACCTTCTTGATCTCGGAGACGCCGACCGTGTAGTCGATCTTGTCGCCGGGAGCACTGCGGCCCGCGCCGAGGATATGCACGCCCTTCGCGATAAGCGCGGCGTTGATGGTGTGAACGTAACCACGTTTCGGTGCCGGGAGCTTCCGGATGTGTTTTGCCTGCGGGAATTTCTCCGGGCTGTCGACGAACGACGCATCGCCGCCCTGCGCGCGGACGAGCTCCTTGAATTTCTCGAGCGCCGAGCCGTCGGTAAGGTGACGCTGCACGGTCTGCTTGGCCGAGAGGGTCGAGCCGGCGACGCCCGCGAGGCGGACGATCTCCATGCCGAGCTTGAGGACGAGCTCCTTCATGTCCTCGGGGCCCTCGCCCTTGAGGAGCTGGATGGCTTCCTTGAGCTCCAGCGAAGTGCCGACCGTGTCGCCGAGCGGCTGGTTCATGTCGGTCACGAGCGCGACGCAGCGGCGCTTCATGGACCGGCCGACGCGCGTCATCGAGCGGGCGAGCTGCTTGGCCTGCTCAAGATCCTTGATGAAGGAGCCGTTGCCCCACTTCACATCGATCACGAGACCTTCGGCGCCTTCGGCGAGCTTCTTGGAAAGGACGGAACCGGTGATCAGCGGCAGGCTCGGGATGGTGCCGGTTTGCTTGCGCATGTCGTGCAGCTTCTCATCGACGGGCGCGAGATCTTTGCTCTGCGCAATGATCGCGCCGCCGACGCGGGCGAGCTGATCCGTGAAATGCTGCATATCGATCTGCGACTTAAAGCCGGGGATCGACGAAAGTTTGTCGAGGGCGGAGATCTCGTACTCGGGCTCGACACCGCACATCATCGGCACGACCACGCCGCTGGCCATGGCGAGCGGCACGAGCACGAGGGAGGTTTTGTCGCCCACACCGCCGGTAGAATATTTGTCGATCTTGGGCTTCGCGATCTGCGACAGATCGACGGTCTCACCGACCAGCATCATCTCCTCGGTGAGGATGGCCGTCTCCTGCGCCGACATGCTCTGGAAGTAGATCGCCATCGCGAGGGCGGCGAGCTGGTAGTCGGGCATCTCGCCATCGAGCACGGAGTCGATGATGAAGCGAATTTCCTCTTGGGTGAACTCGCCACCATCTCGCTTCTTCTCAATGAGATAAGTGAAGGACGGTTTGACGTAACGACGCGGTGGAAGAGTACGTTTTTTGATGATGGAATTCACGATGTAGGCGAGGTTGATTGGCGCGGATCCTTCCGGCCCAAGCCGTTGCCAGTAAGCAGATTGCAAGGTGCCTGTCGAGTATAATCTTCCCGATTACCGGCCAATCCCGGAAAACGGCATCGGAATTCGCGCGCTGTCGCTGCACGGGGCCACATCGCCGCCGCCGGTACGCGCGGCTGCCGGTGGAGGACCCACGATCCGAAAAGCGGTCTTGCTCGAGTCGGAACCGGTCCGTTGATTCGCCGAATGGCTCTGCCCTTCAACGTCGCCGCCGAAATCGAGAACGCCGTGAAAGCCGCCGCCGCGCAGGCCGGCTTCGACCTCGCCCTTTTCGCGCCCGACGTGCGCCCGGCCGATCCGGCTCACGGCGATTTCCAGGCCAACGGCGTGCTCGCCTACGCCAAGCGCCAGAAGCAGAACCCGCGCGCGCTCGCGACACAGCTCGTCGGCTTCATCGCGTTGCCTGCCGACACGTTTGCCATCGAGATCGCCGGCCCGGGCTTCATCAACTTCCGCCTCACACCCGCCGCACTGCAGGACTGGCTCACGAAATACGATTCCGAGCAACACCTCCGCGCCGCAGCGGCGAGCACGTACGCGGGCCAGACTTGGATCGTCGACTACAGCTCGCCGAACACCGCCAAGCAGATGCACGTGGGCCATCTGCGCTCCGCCGTCATCGGCGAAGCGTTATGCCGGCTGCTCGCGTTCAGCGGCGCGAAGGTGATTCGCGACAACCACATCGGCGATTGGGGCACACAGTTCGGGAAAATCATCTGGGCCTACAAGCGCCACCTCGACAAAGCCGCGCTCGCCGCCGATCCGCTCGCCGAGTTCGAGCGTCTTTACAAAGTCGGCCATTCCGCCGCCGAGGCCGACGACGCCGTGATGAACGAAGCGCGCCAGGAACTCGTGAAGCTCCAGGCCGGTGATCCCGAAGCCCGCGAGATCTGGCAGCAGATCGGCGCCGCCAGCCTCTCGGCGTTCCAGACGATCTACGATCAGCTCGGCATCAAGTTCGACCTCACGCTTGGCGAGAGCTTCTACAACGACAAGGTCGACCGGGTTTACCGCGAGCTCACCGCGTGCGGCCTCGCCGAGGACAGCGATGGCGCGCTGGTCGTCTTCCACGACGAACACCCGCGTTTCTCGCGCCACGCCGAGCGCCCGCAGCCGTTCCTCGTGCGCAAATCCGACGGCGCCTCGAACTATGCCTCGACCGACCTCGCCACCATCCTCTACCGCACCGAGCAGATCGGCGCGACGGGAGCGTTCTACGTCGTCGACAAACGCCAGGGCGACCACTTCGAGCAGCTTTTCCTCACCGCGAAAAAGTGGTTCGAGAAGACCGGCCGTGCGCTCCCCCGCCTCGAACACGTCGATTTCGGCACCGTGCTCGGCGAGGACGGCCGGCCGTTCAAGACCAAGAGCGGCGAGAACATCAAACTGAAGGACCTGCTCAACGAGGCCCGCGAGCGCACGTTCAAGCTCGTCTCCGAAAAAAGCGCCGAGCTCCCCGAAGACGAACGGCGCAACATCGCCGAAGTCGTCGGCACCGGCGCCGTGCAGTACGCCGATCTCTCGCAGAACCGCTCCTCCGATTATCTGTTCTCGTGGGACAAGATGATCAGCCTCGAGGGCAACACCGCCCCGTACCTGCTCTACGCTGTCGCGCGCCAGTACAGCATCTTCCGCCGCGCCGGACTCGATCCGGCCGCGCCGCTCGCCGAGGCCACGGCGTTCGAGACGCCGACCGAACTCGCCCTCGCGCGCAAGCTCGTGGCCTTCCCCGCCGCGCTCAACCAGGCCGCGACTTCGCTGCGTCCGCACTTCCTGTGTACGTATCTCTACGAGTTGGCCGGCGCGTTCAGCACGTTCTACAACGCCGATAAGGTCGTCGTCGACGAGCCCGGCGTGCGCGCGCGGCGCCTGCTGCTCTGCGCCCGCACGCTCGTCTGGCTGGAAACCGGGCTGCACCTCCTCGGCCTGCGCACGCTTCAGCGGATGTAAACGACTCGTGAGCATCACCGTGCGCGTTCGCCGGAAGGCGCGCCGCCCGATTTGCTCTTGCTGGGCCCCGTCCTGCTGGACACATTCCGCGCCCACTAGGATGTCTACGCAGGAATTTTATATCCGCGGCGAGAACGACACCGATGCGCGCGGGCCTTTCACCCAGGATCAGCTTTCCTCCTTGGTTGAAGCCCAGCAGGTCGACGGATCGACTCTCTACTACGACGCCGCTCTCGAGCAATGGGTGCCGATCAGCACCAACGAGAGCCTGATGGCGTTCCTTTTTCCCGAGAAGAAGAAGCTCAAGGTCCGCCCGAAGGACGACATCGAAACGCTCAACGTCGAGCAGGCCGGCGACGCCCCGATCCGCGTCGAGGACATGCTCGCCGCCGCCGAAGGCCGTACGGCCGACAGCCATGGCCGCATCGATCCGAAGATCACCGCCGAGCGGGTCGCCGGCGTGAGCCGCTACATGCTCATCCTCACGCTGCTGCTGAGCATGTTCGCCATGTTCTTCGCGGGCGACAATCTCACCGCGCTCTACTCGTTCGATCTCCCGACAATCCTCACCAGTCCCTTCATCCTGCTCGGCGTGGTCGACGTGTTCTTCGTCATCGTGCTGCTGCTCGGCGCCACCACCTTCTACCCGGTAGTGCGTTTCCGCGCGCTGTTCGCCGTCGGTCTGCTCTGCTTCATGTTCTTCCTCACCGGCGAATACCAGCTGATGATCGCCGTCGGCGCCGGTACGATCGGCATGTACTTCATGACGCTCGCCATCTCGTGGACTCCGCTGATCCCGGCCGCGCTGCTCGGCCTCGGCGGCATGGCGGCGCTCGCCTACTTCCGCGTTTTCGTCTGAGCGCGCCGCGCTCCGGTCGCCATGTCCGTCTGGTTCACGCGCGTCCTGCGTAACTGGAGCGCCCTCTACCGCCATCGGATCTGGCAAGCGGCGCTCGATGGCGATCGCTCCGTGCGCGGGCATTTCTACGCGCTGCTGCGGATCGTCTCGATCACCCTGACCGGCCTCGGCGAGATCAAGCTCCTCAGCCGTGCGGCCGCGTTGAGCTACAGCTCGCTGCTCGGCATCGGCCCGCTCATCGCCATTGGCGTGATGGTCGCCGGCACGGTGCTGCACAACGCCGACACCGGCGCCATCATCGAGAAGCTCAACCAGGCCATCCGTTTCGTCGCCCCGCAGATCGAGCAACTCGAGCAATCCGCCGCGGCCGCCGGCGAGGACACCCGCGTCGTCGTCAACCAGAAGCTTGTCGATGTGCTCAACAACTTCATCGAGGGCAGCCGCTCCGGCACACTCGGCGTCGCCGGCGCGCTGATGCTCGTGGTGATCGTGATCCAGCTCTTCATCTCGATCGAGGAGTCGTTCAACACCATCTGGGGCGTGCATCGCGGGCGGCCGTTGTTCCTCCGGATCGTGATGTACTGGACCCTCGTCACCCTCGGCGCGGTGCTCGCGGTCGCATCGCTCACGCTGCTCTCCGCGTCCACTTTGTCGGGGCTCTTCGCCAATCTTCCTCTCGGCGCCGAGCTCCATGCCGCCTTGCGCGTGTCGGGCCCCCTCATCGCGTTCGGCACGCTCGTCGCGCTGCTCACCTGTTTCTACCGGTTCATCCCGAACACCAACGTCCTCTGGGTCCCCTCCGTCGTCGGCGCCGTGGTGGTCGTCGTGCTCCTCTTCGCCAACAACTACCTCGCTTTCTTCTACCTCAAGAGCGTGCTGCGCTCCCAGAGCCTCTTCGGCTCACTCAGCATCCTGCCGGTCCTCATGGCCGGCCTCTACATCTTCTGGGTGATCGTGCTGCTCGGCGGCCAAATCACGTACGCCGTGCAGAACGTCCATTTCCGCTCCTCCCGCACCGCGTGGTACGATCTCAATCAACACAGCCGCGAAAGCCTCTCGCTGCTCGTGCTCGTGCTCATCGCCCGCCGCTTCAAACAGTGCGCGCCGCCCTTCACCGCCTCCGAGCTCTCCGCAGCCGTGCGCGTGCCCACCCAGATCCTCAACGAGTCGCTGCACCGCCTCATGGACCTGCACCTTGTCACCCAGGTCCCGCCCGGCCCGCACGAATCCGCCGTCGACTACCATTACCAGCCCGCCCGCCCGCTCGGTCGCATCACGCTGCGCGAGTTCCGCGACAGTTTCGCCCTGCTCGGCGCCGATCCCTCCGGCGAACGTCTCGATTCCGTCGACCCAGTCCTGCGCTCCTATCACGAACGCCTCGCCCGCGCCTTCGACGACGCCCTCGGCCGCCAGAGCCTCGACGAACTCCTCGAACAGCTTCCGCCCCCCGACTCCGACCGCGCCGCCTCCGTCTGAACGCGCCCGCGTTCACCCGCCACCGGCGCCCGCCGCCCCTGTTTTCCGCCGGCGCCGACCAGCCCGGCCTCCGTCTCCAGTCCCCCATGCCAGCCGCGGCGCTTCCCTCGGCGCACCCGCCGGTTTCGCAGGTTGACACCCCTCCCCCCCATTCTACGGTCACGCCCTTTTCCGCCCCATGATCTCCTGGATCCAAGTCACTTTCGAAAAGCACACGAAGGTCTTCCTCGCGTTCCTGCTCATCGTCATCACGGTCCCCTTCGTGTTCACGATCGGCGCCGCCCCCGGCATCGGCCGCGGCGAACGCACCATCCACCAGCGCGATTTCTTCGGGCACAACCTGATCAATCCCGGCACGCAGCAACGCCTCATCAGCGACGCCCGCATCGCCGCCACCCTCCGCCCCGAGGCGATGTGGACCTCCGGCGTCCGGAGCATCGAGCGCTTCGCCTTCCTGCGCACCGCCGCCCTCTCGCTCGCCGATCGCTACCGCATCCCGCAGCCCACCGCCGCCGAGCGCAGCAAGTTCCTCTCTTCCCTGCGCATCTTCCAGGATGAGCAGGGCCGCTTCGATTCCGTCCGCTACAACCAGTTTCGCGACGAGATCCGCCAAAGCCAGGCGCAGGTCAGCGAGGCCGATGTCGCCCGCGTCCTCAGCGAGGAGATCCGCATCCGCCGTATCGACGAACTCCTTGCCGGCCCCGGCTACATCGCCCCCGCCGAGGTCGCCGGCGAGCTCGCCCTCACCGGCACCGAGTGGACGGTCGACGTCGCCGCCTTCGACCTCGCCAGCTACAACCCCGTCGTGAAGCCCACCGAGGAGGAGCTCGCGAAGTATTTCGAGGAAAACGCCGCCGCCTTCGAGATTCCCGAGCGCGCCAACGTCGACTACGTCACCTTCGCCGCCGCCGATTTCGCCGCCGCCGACCCGCTCAACGACGACGACGTGGTCGCCTTCTTCGAAGCCAACAAGCAGCGCTTCGCCGCCCCCGCCGCCGAGGGCAAGCCCGCCGTCGAGCCCACGCTCGCCACCGTCCGCCCGCAGGTCGAGGCCGCCATGCGCGCCAACGCCGCCGCCCACCGCGCCGCCGCGGCCGCCTCCGACTTCGCCTACGAACTCTACGAGAAGAAGCTCCCGAAGGATTCCCCGGCGCTCAACGACCTCATCACCAAATTTCACGGACGCCGCGCCACCGCCCCGCTCTTCACCCGCAACGCTCCCCCCGCCGGCCTCCCGTGGACGCGCCAGATCGTCGACGCCGCCTTCCAGCTCGACGATTCCCGCTACTTCTCCGACGCCCTCGCCCTCGGCGCCGATCAAATCGTCCTCCTCTGGCGCGAGACCTTCCCGAAGACCAAGCCCAACCTGATCGACGTACGCGCCGATGTGCTCGCCGCGTACACCGCGAACGAGAAGGACCTCGCCCTCCAGCGCAACGGCGCCGCCTGGAAAACCGCCCTCGAGACCAAGCTCAAGTCCGGTGCGAAGCTCGCCGACGCCGTCACCACCCTCGGCACCGCGCCGAAGAGCGAAGTGAAGACCTACGGTCCCTTCTCCCGTCGCCAGCCCGCCGCCGGCATTCCGAACCCGGTCCTCGGCGCCCTCGAAGGTCTCTCGGTCGGCGCCATCTCCGATCTGCTCATCGACGAGAAGAACGCCTACCTCGTGCACGTCGTGGCGAAGAAACTTCCGGCCATCGACAGCCAGTCCGCCGAGTACACCGCCACCACCGCGGCCATCGCCTCCAACGTCTCCGCCGCCACCCGCGCACTCGTACTCAACACCCTCGTCGACGCCGAGCTTGCCCGCACCGAACCGGAGCCGGCCAACTAAGCCACCGAGCTTCTCCCAATCCCCCAGGCGGGCCCACACGGGCCCGCCTTTTCCTTTGCCCGCCTACGCCCACGCGCGGCTCGAAGTACCGGCAAACCATGACGTCCGCCGCCCGACGATGGCTCTGCGCCGCCCAACCCGTCGTTCTTCCGCTCCCAAACGTCGGCTCGCCATGTCCGGTGAAACTGCGAACCTCGCGCTCTCGTCTTCTCAGCACATGTCTCCGCGCACCCCTCTTGCACGCCTCGTCCTCGCCGCCCTGCTGACCGCCTCCTGTGCCACCGTCGCCAGCGCCCAGTCGCCCACCGCCGAGGTTGCCGCCCCCGCCGCTGCGCCACTCACGCTCGCCGACTGCGTCCAGCGCGCGCTCACCCGAAACTTCGACGCCGAAATCGGCCGTTTCGATACCGCCAACGCCGCCGCCACCGTCGACATCGCACGCGCCTCCTTCGACCCCGTTCTCCGCGCCTCCAGCACCCGCTCCGGCTACCGCACCGAGGGCGCCACGCGCGCCACCTCCGGCTGGAACAACCGCCTCGGCGCCTCGCAACACCTCGCCACCGGCACCGATGTCACCGTTTCCACGGGACTGAACCGCACCAAGAACCGGCTCTCGAATCCGTACAACCCCGCCTACGATTCCGACGTCGCTCTCACCATCACGCAGCCGCTCCTGAAAGGTTTCGGCACCGCCGCCAACCGCGCCGCGCTCGAGCAGGCCCGCCTCGGCGTCGACCGCGCGGGCTACTTCTACCGTGGCACGATGATGGACATCGTGCGCGACACCGAGATTGCCTATTACGAACTCCATTTCACCCGCCGCCAGCTCGCCGTGCGCCGTGTCTCGCTTGAGGCCGCCCAACGCCTCCTCGACGAGAACCGTGTGAAACGCGACAAGGGCGTGCTCACCGATCTCGAGGTCCTCACCGCCGATGTCGGCGTCGCCACCCAGCAACGCAACGTCCTCCTCGCCGAGCAGCAGCTCCACAACGCCGAGGACGCCCTCCGCGCCCTCATCGGCCAGTTCGAGCTCGACGCACCGCTCGGCGAAACCGCGTTCACCGGCGCCGTCGATGCCGCGCCCACCGTCGACGACACGTTCGGGCGCGCCAAGGCCGCCCAGCCCGAAATCCTCGCCCTCCAGGCCAACATCGAACAACTCCGCATCGAGCTCGCCAAAGTCCACCGCAACCGCCTGCCCCAACTCGATCTCACCTCCACCCTCGGCTACGACGCCCAGCGCCGCACCGCCTCCGACGCCCTCGACGACCTCCCCGGCAGCGACGGCTACAACTGGCAGGTCGGCCTCGAGATCGTGTATCCGCTCGGCTCACGCGGCGAACGCGCCCGCCTCATTCAGGCGACGAACGATCTCTCCCGCGCCCGTCTCCAGCTCCGCCAACTCGAGCAGGATGTCCTCGTCCGCGCCCGCAGCTCCGTGCGCGCCGTCGACACCAACCGCGAAGCCGTGCGCGTCGCGACGCTCGCCTCCGAACTCAGCGAGCGCCAGTACGAGCTCGAGAAGGAGCGCTTCGATGTCGGCATGAGCACCGCCCGCCGCGTGCTCGACGCCCAAGCCGATCTCGACGACGCCCGCGTGGCGCTCGTCTCCTCCCAAGTCGATCTCCTCACCGCCTTCGCCAATCTGCGCCGGCTCGAAGGCCGCAGCCTCGAGATCTACCCCGGAGCCGAGCAGATCACCCAAGCCGGCAAGTAATCGGCATTCGCGGGAGATGCAGCTCACGATCGACAAGATCGAGGCGCATCCACCTCACGCGTTTTCGCCCGCCGAGTTGCGGTCATTCTTGCGCGCGATTCCGCCTGAGCTTCTGCGCGACGTATGCGTTGTTCGCGCTATCGAGCGCGCTCAAACATACGCTTCCCTTTCAGGTGGCAAACTTCTCGCGCATGAACCGCCGGCTCGTAATCGTCTCACGTGGCCTCTCCCGTGATCGAGCAATGCGCGAGGTGATCCTTAGCCTCGTCCGGAATAGTCCGCGCGAAGCTCGCGGCTATGGATGCGGGCCCGCGCAGCGCGCTGAGGCAGAGGTCGACGCGATGACGACCGAATTGCTCGACTCCATCAGCTCAAAGATGCCTCCATCGCCTCATTGGAATCGGGTCGAACTGCGGTACACACGGAAGCGATTGGCCTAGAATTCGGGATCAGATCGCCAGCGGCTCTCGCCCGCAGAAAAGAGCAATAGCGGGAAGGTCTCCTCCGGCGACGTCAACTATTGGTTGACATGTTCCGAGACCGTTGCCCGTGTTTAGCGCAGCGCACAGACTGCCGATCCTTACGAGCTGTGGAGTCGTGATTGCGCCTCACCAGGCGCGGGCATCGCCTCACTTCGCCGCCCGCTCACGCCACTCGCGCAATGTCGCGCCCGCCGCACCCGCGCAGCCGCCGTGCTTCGGCACGCCGATCCGCTGCGCATGGTAGATGCCGGAGTGGCCGCTGCAGTAGTAGGCGATGAAGCAGGCGAGCGCGAAATACGGCGCGTGCGCCGCGCCGAACAGCTCGATGCCCATGATCGTGCACGCGAGCGGCGTGTTCGTCGCGCCCGCGAAAACCGCGATGAAGCCGAGCCCCGCGAACAGGTCCACCGGCGCGCCGAGCAGTCCGGCGAGCGCATTGCCCAGCGTCGCGCCGATGAAGAACAGCGGCGTGACCTCCCCGCCCTTGAAGCCCGCCGCGAGCGTCACCGCTGTGAACAGCAGCTTCCACCACCAGCTCCACGGCGTCGCTCCGCCCGCTTCGAACGCCGAGAGAATCGTCACCGAACCCGGATGCTCCGGTCGCACGCCCAACCCGAGATAGTCGCCGGTGCCCACCGCCCAGAACAGCGCGATCACCACCGCACCGCCAATCACCGGCTGAAGCCACGGCTGCGGTGCGATCCGCCGGTAGCCGCGTTGTAGCACGTGCGTGAACTCCGCGAACAACCGGCTCACGAGCCCGAAGAGCACCGCCGCCGCCACCACCTTGGCCACAAGCCCGAAGTCGCTCACCTCCGGCCGTCCCACGCCCGCGGCAAACGCGATGTGGTACTGCGTGTGGTTGATTCCCCATGCCGAGCAGGTTGCGTCGCCCACCAGGCTCGCCACGAGCACCGGCAGCAGCGCGTCGTACTGCATCCGCCCGATCACGAGCACTTCGAGCGCGAAGACCGCTCCGGTGAATGGCGTGCCGAAGACCGAGCCGAAGCCCGCCGCCACGCCCGCCATCAACAGCACGCGCACGTTCTCCCCGCCGAGCCGAAGGAATCGGGCGTAGGCGTTGGCGAGGCTTCCGCCCATCTGCACCGCCGTGCCCTCGCGGCCCGCCGAACCGCCGCAGAGGTGCGTGACCAGCGTGCCGAGCAACACCAGCGGCGCCATCCGCGCGGGCACGCCGCCGCCGGGCTCGTGAATCTGTTCCAGGATGAGATTGTTGCCCGCGCCCGCGTTCTTCCCGTGCCGGTGGTACAGCCAGCCGATCGCGCCGCCCACGACGGGCAGCAGGTACAACAGCCAGCCGTGCGCCCAACGCAGCTCCGTGACACGATCGAGCGACCACAGGAACAATGCGCTCGCGCTGCCGCCGAGGATGCCGACCGGCACCACGAGCGCGCTGCGCTTGAGCAGTTGCACAAAAATCTCTGCCGGCTCGCGCCAATCGAGCAGCCGCTTCATCGCCGCACTCCTCTCGGAAACGCGGGCGCGCAACGGCTGAGCGTGGAACCTGTGGCAAGGCGAATGCGCATACGACGCCTCGATCGCTAACCGTCGGCGTCGCCGCTTTCGAGCAACTTTGCGAACGACCTACCAGCCCCAGCTCCCGGCGACTCCCGCATCCTGCCGCAACACTCGCTCGAGCGCCTGCAGCAGCGCCTCCGCCGTGAACGGCTTTTCGAGGATCTGCACGCCGCCGAACCGCTTCACTTGCGATACCTTCGGCGACTTGCCCACGCCGGTCATCGCCACGATCGGCGGCGCCGACGCTCGGCGCCGCATTTGGCGGATCAACTCGACGCCATCCATCCGCGGCATCAACAGATCCACGACAGCCGCGGCGATCTGCGTTCCGTGCTGTTCAAGCCGTTCGAGCGCATCGTCGCCGTCCCGCGCTTCGACCACGCGGTAGCCATGTCGTTCGAGCATCATGCGGGTCGCCTGGCGCACCGCGCGCTCGTCGTCCACGAGCAGGATCACCTCGCCGTGCCCACGCGGGCCCTCGGCCACCGCCTGCATCTCGCCGCAATCGAGCTGCGCGCAAGCCGGCAGGTAGATGCGAAATTCCGTCCCCTGTCCGACGCTGCTCTCGAGCTGGATGAAACCGCCGTGGCTGTTGACGATGCCGAGCACCGTCGAGAGCCCCAGCCCGGTGCCCTGACCGACCTCCTTCGTGGTGAAGAACGGATCGAAGATCTTGTCGAGGTGCTCGGGCGGAATGCCCGTGCCGCTGTCGCTCACCCGCAGCAACACGTGGCGGCCGGCCCGCGCGCCGGCATTGGCCCGCGCCGTGGCGTCATCCACCTCGCAGTTCTCCACCATGAGGCGGAGATCGCCGCCGTGCGGCATCGCATCGCGCGCGTTCACGCAGAGGTTCATCAACACCTGATGTAGTTGCGTCTGGTCGCCGCGCACCGACCAGACGTCTGTCGGAATCGCGCTGCGCAGGTTGATGCTTTTGGGAAACGTCTCCCGCATGATCGAGAGCATCTCGTTCACGAGCGTGCGCGGTTGGACGGGCACGCGCTCGCCGTCGGTGCCGCGGCTGAACGTGAGCAGTTGCCGCACGATATCGGCCCCGCGG
This sequence comes from Opitutaceae bacterium, assembly GCA_035298965.1. GTDB lineage: Bacteria > Verrucomicrobiota > Verrucomicrobiia > Opitutales > Opitutaceae > CAJCBL01. Next base: position 5,526 of record DATGXO010000123.1, on the reverse strand, counting down.
CGCGCGCTCACCTCGATGGAGTCGACGAGGTCGCGGGACACCTCGTCGCGCACGCGTTCGCGCAGCAGGCCGGGACAGATGAGGATCGGCAGGAGGATGTTGTTCAGGTCGTGCGCGATCCCGCCGGCGAGGCGGCCGATGCTGTCGAGCCGTTGCGCGCGGAGCAGGTGCGTCTCGAGCTTCTTGCGCTCGGTGATGTCCTCCACGGTGCCCTCGAGGTGCGAAGGGCCGTTGCTCGGATCGCGCACCCAACGGCAATTCAGGCTCACCCACGGCTGGCGGCCGTCGGGGCACGAGGCCTGTGTCTCGAAACCGGTGACGAGGCCCGTCGTCTCGAGGCCGCAGCGCAGTTCCTGCAATCGCGCCGGATCCTGGCAGAGCTGCACGAGGATGTTGTCCACGGCCGCGATGGCCTCCGCGGGCGAAGCGTAGCCGAGCACGCGCGACAACGCCGGGTTGGCGGCGGTGAGTCGCCCCTCGGGCGTGGCCTGGAAGATTCCCTCGACGGCGTTCTCGAAGATTCCGCGGTAGCGCGCCTCCGCCTTGAGCAGCGCCTCCATCATCCGGCGGTGTTCGTGCCGCAGCCGACACTGCTCGATCGCGTGCTCGATCGACTGCGCGATGCGGATCAGGCGATCCTTGCGCAGGTAATCCGCGGCGCCGCTGCGGATCGCGTTCACCGCCGTCTCCTCGCCCGCGCCGTTCGACACGACGATGAGCGGAATCGGGCGGCCCGTCTCGTGCAGGATCCGCAGCGCCGCCATGCTCCCGAACTGCGCGAGCTGGTACGCGCACAGGATCACATCTGGCTCGCTGTTGAGCTTCTCGCGAAACTCCGCCTCGCCGTCGACGCGCACGCACTCCGGCGTGTACCCGGCGCGAACCAAGTGCCGCAGGATCGTCTCGCAGTCCTGCGGATTGTCTTCGACGAAAAGCACGCGCAACAACTGGCCGACGCCATTTTCTTGCGGCGCCCCCGAGGCGTGCGGCTCCGCCAATGGTCCGGCATTGCGCACCGATGCGTGATCGTGCTCACCGGCAAAAGCAGACGCGAAATCCATGGCGCTCGGGTTCGGGGTTTCCGGATCGTTGCGAGGGAAGGCACGTTCCGGGAGCGGCGAAGGTAGGAAGCGGGCCGAAAAGCGCAAGGCCGGCTCGGGACAGGCCCAGCCGGAGCCGCGTGTCGAGCGCGCCCCAAAACGGCTGCGCTCAGCCCCGCTCCAGCCGCCCGCGCAGTTGCCCGCATGCCGCGTCGATGCCCGCGCCGCGCGGTCGTCGGAAGTGCGCCACCACGCCGGCGGCGCGCAGCTCCGCGAGAAACGTCTCGATCACGGCATCCTCCGGCGGCTGATAACTCACACCGCTCAGCCCGGGGCCGGTCGGGTTGTAGCGCAACAGATTCACGTGCATCCGCCGGTCGCCCAGCACCGCCGCGAGTTCGCGCGCGTGCGCCGCCGAGTCGTTCACCCCGGCGAGCAGGCAATACTGGATCGTCGTGATCCGCCCCGTCGCCTCCTGGTAGCGATCGGCCGCCGCGAGGATTTCCGCCACGCCGAACCGCCGCCCCATCGGCAGCAACCGCGCGCGCGTCGCGTCGTCGGGCGCGTGCAATGACACCGCCAGACTCACGCCGAGCCCGCTCGCCTCGAGCGCCGCGATCCCCGGCACGATGCCGACGGTGGAGATCGTGATCTGCTTGCGGCCGAGCGCGCCGAGTTCGTTCGCCGCGATCCGCCGCACCGCCGCGACGACGTTGTCCAGATTCAACAGCGGCTCGCCCATGCCCATGAACACGAGCGTCTGCAACCGCCGCCCCGCCGCCGTCGCCTCGCGCCGCAGCGCGAGAAACTGCTCCACGATTTCGCCGGCAGTCAGGTTGCGCGCGAATCCGCCCTGCGCGGTCGCGCAAAAATCGCAACCCATCGCACAACCGACCTGCGACGACAGGCAACCCGCCGCGCGCTCGCCCTTCCAGTCGGGCATCAACACCGCCTCGACCGTGCGCCCATCGTCGAGCCGCAGCAGGAGTTTCGTCGTGCCGTCCTCCGCGACTTGGCGCGCGGCGAGCGGCGCCGGCGTCACGCGCAGCTCGGCCTCGATCCTCGCCCGCAGTCCGCGAGGCAACGTGAACTCGTCCCACGCGACCTCGCCGTTGCCCTCGTAGAACCCGCGCAGGATCTGCCGCGCGTGCACGGGCCGCCCGCCCCACGCCTCGACGCGAGCGGAAAACTCCTCGAGGGAAAACTTGGCGAGGCTCTGCACGCGCGACACCTACGCAGGCCCGCCCGCCGCTGCCAAGCCTCGGCGCGTACCGCGCGCACTACTCGCCGAATAGCTCCGCCGCGGTGTCGCTGGCGGCGAGCACGCGGTGCGGCGGGAGCTGGGAGCGGAACCAGGTGCGCTGTTTCTTCACGAGCGCGCGGGTGTTGCGCACGATCGCAGCTTCGAGTTCGTCGGCGCGCAGTTTGCCATCGAGGACGTCGAGCACCTCGCGGTAACCGATCGCGCGCGCGGCGCTCGGATTCTCGCGCAACCCGGCGGCGTCGAGGCGACGCACCTCGTCGACCAATCCGGCGGCGAGCATGGCCTGCACGCGCGCGGCGATCCGGCGCTCGAGTTCCGCCGGTTCGCATTCGAGCCGCGCGAGCCGCACGTCGAAGTCTGTGAACGCCGATGGTTTCGCCGCAAACTCCGCCGCCAGCTCCGCGAGCGCCCGACCGCTGGCACGACAACGCTCCAGTGCGCGCACGACGCGCCGGGGATTCTGCAGATCGAGCGCACCGAGCCCGGCTGGATTGAGCGCGTGCAACTCGGCGACGAGCGACTCGATTCCGTCATCCTTCAACCGCGCCTCGAGCTGCGCGCGCAGCGTCGGATCGACTTCGATACCGTCCGACATCGGCGCGAAGAAACTCCGCAGGTAGAAACCGCTTCCGCCCACCACCAGCACCGGCCGGCCGCGCGCCGCGATCTCGTCGACTGCCGCGCGCGCTTCGGCCACGTAGCGTTGCACGTCGTAGCGTTCGCACGGTTCGACGATGTCCACGAGGTGGTGCGGCACCCGGGCGAGTTCGGCGCGCGTCGGTTTCGCCGTGCCGATATCCATGCCGCGGTAGAACAGCAGCGAATCGCACGACACGATCTCCGCGCCGTGCCACTCCGCCCAGTCGAGCGCGCGCGCCGTCTTGCCGGAAGCGGTGGCGCCGGTGAGCACGCGGAGAACGGGACGGGCGGACATCACCGCCCAGCCTCGCGCCGCGTGCGCCGATGACAAATCCGAAGCGGCAGGGCGCGCCGTGCATTTGCGCACAAGAGGCTTGGCGCGGAGCGCGGAGCGGCGTCTTGTTGCGCGCTGTTTCCCTCAACCAACTCCCCCCGATGATGTTCTCCCGACTCTGGTTGCTTTCGTTGTTCGCGCTGACCACCGGCGCTCTCGCTCAGGACGCCGCACCCGCTCGCGTGATCCATGCCGATCTCGCGCAAGTGAAAGGGCCGACCAGCCCAATGCCGGCGTTCTGCGTCGGCGCCGGCCGCGCCAACGAAGGCCTGCGCGCCGATTGGCAGCGCCAGCTCCGCTTCGTGCGCGAGCAATGTGGCTTCCGTTACATCCGTTTCCACGGTCTGTTCTGCGACGACATGGGCGTGTACCAGGAGGACCGGCAGGGCCGCCCGGTCTACAACTGGCAGTACATCGACGAGCTCTTCGACTTCCTGCAGAGCATCGGGATGAAACCGTTCCTCGAGCTCGGCTTCATGCCCACCGCGCTGGCGAGCGGGCCGCACACGATCTTCTGGTGGCGCGGCAACGTCACGCCCCCGAAGGACTACGCGAAATGGGAGGCGTTCATCACGGCCTTCACGCGCCACGTGACCGAGCGCTACGGCGCCGACGAGGTGCGCAGCTGGTATTTCGAGGTCTGGAACGAGCCCAACCTCACGGGCTTCTGGATGGGCACCACCGGCGGCAAGACCTACGAGGAGTTTCTGCCCACCGCACAAGCCGAGTACTACAAGCTCTACGATTCCACCGTGCGCGGTGTGAAGGCGGTCGACGCGAGCTACCGTGTCGGCGGTCCGGCCACGGCCGGCAGCGGCTGGATCGAAGAGACGCTCGCGCACTGCGCCGAGCAGAAGGTACCGCTGGATTTCATCGCCACGCACGAGTACGCCACGATGAGCGGCTACCTCGACGAGTACGGCAACGCCGGCACGGTGTTCTCGCCCGACCGCAACGCCATCACGAGTTCCGTGCGCGCCACGCGCGAGAAGATGGCGAAATCCCCCTTCGCCGCCGCCGAGCTGCACTACACCGAGTGGAGCGCGTCCTACACGCCCTCCGATCCGGTCCACGACAGCTACCACAGCGCGGCGTTCATCCTCGACAAGATGAAGAACATCGGCGCCACGGCGCAGTCGATGTCGTACTGGACGTTCACCGACATCTTCGAGGAGGCCGGTCCGCGCATGACGCCGTTCCACGGCGGCTTCGGTCTGCTCAACTACCAGGATCTGCCGAAGCCGGCGTTCTTCGCGTACCAGTTCCTGCACCGCCTCGGCGGCACCGAGCTGAAGTGCGATGATCCGGCGGCGTTCGTGGCCCGCGACGAGGCGGGCGGCGTGCAGGCGCTGTTCTGGGACTTCACGATCACCCACCCCGGCCCGTCGGTGAACAACCAGGAGTACTACCTCCGCGACAATCCGGCCGCGCCCAAAGGCCAGGTCGCGCTGAAGCTCGCCGGGCTGAAGCCGGGCCGCTACGAGCTCCGCGCCACGAAGGTCGGCTACCGCGCGAACGATGTACAGGCCGCCTACCGCGACCTCGGCTCGCCCGCGCAGCTCACCCGCGCGCAGGTCGCGCAGCTCCGCCAGGCCGCCACCGGCGCGCCCGAGCTCACGCTGAAGGTGAAAGTGGCGAAGGACGGCCGTCTCGAGCACGCGTTCCCGCAGCGCGAAAACGACGTGTGGCTCGTCGAACTGAAGCCGCTGCGCTGAGCGAAACCGATATCTGAAGACAACAAAGGGCGGCTCTTCCGGGCCGCCCTTTTCGTTTCTAGCCGCGTCGCCACGCGCCCCGGCGCTCGGACTCAAAGCTCGTCGTTGTACAGCTGCACGTAGCGCTGGGCGGCCACGCCCCAGCCGAATTCCCGCCGCATGCCGCGGTCGGCGACTGCGCGCAGCTTCTCCGGCTCCCGGTAGAGCATCATCGCGCGCTCGAGCGCCCAGGAGATGCCCTGCTCCGTCGGCGCGAAGAGCAGACCCGTGCCGCTTTCGGGCGATTCCTCAAGGTCGACGACCGTGTCGACCAGCCCGCCCACGCGGCTGCACAGCGGCACCGTGCCGTAGCGCTGCGAATACATCTGGTTGAGTCCGCACGGCTCGAAGATCGACGGCATCAGGAAGAAGTCCGCTCCCGCCTCGACGAGATGCGTCATCGGCTCGTCGAGCACCTTCGCCAGCACCACGCGGCGCGGGTACGCCTGCGAGAGCTCGTTGAGCGCCTCCTCGTAGCGCGCCCAGCCGGTGCCG
>DATGXO010000122.1:0-1866 GCA_035298965.1 Opitutaceae bacterium | reverse complement strand
GCCGTGTGGAAATACAAGGCCATCTACCGCAAGGCCGACGAACGCATCGGCCAGTGGAGCGCGGTGGTAAGCGTGGGCCTCGGCGGCTGAGGGCTGATCTACACACACCTCGGGGCGCGGCGTCACCGCCGCGCCCTTTTTTTGGCCCCCGTTTTCTTCCACCACCCGCCTCTGCCCATCACCGCCGCGCCTCACCCCTCTCGCTTCTGATCCTTCAACCGATCCAGCGGGCTCACCGCGCCCACGCCGCCTTTCTGCATCACGTGGAGATAAATCTGGGTTGTTTTCACGCTCTCGTGTCCGAGCAACTCCTGCACGGTGCGGATGTCGGCGCCGTTTTCCAAGAGGTGGGTGGCAAACGAGTGGCGGAACACATGCGGTGTCACGCGTTTGTCGATGCCGGCTCCTCGCGCCGCCCGGCGGATGAAATCCTGCACGGCTCCGTCGAGCACATGATGCCGCCGCACCAGCCCGCTCGCGGGATCGACGCTGAGCTCCCGCGAGGGAAACAGCCACTGCCACTCCCAACTCTCGCCCGCCTTCGGATACTTTCGCGCCAACCCCTCGGGTAACCACACGCCCGCCACGCCCAGCGCGCGATCCTCGGCGTACGTCGTCCGCAGCCGCGCCAGCTGATCGCGCAGCGGCTCCACCAGCGACCGCGGCAGCACCGTGACCCGGTCCTTGTCGCCCTTCCCCGTGTGGACGTGCAACTGGAGCCGCTCCAGGTCGAGGTGATGCACCCGCAGCCGCAGCAGCTCCATCAGCCGCAGACCGGAGCCATACGCGAGCTCCACCATCAACCGGTGGGTGCCGTCCAGCTGCCCCAGAATCCTCCGACACTCGTCCCCCGAGAGCACGGTCGGCACCCGCCGCCCGGGCCGCGCCCGTTGGAACTCGATCTCACCCACGGTACGGTGCAACGCCTCCTGCAGCAGGAACACCACCGCGTTCAACGCCTGCTTCTGGGTCGAAGCGCTCGCGCGCCGCGTCACTGCCAGGTGTGAGAGAAACGCCCCCACATCGTCATTCACCGCCGCGTACGGCGAACGCGGTGCCAGCCATTCCGCGAACCGCCGCGCCCAGTCGCGATAGGTCTGCTCGGTGCGCCACAGGAAACCTCGCTCGCGGCACTCCCGCACCAAATCCCGTTCCCAGTCCGCTCCGCCCAGATCATTCGCGGCCAACGGCGGCGGCACCCCCGTCTGGCGATGCCCGCTGTGCTCGGCCGCGGCGAGATTGGGCGACACCGCCGGCTTGTTCCCACCAGCGGATTTAGGTGCACCGACTGTCGGCTGCGGCGCCGCTCCCTCGGCGCCGTTTGCCGGAAGCGGCGCATCGGCGACGATTCGCCTCCTCTCGGATTTCGCGGCACGAAACCACCAGCGCAGCGCCGCGCGGGCCTCGCTCCGCCCTTGCTTCTCGGCTACGGGCAGGTACTGCTGGGCCAGCATGATGCTCGCCCCGGCATGGTGGATCCGACAATGGCGCAGGAACGCCACGATCTCGCGCTGGTACGTCTCTTTGACGGCCGGCGCCAACGCATCCCGTGCGAGGACCGCACTCCATTCCCTGAAATCGACAATCGCCCGCCAGTCACCGCTCCCGCTGGATTCAGCGCTCATAGTTTCTTTCATGGATCGTGTGAATACCGACGCCGGGTCGCCGACCCGGCGTCAACCTGGCCACATCCGCCCTGCGGGGTCGGCGGTGCGTCCAGTGCGACGAGTTGAGCTTTCGGTTACCGGGAATTCAATCCGCAAAAGCTCAACTCGAGGAAATCCGTTCTTGAACAGCAACCGCTTGCGTATCCCGACCTCCGTCGCAAGCCTCGCTGCAAAAGCTCAACTCAGTTGAGGTCAATAA
>DATGXO010000121.1:0-24103 GCA_035298965.1 Opitutaceae bacterium | reverse complement strand
ATCGTGAGTGTGTGTGGGCCGCCGACCGGCAGCGCGTCGAGGCGCACGCTCCATTTGCCGTCATGCGCGACGGTCGTTGCGGTTTGGCCCGCGAGAGTGACGGTGACTTTTTCGCCTTCGTCGGCGGTGCCCCACACGGGGATCGGTTTGCCTTGTTGCAGCACGGCGTGGTCGCAGAACAGCGGTGCCGGCACGACGTCGGCGCGGGCGACGCCGGCGGCGGCGGCGAGACCTAAGACAAGCGAACGGAGCGGGAGGAGTTTCAGGAACGAGTTCATCGGAGCAGAATCAGCGGGCGGGTGTGGACGGTTTCAGGAGCGCGAGGCGATAGGGGAGCAGAACATAGTTGGGCTCGTTCGTGCCGCGCGGCAGGCCTTGGTAGAGGAAACGGATGTTCTGCGGATCCACGGTCGCTGTTTCGTCGGCGCCTTCGCGCAGCAGCTCGCCGTGGCTGATGCCGTTTGTCCAGAGCGGGGCGCCGTCGGTGGTGCGTACGTTGGCGTTGCCGGCGAACGGAGCCGTTTCGGAGCTGCCGCCGCGGAACGGCTCCCACTCGCCGTCGAGCCGGTCGGCCGTGAACGCGCGATAGTATCGGGTGCCGTCGCGGTGGTCCATGCACTCGACGAGCGCGAGGAACTGGTTCGTGCCTTTCAGCCGGAAAACGCACGAACCCTCGAAGAGATCGGCGGGATTTTTCTCCTGCATCACGACGACCGGCTCGTCGAAGCCGCGCGGAAAATCGGTGATGGTGGTGCGGCTGCGGTAGAAGCGGCCGTGGTCATCGGGGAAGAACAGGTACGCGTGCGTGTCGTCGCAGATGATCCAGTAGTCGAGCCAGCCTTGGACCACGCTCTTCGGCGTGCCTTCGAAGAAATCTTGCGGAGCACTCCACGACATCGGGTCGGCGACGTTGTCGCTCGTCGAGAAACGCGGCTGCGGCGACTGGAAGATCAGGTACCACTTCTTCTGGGGACGGAAGTAGAAGACCTGCGGCGCGCAGTTGTAGCCGGCGAGGTTCGGATTCTGGTCGAGGTAGAACGGCTTGGCCTGAGGCGCCTCGTCCCAAGAGTCGAAGTTGAAATAGGCCATGCCCCACGCGCCGTTCGAGGCAGCGGTGGTGGCGAAGATGTGCCATCGGCCGTCGTGGAAAACGACGCTCGGATCTTTGACCGCAACGACCGGGTGAGTGGCATCGGCGGCGGGATGGACGAGCGGTCCGGAGGAGGTCCACGCCAGCGGTGTGGGCACCGCTGACGTGGTGGACGCGCGAGGCGATGGGGACTCGGCGGAGAGGTGGCTGCAGCCCAAGCCGGCGACGGCGAGGGCCGCGCAAGCGAGGGTGATGCGGGTGGCGGGTTTCGAGAAGGGGGACATGTGCGGAAACGGATTCACGAACGCGAGGCGTGCGTTATGGTTGAATAGTGATGACGAGCGGCTCGCCGGTGTAGCGGACGCGTTTCGGGTTCTCGGCTTGAGCCGAGCCGACGAGGACGATGTCGAGGTCGCGCGAGGGAACCATGCCCGGGAACGACCCCCGGCGCGCACCGATGCGGAGCGTGTGCGTGGCGTCGTTCCACACGAGGTCGTAGGTCGCGCGCTCGCCGCGCTCGTAGGCGTAGGTTTCGTTGTCGTCCTCGTAGATCGTGAACGTGGCGTCCGCGCCCGGATAGATGCGGATCTCGTAGGGGGCGTCGGGACGCTCGGTCGCATACTGGAGATCGGCCGGCCCCATTGGCACGATCGAGCCGGCGCGGACGTAGAGCGGGAACGTGTCGAGCGGGCAGTGCTTCGTCACCGCACGGCCGCCGCCGAAACGCTCGCCGGTCCGGAAATCGTACCAATCGGCGCCGGCCGGTAGGTAGGTTTCGACGGAGGTGTCGAGTTGTTTGGACCAGCGTGCGAGCTCGGCGCGTGCGCTCGGCGTGCGCCAGCCGAGGCGGAAATGACGCCCGCCGCCGCCTTGGTAATATTCCGCCTTCAACGCGACTTGTTGCCCCTTGGCCAGCGTGACCTTGGCGCCGCTGTAGCGCTTCGCGCCGATGTGCCAGTCGTCGATCAGGAGCTTGCCGTCGAGGAACAGCCGGACGCCGTCGTCGTACTCGAGGCCGAATTCGTATTCGCCATCTTCGGGCGCGGTAAGCGTGCCCTCCCAGCGGGCGGAGAAGTTGTCGAAACCGTCGAGCCCGGGCGGCGGATTGGCGAGCGGGGGCCCCGGCCAGCCGTGTTCGAGCTTGGTGTCGATCGTTCTCCCGGCGGGTTGTTCGAAATTGGCGCCGGCGAAGTACTGCACGGCGAGACCGGGCTGGCCATCGAAGGTGCGGAGTACTTCGGCCGGGATGGTAGCCGGCGGCGGGTCGCTCAGGTGGTACATCGCACGGGTGACGGGATGGACGAGAAACGCCGGCCCGAACATGAACGCGTCGTCGGTTTTGCGGACCTTCGGGTCATCCGGAAAATCCATCGGCAGGCCGCGCATCATGGTGTAGCTGTTCGCCGTCGTCTGCCACGCGAGCGAGTAGATGTACGGCAGGAGGCGGTAGCGGAGCTGGGCGGCGCCGAGGAGCGAGTTGTAGATCTCGGGCGCGAGGGTGTTGAAGAGGTACGGCTCGCGCTCGATATCGGCGCCGTGGATGCGGTAGATCGGATTGAAGATGCCGAACTGGTTCCAGCGGGCGTAGAGCTCCTGGTACTCGGGGTTCTTCTCGCCGCTCATGACGCTCACGAAGAAACCGCCGGTGTCCTGCGTCCAATAGGGGAGGCCGGACAGCGCGATGTTTATGCCGCCGGAGATCTGGTTGCGGAACGTCTCCCAGCTCGCGGTCGTGTCGCCCGACCACGGGAGCGCGGCGTAGCGTTGTTGGCCGGCCCAGGCCGAGCGGGTGAGCGTGAACACGCGTTTGTCGCCCGTGGCGCGCTGGCCCTCGTAGGTGCCCTGCGTCGTCACCAACGTGTAGACATTGAGGTATCGCGTGAAGTCGCCGAGCGCGTTGCGCCCGAGATTCTTGATGTCGCGCTCGACCTCGACGGGATCATGCGCGGCGCCGCCAACCTCGACCTCGGTGCCGTCCATCCACAGGGCGTCGACGCCGACGTCGAGCAGGCCGCTCTTGATGTGCTTGAAGTAGATCGCGCGCGCCTCGGGGTTGAACGCATCGTACACGCGCGCCTGCTTGGAGATCCAGTGCAGCGGGGCGAAACGCAGGCCCTTCGCATCGAGCTCACGGGCGAGCGCGGTGTCGTTGCCGACGTGGGGCCAGATCGAGTTCATGAGCTTCACGTGCAGCTCGTCGTGCAACGTCTTCGTGAGGCCGGCGGGGTCGGGATAACGATCCTTGGTCCAGACCATGCCGTTCCAGCTCCCGTCCGTGCCGCCCCAATACTGCCAGTCCTGCACGATGTAATCGAGAGGGAAGCGGGCTTGGCGGAAATTGCGCACCACTTCGATCAGGCGGTCCTGCGTCTTGTAGCGCTCCTTGCTCATGAAGAGGCCGAACGCCTGCTTCGGAAACATGGGGGCCGCCCCCGTGAGCGTGCGGTAGCCGGCGATGACGCCGTCCATCGTGTCGCCGGCCACGAAGTAGTAATCGACGCCCGCCGGGGCGCTCTCGGCCCAAAGCGTGGCACCGCCGGCGTCGTCTTTGAAGGTCATCTTCGAGTAGATGTCCCAGAGGATGCCGTAGCGTTTCGTCGACGTCAGAAACGGCACCACGGTGCCGAGGTTCGTCTGCACGAGCAGCACGCCTTGCCCGCGATAATCCATGTAGGGCCGATCGTATTGACCGAGGCCGTAGAGCGATTCGTCCGGCGCGAGCGTGAACGTGTGGCTCACTTCGTAAGTCGGTTCGCCGGAGATCGTCACTTCCTTCAACACGCTCGGCTGCTCCGCCCGCTCGCGTGTCAGTTCGCGGCCGGCGGCGTCGATGAACGTGAGTGCGCCGGTCTGCTTGTTGGCCACGACGCGCAGTTTCTCCGAAACGAGCGCGAGCGACTCAGGCGTCTCCTCGATGCGAAACGCGACCGCCGCCGGCTGCGCCACGACGGAGAGGCTGGGTTGCTGCGTGTGCGTGCGGCCGAGGTGGGCGTTCACGCGGACGATGCCCGGACCGTAGAAGAGCACGTTCTTCACGACCGCACCGACGCGGAACTGCACGCCGTGATCGAGCCGAATGAAGGCGAATCCGCTCTCCGGTTGGCTCGCGACGACGACCTGCAGTTGGCCCGCCGGGTCCAAACCGGTTGCGGCCCGCAGCGCACTGCCGGCGCCGAGCAGGGCGAGAACGGATAACGCGGTGACCAGGGTACGCGGACTGCTCATGGGGCGATTAGGTGCGACGTGAACGTGCGAACGGTTCGCGTCGAGTTCAGGCGTCGGTTGCTGTGAAACGGAGGAGCGCAGGAGAGAGCGCATGGTCATTGTGCAACGAGGGTGATTTCCGCGGGAGCGAGACCGGCGGCCTGCGCGGTGAGCGTGATCGTGCCGGCGGCGTGCGTGGTCTGGACGATCGCCTGCGCGAGGCCGTTGAAGGCGGAGCGGCTGTCGGCCTTGTCGGGCTCGTGGCAGCTCGGGTCGCCGTTGCCGACGCCGATCAGCTTCGCCGGACCGGAGAGGACGAACGTGATCTTGTTGCCCGCGGTCGGAACGACCTGGCCTTGGGCGTCGATCACTTCGACTTTGACGACGGAGAGATCGACGTTGTCGGCGGCGAGCGCGGAGCGATCGGCGGTGAGACGGAGCGCGGCGGGCGCGCCGGTGGTCTCGATCTTGGTTTCGATAACAACGCCCTTTCGCGTGGCTTTCGCGACGAGCTGGCCGGGCGCGTAACGGACCTTCCACTCCAAGTGGTCGAGCGGCGGCATGGACTGCTTGCCGAGCGAAACGCCGTTCAGGAAGAGCTCGACGTCGTCGCAGTTGGTGTAAACCCAGACGGCGATCTCCTGGCCCTCCTTGCCGGCCCAGTTCCAATGCGGGAAAACGTGCAGCACCGGCGCATCGGTCCACGCGGCCTTGTAGTAATAGTACATGTCCTTCGGGAAGCCGCAGATGTCCATGATCCCGAGGTGTGAGTTGATGCACGGCCACTCGAACGGTTTTGGTTCGCCCTTGTAGTCGAAGCCCGCCCAGACGAATCCGCCGCCGATGAAGTCGCGGTTCGCCACGGGCGGCCAGGACTTCACCGCGGGTTGGTCGTAGGCGAGCGCGCACAGTCCGTAGGCAGCGACATAGCCGCGCGCGCGATCGCCGGTGAAACCGTCCCAGCGTTCTGTCGCGTAGATGCCCCGCGTGCCGAGTTCGCTGGCGGTTTCGGTGGCGATGATCGGTTTTCCGGGGAACAACCGGTGCATGTCGTCGTAGACCGATGGGTTGTAGTTGATGCCGATCACGTCCAACTCGCTCGCGATGCCGGAAGCGCTGTCGAAACCGCCGTTCATCGCGGCGGTGATCGGACGCGTCGGATCGAGCTCACGAACACGGTTCGCCATCGCGCGAATCATCGCGGCGGCTTCGGACGAGCCCTGAATCCACTGCTCATTGCACATCGACCAGAGAATGATGCTGGGGTGATTGCGGTCGCGCAGCACGAGCGCGCTGAGATCGCGGTGCTCGACGGCGCCGACGTCCTTCGACGTCTGATCCATGAATGTGTCGCCGAGGTGCCGGTTCTCCGCGACGACGAGGAAGCCGAGGCGGTCGCACTCCTCGAGGAGGAAAGGCGTGACGGGATTGTGCGATAGGCGAATGGCGTTGCAGCCCATCTCTTTCAACCGCTCGAGCCGCCAGGTGTGGAGTCGGTCCGGCACGGCGACGCCGACGCCGGCGTGGTCCTGGTGGATGTTCACGCCGTGAAGTCTCGCGGGTTTGCCGTTGAGGAAGAAGCCGCGCTCGGCGTCGAAGCGCACGTGACGCACGCCGAAGTTCGTCACGACTTGGTCGACGACTTCGCCGGCGACGCTGACGGTGCTGCGCAGGCGGTAGAGATACGGATGCTCGGGTGACCAGAGCTTCGCGCCGTCGAGCGGAAGGCGTTGTTGGACTTTGAAGCTATGGCTGACGCCCACCTCGTAGATCGACGACGCCGAAGCGGCGACGCGGCCCTCGGCGTCGAGCACCTCGTTCAACACCGTCGCGCTGACGGAGGCGGAGCTCGCGTTGGTGACGTCGGTGTTCACGGCCACGAGGGCGGCCGCGCTCTCGCCGTCGCCGGGATTCTCCACGCTCGGCATCACGAAGACGCCGTCGGGCGCGATGTGCACGGGATCGACCGTGACGAGACGCACATGGCGGTAGATGCCGCCGCCTTCGTACCACCAGCCGTCGTAACGCGGATCGACCGTGACGGTGAGCACGTTCTCGCGGCCTGGGTTTGCCGCTGCGGTGATGTCGAAGCGGGAACGCGTGTAGCCGCTGAATTGGCTGCCGATCTCATGGCCGTTTAGCCAATAGCGGCTGTTGCTGAACACGCCGTCGAACTCGAGCCAGAGGCGCTTGCCTTGCGCGCTCGCCGGGAGATCGAGCGTCTTGCGGTAGACGGCCGGCTGTATCGGCAGCGATCCGTGCTGGGAATACCAGCTCTCGCCACGGCCGACGGCGGCCTGCGGAAACGGGTTCGTCTGCGCGAAGCTTCCCTCGACGACATAGTCGTGCGGCACGTCAACGCGGCGCCAGCTGCAGTCGTCGAAGTTCGGCCGGACTGCGTCCGGCGCTTCGCCGAGGTGGAAGCGCCAGTTCTCATCGAGCGATTCTACGACGCGCGGCGATCCGGCGGCCGAGGCGCGCCCCTCCGTTCCCGCGAACAGAGCCAGCGAGAGGACCAGAGCGAAGAGCGATGCCGATCTGCGGCCTGTGAAGTTGGTTCTGGTCGGGCTCATGAGGGGAACGGATTGGCGGGGCGGAGCAGACGGCGAAGGGGACGCGAGGCCTGCGGCGGAGGAGGTGATGTTTAGCGGCGCGGGGTGATCTGGAAGACGAGGGCGATGTCGTTGGGGATCGTCTTCGGCGCTTCGATGGTCAGCGCGTCGGCGGTTTGCGACCAGGTGAGTTTCTCGTCGCTGCCGAGCAGCGTGACGCTGCCGATGGCGCCTTCGTAGAGCTTGGCGGCGGTGCCGAGGGACTGGATGACCACGGTGGTCTTCGGCGCGCCCATGACGATCGCGTTGAGGGTGGCGCCCTTGGTGGTGAAGCGCACGTCCTCGGCGGTGAAGGGTTTCACTTTGTCCTCGTTGAAGTTCCCGCCGATCGAAGCCTCAGTGGAGGCCATCTGCGGGCCTTCGCCCATCACTTTCCACGGGCGCGTGCCGTGGATCGCGTCCTGGTTTATTTGCATCCAGCCGGCGATGCCTTCGATGACGGCGATCTCGTCTTCGTCGGGCGTGCCGTCGCCACGGAGCGGGACGTTGAGGAGGAGGTTGCCGTTCTTGCTGACGACGTCGATGAGCGTGTGCACGACGGTCAGCGCGGACTTGTAGGCGTGGTTGTCGAACACGGCCTGGTTGTAATGCCAATCGCCGAGGCAGGTGTCGGTTTGCCACGGGAGCGGCTCGATGATGTGACTGCGCCCGCGTTCGATGTCCAAGGCCATGCAGCCCTTCTGGTCGGGCTCGAGGCCCTTGCCGAAGAGCACGCCGTCGTTGCCGCGCCACTGGTCGTTCCGGTTGTAGAAGTGCGCGGCGATCTTCAGCCCTGCGTCGCTCGCCGGCCAAAGGGGGAGCGCAGTGTCGTCGAAATAGATGAGGTCGGGCTGGTACTTCTCGATGAGCTCGATGGTGCGGTTGTAGAATTTCTCACAATACGCGCGGTCGGGCGGCGTCACGCCGTTGTTCCAATCCCAACGTGCATGGATCGTCAGCGGTTTGTCGAAGTCCGGACTCGGCGCGTGTCGCTGCTCGTAGAGATCCTGCGGATCGAGGCCATCCCACCATTTTCCTTTGCCGTCGGCCGCCGTGAGCTTGCCGTCGTAGGGGACTCCGGCGAGCGGGCCGTTTTTGTCCGCGCCTTGGGAGGGTTCATACCAGCTCCAGGCGTGCGCGGCATGCACGCTGACGCCGAACTTCAGGCCGTTCGCGCGCGCCGCCTTCGCCCAGCCGGCGACGAGATCCTTCTGCGGTCCGACGCGCACGGAGTTCCACGGCTGGTACTTGGAGTCCCAGAGGTCGAGGTTGTCGTGGTGGTTGGCGAGGGCGAAGAAGTACTGGGCACCGGCGCGCTTGTAGAGCGCCACGAGTTTCTCGGGGTCCCATTTCTCGGCCTTCCACGCATGGATCACTTCCTTGAAGCCGGCTTGCGAAGGGTGGCCGTAGGTCTCGCGATGGAAGGCCGTGACGTTTGTACCCCACGCCGGACCATCCTCGAAGTACATATGGCGCGCATACCAGTCGCCGCGCGCGGGCTGGCACTGCGGGCCCCAGTGGGCCCAGATGCCGAACTTCGCGTCGCGGAACCACTCGGGCACTTCGTATTGCTGGAGCGATTGCCACGTGGGCGCGAACCTGCCCGGCGCCATCGGCTCGGCGGCGGTGCTGACGATGACGGTCGGTGCCTCGTCGCTGCGGATGGAGGCGTGCGCGACCGAGGCCGCGGCGGCGATGGCGACCAGGCCGCAGATCGGGGAGAATAAGGGGGATTTTGGGGTGTTCATGACGGGATGCACTTGGCCGTACATTCGACTAGTTCGAATCGGTCGCGAACGGGGAAGCGGGCAGCCCCGCGCGGTTGAAGAGATTGCCTTCGGGGACGTTGGCCCATGCGTAACGCACCGCGATCGGCGCGGCCACTGCATCTGCGGCGACCTCGATCGTGTCGCCGACGATCAACGCTTGAGCGGGATGAAACACCTGGTCGGCGCCGGCGATCGTGAAGCCCGTCAGCCCACCGCTCCGCGCCTCGAGACCGCCGCCGAGATGCGTGAAGCGCAGCACCGCGCGATTGCCTGCGATGCGCATGGTGTCGAACAGCGGTCCGCTGTATTCGAACTTCTCGCCATAGGCGAGAGCCTGCGCGGCGAGCGCGAGTCGTTCCCCGACCGGCCGCTTGTTGGCGGGGTGGATGTCGTTGGCATCGCCCACGTCGAGCGTCACGACCATCGCGGAGTTCGGAATCGTTGCGAGAGAGAGCCGTTGGGCCTCGCGGATCTCGGGGGGCATCTCGTTGAAGGGAGCGATCTGCACGTAGAGGAATGGGAACTCCCCTTGGCCCCACGCGCGGCGCCAGTCGGCGACGAGATTGGGGAAAACGCGGCGGTAGAGCTGGGACTGGCCGGAGTTGGCCTCGCCCTGGTACCAGATCACGCCGCGAATCGCATAGGGCTGAAGCGGCGCGATCATGCCGTTGTAGAGCACGGTCGGCGTGCCGGAGCCGGCGGATGGATCGGTCGGCGGCGGGGGCGCGTTGCGCATCGCCACGGAGACCTTGTAGTGCCAATCGCCCGCGAGCTCGATCGGGTGCGCCGGATCGGCTTCGCACACGACACGCATCGTGTCGCCGCCGCCCCACATGCCGCCGCCGCCGCCGGTGTCGAGCACGCGGACGGCGACGACGTTGTGACCGGGCTTCAACGTGCCGGCTGGCAGGTGGTAGACACGGGGCGTGAGCCATTCGCTACCACTGCCGATAAACCGGCCGTTGACCCATGTGGCGTCGATGTCATCGACCGCGCCGAGGTGGAGTTCGGCCTCGTGACCGGACCACTCCGCGGGCACGTCGACTTCGCGGCGGTACCAGACCACGCCGTCGAAGTCGGGCAGTCCGGCTTTCTCCCAATATGCAGGCAGGCGCATCACGGACCACGTGGCTGTATCGGACGACTCGGTGCTCCAGGGCGCGGGCGATCCGGAGCCCGGGTCGTTGACCTCGAACCAGCGGGCGAGTTCGCGTTCGAATTCCGCGCGGGCACCGACCGGATCGCGGCGGACGCGCTCGAGAAGGGCGGTTGTGGCGGCAAACTCCTGGATCTGCGCGATGCCGTTCTCGCTCGTCCACGCCTCGGCCGGCGTGCCGCCCCACGCACTGTGAATTAGCCCGATCGGTGTGCCGCGGGCGAGATGCAGCGCCCGACCAAAGAAGAAACCGACAGCCGAAAACTCGGGCGCGGTCTGGGGCGAGCAGACCAGCCAGCGCCCATCGACGTGCGCCTGAGGGGTCAATGCGAGGCGTTGCGCGACGCCGAAGTGGCGGATCTGCGGGAAATCTGCAGCGGCCACCTCTGACTGCCAGTCCTTGATCGGCTGTTGGCCGTCGCGCAGCCCCAACTGGCGCTCCATGTTGGACTGCCCGCTACAGACCCAAACTTCGCCGATCAAGATGTCGGCGATTTCCAGCCGGTTCTTGCCGGTGATCCTCAGCACGTGCGGTCCGCCTGCCGGCAATGCCCGGAGCCGGACGCTCCATTTGCCAGCGCGCGCGATGGTGGACGCGGTTTCGCCGGCGAGGGTGACCGTCACCTTCTCGTTGTCGTCAGCCGTGCCCCAGACCGGAATCGGCATGCCCTGCTGCAACACGGCGTGCTCGCAGAACAGCGAGCCGGGTACGACATCGGCGCGCGCCAAACCGGCGGCGGCGAGAAGCCCGAAGAACACGGCGCGAAAGCGGTGGGGGAGGTGTACAGGTTTCATTCAACAAGGTGGGACGCTACCGAAGGGTAACGGGGCAACTGCCTCTGGATGGCCCGGAGAGCACATCGCGCCGTCGATTCAGCACGCTCTCTCCCGGCACGGCCCTCTCACCAACCTAGGATTTTCGCTCGAGGAATAGGAAGGCCGAAGGGACTCCGCATTGCCGTGAATATTGACTGCATTCAAGCACCGCGGGGTCTGTTAATCTGCCAGCGCGCTGGCAAACCCGTCGGTGCTTCAACCCCCAGAGTGCTATCCCTAAACCGACACCAATTGTCGTGTCGTAGAGCTATGTCATCCCTCCGAACCTTCCTACTTCAGGCCGCGGCGTCCGGACGCGCGCGTCTATTCGGTGCAGTCTCCGCGGCTTCGGCCCCGGCTTCCGATCAACGACAGGCGAAGCGCGCCAAGCGCCCCTATTTATCCGCCAGCATCCTACTCTGTAGCCTCGGCTTGCTCGTGGCCCCGGCCCCGGCCAAGACCGCGATGCAGGAATACGTCGAGGCGATGCAGCCCGGCTGGAATCTCGGCAACACCCTAGATGCGACGCCCACCGAAACCTCCTGGGGCAACCCGCTCACCACGCAGGCGCTCATCCAGCGGATCAAGGCCGAAGGCTTCAAGAGCATCCGAATTCCGGTGACATGGGATGCCGGCACCGATCGCCTCGGACCGGCTCCCACCTATACGATCGACCCCGCGTTCCTCGACCGTGTGCAGCAGGTGGTCGACTGGTCTCTCGAAGCCGGCCTCTACGTGATGCTTAACGTCCATCACGATTCCTATTGGATGAAGTCGATGCCGACGGACCACGACGCGGTGCTGAACAAGTTCAACGCGATCTGGTCGCAGCTCGCCCCCCGTTTCCGGGACTACCCGCGCGAGCTCATGCTTGAGAGCATCAACGAACCGGACTTCTTCATCACCGGCGATGGTGCCGTCCCCGATGCGGAGAGGAACGCCCTGATTTCCGAGCTGAACACGTCCTTCTTCAATATCGTGCGCGGTACCGGCGGCGGCAACGCCACCCGCCCGCTCGTGCTTCCGTCGTTCAACACGAATTCCGGCCAGCAATACCTCGATGCGCTCAAGGCGACGATGGATTCGCTCAACGATCAGAACCTGATCGCGACGGTGCACTATTACGGCCTCTGGCATTTCAGCGTGAACATCGCCGGCCGCACCACCGTCAGTGCCGAGGTGATCGACAATATCAACTACACCATCGATCACACTTACGACACCTTCGTTGCCAATGGCATTCCGGTCGTGGTCGGCGAACTGGGTCTCCTCAACTGGGGCCCGACCAGTCTCTCCATCGAGCGCGGTGAGGCGCTGAAGTTCTTCGAAGTCTTCACCGCTGCGGCGCGCGCCAAGGGCATCACGTGGCAGTTGTGGGATGCAGGCCAACTTTTCGATCGCACGACCTTCCAGTGGAAGGATCCCGAGCTAATGGCCTACTACATGCAGGGTCTGACGACCCGCTCGACCACCGCCTCGACTGACCTCGTCTTCCTCAAGAAGAACCTCCCGGTGCAGGATGTGGCGATCCGCCTGAACCTCAACGGCAACGCCTTTGCCTCGTTGCAAGACGGTGCCACCACGTTGCAGTCGGGTGTCGATTATACCGTTGTTGGTGATGTGTTGACGCTCAAAGCCCGTGCGCTGTCGAAATACGCCACCGGCTCCCTTGGCGAGAAAGCGCTCTTCACCGTCAACGCGACCGCCGGCGTCCCGTGGAAGTTGCACGTCCGCTATGTCGACGCTCCGGTGGCCTCGGCCGTGATCGATGAAACAGGTCACGATATCAGCGTTCCGATGGCCTTCAATGGCGACCTCTTGGCGACCATGGAAGCGAAGTATCTGGACGGCAGCGGTATGGATCCGGCGACTTGGACCTCGTTCAAGGAGTTTGGAAACGCCTACTCTCCCGACTACTGGAACAACCGAATCACGCTCAAGAAGTCGCTCTTCGACACAGTGAAGCCCGGAGTGTTCAACGTGGCGTTCCGTTTCTGGAGCGGTCGCGTCGAGCGTTATCAGGTCTTGGTGGAAGCACGCAGCGCTGAAGGCGGCGTCGAATACCCGATCTACGACGATGCTATTCCGAGCGGCTGGAATGATTGGAGCAGCTGGATGACGCACGATTTGGCCAACACCACCCCGGTGCACTCCGGGACGAAATCGATTTCGATCACTCCGAGCGCGTGGGGCGGCCTGACTCTCCAGAATGGCTCAGCATCGGTTGATACATCGGCGTTCAACACTTTGGTGTTCTGGGTCAACGGCGGAGAAACCGGCGGGCAGTATATCGGTCTCCACATGATCTGCGACGGCGACTGGAACTTCACGTATTTCGGACTGCCTCCCCTGGTGGCGAATACTTGGCAAAAGATCGAAATCCCGCTCAGCAGTCTGGGCGTCGCGGGACGCGCGAATATCACGGGCGTTTCCTTCCGACACTTCAGGGGTGAAGCTGGTCCGACCTTCTACATCGACGATGTCGTGCTCACGACCGCGAAATCGTTGACGGCGATGGACGTCTACGGCGACCGGGCCGTGAACCCCAACCCGCAGATCCAGATCACGAAGGGTGGCTTTGTGCTCAATCGCCGCACGAATCGCTATGTCCAAACCGTCGTCGTCAAGAACACCGGGGCAACTCCGGTGACCGGGCCGCTCTACTTGATCGTGGATGGGCTGTCCGCCAATACAACGTTGGCGAATTCGAAAGGATCGACCTGGACCGAGCTTCCGACCGGAAGCCCCTATGTGCAGGTGGGCTCCGGCGGCCTCGCCGCCAACAGCCAAATCAGCGTGACCCTCGAGTTCACGGTGCCGAGCGCCGGCGGCATCACCTACGACGCCCGCGTCATCAGCGGCGGTGCGAATCCCTGATCGGTTCCAACCACATCAACCTTCTTTTGAAATGAACGTTCTTCACAAAACCCCTTGGGGCGCTCGCGCGCTCGCCGGATTGCTCGCCCTGGCCGCAACCGCTGCGGTTCACGCGCAAGCCACCTACAACGTCTCGTTGGACACCAGTTCGCTGTCGTCCAGCTTCACCGGGCCGTTCTCGCTGGATTTCCAGTTCAATAGCGGCTCCGGCCTCAATTGGGCCACGCTGAGCAACTTCCAGTTCGGCGGTGGCGTCGCCATCGGTAGCGCCGAGACACTCGGCGATGCGACTGGCAGCCTCGGTTCGACAATCACCCTGGGTGCTTCGCTATCCGAGCCCTTCAGTTCGTTCTACCAGGAGTTCACACCGGGGACCTCGTTCTCGTTCGATGTGTCGGTCACGACGAACACGCCTTGGTCCGGCTTGACGGACCAATTCACGTTCGTGCTTTGGCCCGTTTCCACGGAGGCGCCGAATGGCCTCTCGCTTGTCGAAATCAGCCTCGGAGACTCCGGCCTGACGACGGCTACGTTCGGCAACGCCGATCAGGGACTGGCGGCCCCTTCGATCACCGCGATCCCGGAACCCTCGACCTACGGCCTGTGGCTCGGCGCGTTCCTGATGGCCGCCGTTGTGACCCGGCGGGTAAACGCCAAACGCCGCAGCATGGCGCCGGCCGCCTCCGAGTAATCGCGCGCTATCCAGATCAGCCTACCTCGCGCCGGCGCCCTGCAATGCGCCGGCGCGAACGGGCTCTTCGCGCCCACTTCGGCGCCTGCATCGGATACCGCGATGCCGTCACTGCTGGCGCTGTCCCGGTAGCGTTGGCACTTCGGCCTAAGAATTCCGCGCCGGGAATCGGAATACCAAGGCAGGCCGTCGTGATGAATATTGACTACATTCAAGCACAGCGGGGTCTGCTAATCTCTGCCGCGCTGCCAAGCCCGCCAGCACCTCCCCACCTCCCCCGAAAGTGCTTCCGCCGAACCGCACGAATCGCACATAGCGAACCGCTCGGCTCACAAGAATTGCTATTTCCCCAGGTACAAGCCTGCAAACCACCCCCCAAACTAAAATGAAGAACCTAGGTACTAGATCTGCGTTGACGGTATTGTCGGCGCTTACTCTCGGCACCGGATCGATCTGGGCGCAAGCAGCGGCCACCGATTCCGTGAAGCCCGAGACCACCGAAACCGAAGATGAAGCGATTGTTCTCTCTCCGTTCGTCGTTACGGCGGAAGAAGACACCGGTTACGCGGCGAACGCCACCGCCGTCGGCGGTCGTGTCCGCACGGACCTGAAGGACATCGCGTCCGCGATTTCGGTCGTAACGACACAGTTCCTTTCCGACACGAAAGCGAACGACAACCAGAGCCTGTTGAAATATACGACCAACACGGAAGTTGGCGGCATCTACGGCAACTACGCCGGCGTCGGCAACACCTTCATCAACGGATCCGGCGAGAGCGCGCTCAATTTCTTGCGGCCGAACGGCAATACGCGCGTTCGCGGCCTCGACTCCGCCGACAACACCCGCGATCTGATCAAAACCGACATTCCATGGAACGGCTTCAACGTTGGCCGTGTGGACTTCCAGCGCGGTCCGAATTCGATTCTCTTCGGCATCGGAAGCCCCGCTGGCATCATCAATGCCAGCACGAACACCGCCGTGCTAGGAAAGAATAGTGGCAGCGTCGAGAGCCAGATCGGAAGTTTCGGCAGCTTCCGTCAGTCACTAGACGCCAATTACGTCTTGGTTCCGGACACTCTTGCGATTCGACTGGATGCGGTCTATGACCACCAGCTCTACCGCCAAAAACCCGCGTTTAACAAAAATCGCGCGATCTTCGTTGCCATGCGCTGGGATCCCAAACTGTTTGGCGACAATAGCTCGGCCCGCACCAGCATCCGGGCGAACTACGAAAAGGGCGACGTGAAAGCGAATCGCCCTCATGCACTGCCGCCAATCGACCGGTACACAGCATTTTTCAATCCCGGCGCACTCAACCAGCGGATGATCGATGTGATCGTGGATTATAAGACCGGACTCTACCCGTGGATTCGAACCGAGGCGAACAGTCTGGATTTCGCCCAGCCGCCAAACGAGTGGATCAGCGGTGCACCCTACGGCGGGATCAATCCGCAATTCTTCCACGACAACTCTGCGACACCCTTCCTCACGACCGCTGCTGGTGTCACTACCCGGTTTGCGCCGTCTGGAAATATCGGCGGATTCCAGTTTGTTGTCCCTGCGGGCGTCGCCACAATCGCTGAGTATGCCAGCAATCTTTCGAAATACGGTGTGCGAAATGGCGAGGATCCGGCACTGATCGCCCAGTACGCTGGCGGTTTGCAAGGGTTCTGGAAAGAACAGTCGCTCTACGACACCAGCGTGTTCGACTTCTACAACAACCTGCTTGATGGCCCGACGAAAGGGGAGTGGCAGAAGTGGGAGGCATACAACGTGTCTCTTGAGCAGTCGTTCTTCCATGACCGTCTCTCCTTCCAGGCGGTTTATGATCACCAGTCGTACCGAGACGGCGGGCGTAGTCTTCTGGGGTGGAATCCATCCATCAATATCGATATCAATCAATACACGACCGACTATCCATCGGTCTACAGCACGGTCGCCCAACGGAACCCGAATGGGGGACGCGCCTACGTGTCAGGGAGTGGTTTCGGTACCGGGCGCTGGACGGAGCGCGAGAATGTCATCGTGACCGCCCGTGGAGAGATCTACGCGAGTGATTTTCTCGACCGGAAGTCGTGGTTGACCCGAATTCTCGGGCATCACACCATCACCGGTGTATACAACTCGGAAACCCACGATGTGGAGGATCGCAACTGGGCCCTTTATGCGGCGAGCGGTGTCTGGTCCGAACTGATCGGACATGGCTATGCGGCCGATGCTGAAGGCAACGTGATCGGAGACAAAACCGGCGGTCTGCGCAGCGGCGATGTTATCATACGGAACACCGTTTATCTCAGCGGCGACTTGCGCGGTACGGACGGTCGGAACGCGCATCTTTCGCCCATCAAATACGATGTGGCTCCGGCTTCGGTGGTTCCGATCCGCTATTTTGATTCGCATTGGAATCAGCCGACCAATCCGGAAGATCCGGATTACGTCGATCCGCAGGCTCCTTGGGTGAATCCGGCCAACATGGACGGGTACGGCAATCCGGCTGAAGATGATGTGCAGTCGAACAATCCTCTGAACTATGTCGGATGGCGAACGGCCTCCATTCCAATCTATAATGCGGACAAGGGTGATATCGATCAACTCTACACCAATGGCAGCAAGTACCGTGAGAAGACTACCTCCAAGGCCGGTACTTGGCAGGCCTACTTCTTCGATGACACGATCGTTGCGACCGTGGGCTATCGGCAGGACCAGCTGAAGCGGCGCGCCGGGCAAGCTGTGCCGAACGAGACAGGTGTGTACCTGGTCAACGATTATGACCTCGCTCCCCTGAATGCGATGGGCATCAACGAGACCAACAGTACCTCTTGGGGGATCGTAGCCAGGCTGCCGAAGTCTCTTCGTGGCAAACTGCCTTGGGGCACGGACATCTCGCTTGGCTATAGCGATGGCAAGAACGCTCGAGTCGAGAATCGTTATGGGTTCAACGCGAAGCGTTTGCCGGATGCGCAGGGGCATACCAAGGACATCAGTCTCTCCATCACGATGTTCGATAATCGCTTGCACTTCAAGGTCACGCGTTACGACACCACCAACAAGAACGCGAACATCTCGAGTGTCGGTGGCGCAACCGCCACACTCGGTAACGCGACTGGAGACATCTATAATAGAGAGACCACTGGCACTCTTGCTGCGTTGCTTAACTATGCTGGCCTGCAAGGAGACCCGGTCACTCAAGGTCTTGAGTGGTACTGGAATTGGGCGGCAATGACCGGCGGCTTCAACAAGTACAGCCCGTGGGACGCCGGTAACCCGTGGGATCCGAAGACAGACGCAGGCTTCCTCTCCAATCCTGAAACGATCAAGGAGATCGCGGCGGTTGATTCCTGGCTCTCGCAGCTGCAGCCGCAGGAGTGGTATGACGCCTATGGCATCGAGATCAACGTGGCCAAGGCGCAGGCGAAGGACTACATGCACGCTATCCGAAACGGTCAGTGGACGCCGGCGAACTATGTTGTCATCGGCAACAACGGTGGCAAGATCAACGGCGAGTACCCGACGGGCACGGTCGATAACCGGTCGACAGGTTGGGAGTTCGAAGTGTCGGGTCAGCCGATCAAGAACCTCGACGTGTCGTTCAATGCCTCGAAGCAGTTCGCCCGCCAAGTTGGACTCGGAAGCGATCTGGTGGACTTCATCGAGACAGCCTACGAGAAATACAATTCGCCCGCCGGCGATATGAGGCTCTGGTGGGCTGGGTCCACCACATTGCGCGAGGACTTCAATAACGGCGTGTGGACAGCCTACCAGTTCCAGAAGCAGACCAATGGCAAGATGGTGAATGAAATGTCGCCGTGGCGCGCCAACATGTCGGCCACGTACCGTTTTGATCGCGGCTTGCTCAAAGGAGCCTTCGTCGGCGGCAGCTATCGCTGGCAGCAGGGAACCATTCTTGGTTATCGTATCAACGAAGCCCGTGACAACTATGACATCGAGAAGCCGATCTGGGGCAAACCCCAGGACTGGGTCGACCTCTGGTGCGGCTATGGATTCAATGTCACCAGCAAGCTCCGTTGGACGACGCAGCTCAACCTTCGCAACGTCGGCCGCAAACCGCACCTCACCCCGATTAGCGTGCAGCCGGACGGTACGACCGCACAGTACCGAATCGAGGAAGGTATGACGTGGTTGCTTAGCAATACGCTCTCGTTCTGATTTCAGAGAGCATAACGAATCCCCTTGCAGACGGTATGTAGCCTGTCTGCGAGGTCGTATGTAGGGGACGGAGGCGCCGGCTTGGGGCTGGCGCCTCCGTGTGCTTTCAGGGGGTGGAGTCGTAATAGTAGCGGAATCTGTCCTTTCCGCCTAATCGAGGTACGACAAGTTGTGGAGCTAAGCACGCGGACGCGGAGATCACCGTACTGGCGCTAATGTTCATTGTTACCCATGCCGACGTGGTTTCACGCTCGCGAAGGACTCAGGCGGCGCGCCTTCCGATCACCGCCACGCGCCAAGTCCGCTGACCTGGCGGGCTCGAAACACGACACAACGGCGGTCCTGTCGAGTTCTCGCCGCTGCTGATTCCTTGCGCCACGGCCGCCAGCGCCATCTCTGCCCCCCGGAGTGCCTAATCGCAAGGCCCAACGCTTCTGGGCGATGCGAGGCAACGGCCTCTAGGCCAGCAGCTAATAAAAATCGCACGGTTCGATTCGCCCGCGTTCGCCCGCCTCGGTTAGCCCTTCCTTCGGATATCCGGGCGAGGAATGGGACTGACGAAGGAGACACCGTGTTGCGATGAATATTGACTACATTCAAGCGAAGCGGGGTCTGGTAAACTCCTTCCGCGTCAGCACCTTCGCTGGCGCGACCCCTCACCCCACGTGTCTCCCCAACCGCCGAGTCGCACACGGCGAACAGCTTACGCTTACGGTGTTCGCCTGCGCCGTGCTCCTGAACACGCGCGATTTCCCGGTCGCTCGGATTGTGCGGCCATTCATCGCGAGTCTGCACACCAAAGCGCACTGCAGTTGTCCCTTTCCGTCGGCATCCCTGTACCGACACGACTAACCGACTAAGTAACGTGCCGACGTTGCTTCCCCAACCCCGAACAACAAGACCCAAATGAAAAAACGAACTATTCGCCGATCCTTGGCGATGATTACCGCCCTGCCGCTCAGCGCAGCGTTGACCCAGGCGCAGACAAGCCCGGCCGCGACCACGCCCGCAGCCGACGATGCGTCGGATGCAGATGTCGTCGTCCTCGACCCGTTCACGGTCACGACCGAGCACGAAGGGTATCAGGCTGTCGACACGCTCGCGGGCGGCCGCGTGCGCACGAGCCTGAAGGACACACCTTCGTCGCTCTCCGTCATCACGAAGAAGCTGATGGATGACTTGGCCGTCACCGACGCCCAGAGTCTGCTCGTCTACACCAACAACACCGAAGTTGCCGGTTTGGGTGGCAACTTCTCCGGTGTCACTTCCCGTGGTGCCGGCGCTGGCGGCGAAGGAGCGCGCCTGGCGAGTCCCACCACCGCGACCCGCGCCCGCGGTCTGGCGCCGATGGACAACACCCGGAACTTCTTTCCGAGCGATATTCCGTGGGATGGTTACAATATCTCCCGCGTGGATATCACTCGTGGGCCGAACTCCTTCCTGTTCGGCTTCGGAAGTCCGGCGGGCATTTCGAATGTCGCAACGAACGACGCCATCTTCACCGACAAGGGCAAGATCGAAGCCCGCTACGGCAGCTTCGGCTCCAACCGCCAATCCTTGGATTACAACAAGGTTCTCATCCCGTCGGAGTTGGCGATCCGGCTCAACGTGGTGAACGACAAGACGCTGTTCATGCAGAAACCAGCGTTCAATCATTCCCAGCGCGTCTATGGCGCCGTGCGCATCGATCCCGAGATGCTGCGAACGGATTCGGCGCATACGAAGTTCACCGTGACTGCCGAGCATGGCGAGGTGCGCTCGAACAATCCTCGCATGCTTCCGCCGACGGACTACGTGACCGGTTATCTCAACGATCCGCGAGCCAGCACGACTGGGTATGATCCTTACACCTACAAGCAGGATGGTAACGGGTACTCGCCCCAGTACAGCTATTATAGCGGCCACGGTTCCCTCGCCAACCAGTTCCAGTGGGGTAATGCGCTGCACTACTTCTGGGATGCTTCCACGGGTACCTTGCAAAAAGCGGGCCAAGCGGGATTCTCCTCTCCGAAGCCGGAGGGTAGTAACCCTGCAAGCTATGGCGCGGGCAGCTTTGGCCTGAACAACCAGTACTTCGTCCACTCGCAGGGCTATGCCAGCGCTGCAAGTACCGCGAACTACGTCTATCGCCTGGCCCAGGGTGATCCGGTGACGGCGAGGGATGCCGCCGACGCCCCGTTCAAAGGTGCCTATTTGGGGACGGCGATGTACTACGACCAGACGCTGTCCGATACTTCGATCTTCGATTTCTACCACAAGCTGCTCGACGGTGACAACAAGCGCGAATGGCAGAACTGGAACGCGTACAACGTCGGCATCACCCAGACCTTGTTCAACGAGCGGCTTTCGTTCCAAGGAATCTTCGACCATCAGGAGTACAAGAACGGTCAGGAGAATCGGCTCGACAACACCGTCATCGCGCTCGACCTGAGCAGCTATCTGCTTGCGGCCGGCTATCCCACCTGGCTGCCCGGTATGGCTCAGGCCAATCCCAATGTGGGCCGTCCGGCCCTCTACGGTGGCGTCGGAAGTGGTTACGTCACCAAAACCAAGCGTGACAACCTGCAAGCAACGGCGGTGTACAACCTGAACGTCGAACGTGACTTCGGGTTGAAGAACACGTTGGGCCGCATCCTCGGTTTCCATGACTTCACCGGGCTGATCGGCAGCTATGAGCACCAGAAATATACGACGGGTTACAAGCTGGCTGGCATCTCCCACGACTGGAACGTCGCCTACAATGGCAGCTCGGCACAGAAGCTCTCCGACAACGGTTACACTTGGACCTCCTACCTCGGGCCCTCGTTGCTCGGAACCACCGGTGTGGGCGCCAATCTGCCCAATCTCGCGTATTCCATCGCCCCAGTGACGACCAATGTCACCGGTTATTCGTCGCAGTGGACCGCCGGCAGCAGCGTCGACCCGACGGCCCCTTGGGTCGTGAATGGGCCGACCTACCTCAATCCGGATGGTACGACCTATGTGGGTGGTTCCGTGACTCTGACCCAAGCCGACAATCCGGCCAACTATGTGGGTTATACCACCGCAGTGCCGGGATTGCTCAATCCGAAGTCCAACATGGATCAGCTCCGGACTTCGGCCGCCATGGACTCGCAGAAGGTCACGTCCAAAGCCATCATGTATCAGGGGCATTTTTGGGACGATACGATCGTCGCCTCGTACGGTTGGAGGCAGGACAAGACCGTGCAGCGCGGCAATGTTGCGGTCGAAAATTCGACGACCGGACTCTACCCGGACGTGACCAGAATCACCGATCCCGGTGTCTCGACGAAGACGAACTCGACAAGCTATGGCGTCGCCGTCCACTTGCCGAAGGCGATCAAGAAGCGGCTGCCCGAAGGCACGGACGTAAGTCTCTATTACTTCCGTGGTAACAACGAAACCCCCAAGGTTCGTTATGCTGTCGACGGTACGCAGCTGGCGAACGAACACGGTACGACGGATGACTACTCGATTCAGTTCGACGGTCTGAACGGGCGTGCCACCCTGCGTCTCACTTACTTCAAGACGGTTGATAAGGGGGCGCCGGCTTCCTACGGACAACCGCTGGGCGCCAACGGTTGGTTGATCTCATTTCTCCCGACATGGACGGTCACGATGGCCGCTGCGGGCGTCGCGGCGGCAGAAATTGGGCCGGAGAACATGGGCGACATGGGTATGCCGTGGAACAACTGGATCTGGCAATGGGGTCTCGATCATCCGGATGTCGCCGCGCAGATCGGCCAAGTGCTGAAGACGGACTTTGCTGCAGCATTCCCGCAATCCTACTGGGATAGCTACAACAGCAATGTGAACGTCGCTGCACTCCAAGCGGGCGATTGGATGCACATTCTCAAGGGCAACGATCAAATCTGGCCTTGGAATGCAAGTATCACCACCCAAATTCACGGCCAGACCTCGGTTATTGATCAGGATGTCGAAGCCAAGGGTTTCGAACTGGAAGCGACGATACGCCCGACCAACAACTGGAGCGTCACCTTCAACGGTTCTCGAGCCACCGCCACGCAAACCAAGCTCGGCGATTCGGCTGCGAACTATTTGAACAAAATGGCGGCGCTTTGGCTCGACAGCCCGCTCGGTATGACCGCGCAATGGGGTAGCTATACTGATTTCGGTACGATGCGGCGCTTCTTCATTCAGAGCCTCTGGGGTCCCTATCTGACACAGGTTGCCCTCACCGGCACCCCCCAGCCGGAATGGTCGAAATGGAAGTTCAACGTGATTTCGAACTACTCGTTCGATCGCGGTTTCGCCAAAGGCATCAACGTCGGTGGGGCGTACCGTTGGGAAGGCCGCCGCATCATCGGCTACGGCCTACACGAGGCGACGATCGCCGGAACCACGGCGTGGCTTTCAGACGTGGGGCAGCCCCTCTATGCGCCTAGCGAATCGCACCTCGATCTGTGGGTTGGCTACCAGCGTAAGGTTGCCCATAACATCGACTGGCGAATCCAGCTCAATGTGCAGAACGTCGGCGAGAGTGTGCATCTGGTCACCATCGTGAAGCAACCGGACGGCTCGGCCGCCCAGTCCCGCATCGCGAACGGCCAGCAGTTCAGCATCACCAGCTCGTTCAGCTTCTGAGTTGGTACCATATAGCATCGGAGTCCGTCTGATTTCCGGACTGGCTCCGATATTTGGAGCTCTGGCTCTCATTTGGGCTCCAAAGAGCATAAACAATCCCCTCGCAGGCGGTATGTAGTCCATCTGCGAGGTTGTATGTAGGGGACGGAGGCGCCGGCTTGGGGGCTGGCGCCTCCGTGTGCTTTTAGGGGGTGGATTTGCGATGGCTCTGGAGAGCCGTTCCGTTGTGGCGGCGCGGTTCGCACCTCTGCGTTTTCCAGCTGCTCGCGCTGGCGTTGCTCCAGTCCCGGATTAGCAATTGCCGCCGGCACCGGGTCCCCGTTTCCGTTCACCCGCGGCCGCCGCGACACTCGCGCGGTGTTTTCGCCTATCAGGGTGCGATGATTCAGTCGGGCTGTCGGGGGCGTTGCTTGCCGGCGCCCAGTGGACAGCGCCGCTCTCTCTGGTTGGCGCAGCGCGGAGGGCGACGGCAACCGACGGCCCTACGCGCACCTTTGGTGCGCTATCCTGGTGAGCGGAGCTGCGTCGTTACTGCTCATCGGCATTCGGAAATGGCGAAGGGGTGAGCGCATGGCCCATCCCTTCGCTCAAGCTGCTGGGAAATCAGCAGGCGAATTTACGGGTAGTCGTGATCGCCGCAGCCCCCGCTGTGACCTTTGGGGACCGTCACTTCGCAACTAGTGGTGTATCGTTTCCCCGAGCCGTCCACGGCATCGCAGACGATGGTGTACACCCGGCCCGAACCGGACTCGCTGCGCTCGGCGCGCAAGCGAACGGTGGCCACATACGCCGAGCCATCCCAAGTGAGTGCGACCGGAACGGGCGAGGTGTAGCCATCGGAGCCATTGACGTCGCCCTTCGTATTGCCGTCTTGGGCGCCGTTATCGGGTTCGTTGCTCGCGATGAAGCATGCCATGTCCAGGCCGAGTTCGGCTGGATCGACAGACGGGTCGAAGAACCGGGCCTTGATCTTGACCTCCCGCATCTGATGGTTCGCAGGTGCGAGGATGGTACGATCGGTTTCGACGAGCAGAGGCGGGGCCGTCTCCGGCAGAACCGGGCTCAGAGTAACGGCATCGAGTGTCGCCACGTCCCCACCGGTGTTCACGAACAGGATGCCTAACTTGCCGCCCACC
>DATGXO010000120.1:0-43772 GCA_035298965.1 Opitutaceae bacterium | reverse complement strand
GAAGTGCGTTTCACCCTCGGGCCGAAACCGGGTCGCCGACGGCCGCCCGCCGAGGCGGCCGGCACGATCCGGTTCGCTCTGCGCCGAGGCGGAGTGGTGTGCGAACGCCCGCCCGTGTCGCCGGCGACGGTCGCGCCGGCGGCGGCCGCGAACGCCGAAGGCTGGCGGTTGCGCCCGCTGCTCGAGGCGCTCGTCCGCCGCGGTGGCGGAGGTGTGCAGGGCCAGTTGCTCGCCTACCGCGTCTTTCTTCGGGTGCCGGCCGAGCTGCTCGATCGCGCCGGACTGCACTCGCTCAACCTCGTCGAGGACGACTTCGTGATCCGCGAACCCGAGCTGTACGCCGCGATCCGCCGCAGCATGCGCGAGGTCGCCGGTTTCGAGGACGACACTCCGGCCGCGCCCACGACCTGCTCTGTTTCCTGAAGACAATCATGAATGCCCCCACCATTCGTGTCCGCGTCGTGCACCCGGCGGCGCGGCTCGCCGTCGAACGGCTCCACTGCGACGATATCGTCCTCGGTTCGGTCGGCCACACGCGTGCCGGCGCGATCGATCTGTTGCTGGTCGACGCGCGCGAGATGGACGCCGCCGTGCTCGCTGAGGCGCTGACGCGTGTCGCGGAATGGCGTGCGGAGAACGCGTTCCGTCGCGCCGTGCTCATCTGGCCGAAACCGGCGCTCGAGGGAGTCGTGCTCGCGATCCGCGCCGGCATCGTCGAAATCGTGTCGACGGGGCTGCCGCTCGCGCGGATCGTGCGCCGCATCTGCGCCGGTGTACGGGCTGTTCAACGTCGCCACTTGGCGTGCCGTCTCGCGCAATTGTTGCGACTCGGGCAACCGGCTGCGCACAGTGCGGGCCATTTGCATGAGCTCGAGCACGCTGCGTTTCTCGCCGACGAGCAACGCGCCGCCTTCGACCGGCAGTTGGCTGAGCGCGAGGCGTTGCTGGCCCAGCGCGAACAGGAGCTGCGCGCCACTGCGGCGCGCGTGCAGGCCGACCTCGCGCGGGCCTCGCAGGCGTGCGCGTTCGTCGAACTCGCCGCCGAGCTTCGTGCCGAGCTGGAGCGCCGGGAGACCGAGCTCCAGTGTATGGCGCAGCAGACGGCGGACGCGCCGCAGCCCGGCGACGACACGAAGGCCGCGGTGCGCGCCGAGATGGAGCGGCTGCTCAAGACCCAGCAGCTTTCGCTCGACCGCCGCGAGCGTGCTCTCGCGACGCGTGAGCGTTGGCTGAGCGATTACGAGCAGGTGCTCACCGGCGGCCGGACGCGCGGAGTGGCGAACTGACGACGTGGCCGGCCGGGCAGTTGGCACTGTGGCGCGGTTCGCAAGAACGGCGATGACCTGCGTCGGGGCAGAGAAAGCAAGAGGCTGCTCTCGCGAGCAGCTCCATAACTCGGGCGGCGGAGCCTGCGCGGCTCACGCGGGGACGACGAAGCGCAGGCTGGCGGGCTCGATGTGCACATCGATCTCGGCGCCGGCGTCGCGCGTCTCACCGTCGACGTGGATCACGCCGGGCGCGGCGCGGCGGATGGTGAAACCGGAGCCACGGGCGGAGAGCACGCCGTGATGGCGGCGGGCGTCGCCGCAGAAAAGGCGGCCGACGAACAGCGCGGAGCGCGCGAAACCCATCGCGGGGATCGCGACGAGGTCGAGCTGGCCGTCGTCGACGGAGGCGCCGGGTGCGATGCGGGCGTTGTTGCCGTACTGGTCGGAGTTGAGCACCGCGACGATGAACGCCTCGCGGCGCGTCTCGACGGCGTCGGCACCACGGATCGAGTACGTTTCGGGGCGGTAGCCGAAATAGGTGTTCCAGCCGGTGCGGACGTAGGTGCGCAGGCCGCGG
The DNA here is from genome assembly GCA_035298965.1 of Opitutaceae bacterium. Taxonomy (GTDB): domain Bacteria; phylum Verrucomicrobiota; class Verrucomicrobiia; order Opitutales; family Opitutaceae; genus CAJCBL01. The sequence continues at coordinate 41,927 of DATGXO010000120.1, read as the reverse complement.
GTCGGCAGATTGTTGAAACGGCGGGCGATCTCGGCGTCGAAGCCGACCCCCATGGCGTTGCAGAAGCGGTGACCGGCGGCGACGCCTGTGTCGATCGCGCGGATGCGGCCATCACGCGCGACGAGCAGCGCGTGCTCGAGCGAGCCGTGCACGCCCAGGTGGCGGCCGAGACCGTTGCCGGAGCCGCAGGGAATCAACGCGAGCGCGGAGTCGGTGCCGACGACGCCGCAGGCGACCTCGTTGAGCGTACCATCGCCGCCGACCGCGACGATGCGCGGGATGCCGCGAGCGACGGCGTCGCGGGCGAGCTCGGTCGCATGGTGCGGACGCTCGGTGGCGCGGAACTCGGCGTCGAAACCGAGCGCGGCGATGCGTGCGCGGAGTTTGGGGAGGAAGCCCGGGCGCTTCCGGTTCAGGCCGGAGTTCGGGTTGAAGATGAAGCAGAACTGCGGCATGCGGCGACGAGGGGCCGGAGCTTGGTGCCGGCGGAAAACGTGGCGAGGCGAATGTGACGGGCGTGACGAAAACGAGCCGAGTTGATGCCTTCGCGTTCCCGATGCGCAGCGGCATCCGTCCTTCGGGAGGCGTGAGTACTCCGGTGGTGGGGCGGGCTTTACGCCCGCCCCACCATCCGGAGGCGATCGCCGTGATGAAGCAGCGAGCAACCCGGGCGGCGCGGACGGACGTTTCGTTCTCCCGTGCGGAAGAATCTTCGAGAGAAACGTCCCTACCGGGGAAACGCGTCGGTCACGGCGCCGTGCGAGGCGTCGGAGACGAGGGCGCGGAACTTGGCGAGCACGCCGCGGGTGAGTTTGTCGGGGCGGCGTTTCCAGGCCTTGCGCCGGGCGGCGAGCTCCTTCGCGGGTACGGCGAGGGTGAGTTCGTTTTTCACCGCATCGATCGTGATCGCGTCGCCGTTTTTCACGAGGGCGAGCGGGCCGCCGTCGTAGGCTTCGGGCGTGATGTGGCCGACGACGAAGCCGTGGCTGCCGCCGGAGAAACGGCCGTCGGTGATGAGCGCGACCTCTTTGCCGAGGCCCTTGCCCATAATCGCGGCGGTGGGCGAAAGCATCTCGCGCATGCCGGGGCCGCCGCGCGGGCCTTCGTTGCGCACGACGACGACGTGGCCGGCCTTCACCTTGCCGCCGAGGATGCCGGCGAGCGCGGTTTCCTCGGATTCGAAGACGATCGCGCGGCCGGAAAACTGGAGGCCTTCCTTGCCAGAGATCTTCGCCACGGCGCCGGCGGGCGCGAGGTTGCCGTAAAGGATGCGCAGGTGGCTGTCGGGCTTGAGTGGATTCGCGAGCGGGCGGACAACATCCTGGTCGGCGGGGTAGGGCGCGATGTCGCGCAGGTTCTCCGCGACCGTGCGGCCGGTGACGGTGAGGCAATCGCCGTGGAGCAGGCCGGCGTCGAGCAGCACCTTCATGAGCGGCTGCAACCCGCCGATGCGGCTGAGGTGCGCCATGCTGTAGCGACCGGATGGTTTCAGGTCGCCGAGCACGGGCACGCGTTTCCCGATGCGGGTGAAGTCGTCGAGCGCAAGTTTCACGCCGGCGGCGTGGGCGATGGCGAGGAGATGGAGCACGGCGTTGGTCGAGCCGCCGAGCGCGATGACGACGGTGATGGCGTTCTCGAAGGCCCGGCGCGTGAGGATGTCGCGCGGGGTGAGGCCGAGGCGGAGAAGGTGGAGCACGGCTTCGCCGGCGCGGCGGCAGTCGGCGCGTTTCTCCTCGGAGATGGCGATCTGGGAAGAACTGCCCGGCAGGCTCATGCCGAGCGCTTCGATCGCGGAGGCCATCGTGTTGGCCGTGTACATACCGCCGCAGGAGCCGGGGCCGGGGATGGAGCACTTTTCGATCTCGGCGAGGCCGGCGTCGTCGAGTTTGCCGGCGGCGTGTTGGCCGACGGCTTCGAAGACCGAAACGATGTCGCACTCCTGCTGCGTACCCGGATGGATGCCGGGGAGAATCGTGCCGCCGTAGACGAAGACCGCGGGGCGGTTTAGCCGCGCCATGGCGATGAGGCAGCCGGGCATGTTCTTGTCGCAACCGCCGATGGCGACGACGCCGTCGAAGCCTTCGGCGCCGCAGACGGTCTCGATCGAGTCGGCGATGACTTCGCGCGAGACGAGCGAGTAACGCATGCCGCGCGTGCCCATGCTGATGCCGTCGGCCACGGTGATCGTGCCGAAGGTGATCGCCTTGCCGCCCGCGCCATCGGCGCCTGCGGCGGCGTGGCGCGCGAGTTCGTCGATGTGCATGTTGCAGGGCGTGAGGTTGCTCCAGGTCGAGGCGACGCCGACGACGGGTTTCTGGAAATCGGCGTCTTGGAAACCGACGGCGCGCAGCATCGAGCGGTTTGGCGCGCGGTCGGGGCCATCGTGCACGGCGGAGGAGAACGGGCGGAGCGAGGCGACGGGGGATTTCGGCATGGTTGGAGAGGTTAACGGCACATGCGGACGGAGGCGTTTGGCGCGGGGCGAAGGGCGCGGCGGCGAGGTGTTGGCGGTGTCTTTTCGCGGCGGACGCAGTGTGGCGGACAGTCGGCAACAAATGCGTTGCCCGCAAGGCGAGCATGACCCAAACACCTCCGCTCGACCCATCGCCTCCGAACCGCATGGCATTCAACCTCCAGAAAGTACTCCGCGCGCTGCTGTTTGCCTCGAGCGGTCCGCTCACAATCAAGGAAATCCAGGACACCCTCACCCGGTTCCACGCGCAGGAAGCCGATCTGTTGGCGAAATTGAAGCCCGAGGCGGGCGCGCCAGAGGCCGCGACCGAAGTGCCGGCCGACGCCGAGCCGAGCGCGGCGACCGAAGCGGCCGCGGGTAACGAACCGACCGCAGAGCCTATGGCGGTGATCGAAGGCATTCCCGTGGTCGAGCCCGCGCCCGGTGGCGAGCCCACCGCCGCACCAGCTGATCCGGCGGCGGATGTGACGCTCGGCCTGACGGCGGCGGAGACCGACGCCGAGTATTATCAAGAGGTGCCGTCGCTCATCACGGCGTCGCAGATTCGCGAAGCGATGGACGCCATCGCCGTCGAGTTGCGCGCGCGCGACGAAGTTTTCTATCTCATCGAGGGCAGCAACGGCTACCGGCTCGTGACGAACCCGAAGGCCGCGCGCTGGGTGCGCCTGCTGCGCGACGAACCGCCGCCGGTGCGCCTCAGCCAGGCCGCGCTCGAAACGCTCGCGGTGATCGCGTACCGCCAGCCGGTCACGCGCGGCGAGATCGAGACGATCCGCGGCGTGTCGGCCGAGGCCGGCGTGAACAAGCTGCTCGAGCGCGGGCTGATCTATGTGGCCGGCCGCGCGGAGTTGCCGGGCCGCCCGATCCAGTTCGGCACGACGGACGAGTTTCTCGAGTTCATCGGCGTCAAGTCGCTCGCCGAGTTGCCGGCGTCCGATGTGCTTTCGAACCGCCAGATCGACGAGTGGCTGAAACAGTCCGAGAACCCCGCGCACATGGGCGACAAGGACGTGGGCCTCGAGACCGGGGAGCTGCCGCTCGATCCCGCGGAGGAACCGGTCGAGGAGCCGAAACCGGCGGAGACCGCGGAACTGTTCCCGGCTGCCGACCCCGCGGCCGACGTTTCCCCGGCGACAGAGTCGGCCCAGCCGCCTCCGCCACCGCCGCCCGCCGGCGAAGACGAGTCCAAGCCGGAGATTCCGCCCGCCAACTGAATTTCGCACCGCCATGAACATCGACGAGTGCCGCCAGCAGATCGACTCCCTCGACAAACAGATCGTCGAAGCCCTAAACCGGCGTCTCTCCCTCGCCGCGGAGATCGGCCGGATCAAGCGCGAGAAGGGCGGCCCGATCTATGTGGCCGAGCGCGAGGAGCAGGTTTTCCGGAAGGTGATCGAGCAGAATCGCGGCCCGATCCGGGAGCCGGCGTTGCGCGCGATCTACCGCGAGATCATGTCGGCCGCGATCGCCCTCGAGCAGCCGCTGAAGATCGCGTATCTCGGGCCGGAGGCGACGAACAGCCACCAGGCCGCGTTGCAGAAATTCGGCGCGAGCGTCGAGTACCAGCCGATGGCGACCTTCGCGGACATCTTTGCCGCGGTCGACAAGGGCGAAGCCGACTACGGCGTGATCCCGGTGGAAAATTCGACCGAGGGCTCCGTGCGCGACGCGCTGGATCTGTTCGTCGAGACCGAACTGAAGATCGTCGCGCAGAGCTACCTCGAGATCGCGTACTGCCTGATCTCCGCCGAGCCGCTCGAGAAGATCACCAAGGTGTATTCGAAGGATCAGGCGCTCGCGCAATGCCGCCACTGGCTCCAGCGCCATCTGCCCAATGCCCAGCCCTGCGACGCGCCGAGCACCGCGCGCGCCGTGCAGATCGCGAAGAACGAACCCGGCGCCGCCGCCGTCGCCAACGAACTCGCCGCCGCGCACCATCAGGTGCCGATCCTCGCGCGCGACATCGAGGATGTGCGCGGCAATACCACGCGTTTCTTCATCATCGGCCGGAAGTCGTCCGGCTCGGTCGGACCCGGGCGCGACGTGAGCACGTTCATCATCTCGCTCGGCGAACACGCGATGCAGTCGGGTTCGCTGCTGCGGATGCTCGCGCCGTTCTCCACGCGCGGCCTGAACCTGACGAAGGTCGAGTCGCGGCCCACGAAGAAGCGCGCATGGGACTACTACTTCTTCATCGACGTCGCCGGCCACTACGACGATCCGAAGATGCGCGAAGCCATCGTCGAGCTGAAGCAGTTCTGCCCGCTCGTGAAATGGCTCGGCAGCTACCCGCTCGTCACGCCCGGCGGGCGGGAGTGAGGGAGCGTGGCACCGAAATCCGGATATGGCACAAGCGAACTACTGGTTCCCTCGGCGGCGTTTCGGGCGAGGCTGGGCGTTGCACCGCTCGTGGCAGGGGTGGTTGTTGATCGTGGCGACACTCGCGCTCGCCGCGCTCGGCCGGACATTGATCGCCTCCGGCGAGCTTTATTCGGCGTACCTGCTCGTTTTGTTGGCAGGTGTGATCGGGCTCTGCTGCTGGAAAGGCGAGCGCTCGGTGTGGCGGGGCCCACGCAACCGCCCGCCACGCGCCGAGTGATTCATCTGTGACGTTGCCCGGCCCGGGCGGCTCGCGCATAGTGGGGGCGCCGTGATCGCTTCCATCGACTTCACGAACTTCAAGGTCCTGCGCGCGGCGCGGATCGAACTCGGATCGTTCAACCTCATCATCGGGCCGAACGGTAGCGGGAAAACCAGCGCGCTGCTCGCGCTCCAGCGGCTGCGGCAGTTCGCCGGGCGCCCGGTGGTCTTCGGCGCCGCTTCTGCGAGCGGGCTCGCCGCCGGGACGGGGTTGCTGCGTTTTCGTTTCATGCCGCCGTTCCATGACCTCGAGGCACGGCTCGAGTGTGCGCCGGACGGCTCCGGGCGCGCGCTGCGGGTCGATGGTCCCGGCGAGCTGCCGGTGCGATGGGCGCAGCTCGTCGCGCGGCTCACCTCGCTGCGCGTCATCTCGCTCGACCAGGCGGCGCTCGCACGGCCGAGTCCGGCGGGCGCGCCGATCATGCTCGGCGACGACGGCACGAATCTCCCCGCGGCGCTGCATCGGCTCGAGCGCGAGGAGCCGGAGGCGTTCGCGCGCGTGCAGGCCGAGTTCCGCCGCATCCTGCCCGAGTACCGCTCGATCGGCGTGGCGGTCGCGTCCGACGGTACGCGCCGGCTCGCGGCGGAGATCGAGGGCGAGAGCCGCCAGCTGGGCGCCGAGGATCTTTCGCAGGGCACGCTCGTATTGCTCGGCCTACTCGTGCTCACGCAGGCACGACCACTCCCGGCGATTCTCTGCCTCGAGGAGATCGACCGCGGCATCCATCCGCGGCTGCTCCGCGAGATCCGCGACCTGCTCTATCGGATGAGCTATCCGCCCGTCGGTGCGACGGCGACGCAGATCCTGACGACGACGCATTCGCCGTACCTGCTGGACTTGTTCCGCGAGCAGCTTGAGGAGGTAATCATCACCCAAAAACGTGGCGCGGAGGCCACGTTTGAGCGACTTTCCGACCGCGAGGATCTGCGCGGCGCGATCGGCAACGCCAGTCTCGGCGACCTCTGGTACAGCGGCATCCTCGGCGGCGTGCCGGACGAGTTCTGAAACGTCGCGCGGCAACCCCACGACACCGCCGATGAAAGTCGCGCTCCTGAGCGAGTCGCCGGCCGACGAAGCCGCGCTGCGGCTGATCGCCGAAGGCGTGCTCGGCGAAGCGGTCGAGCTGATCCAGCCGCCGTTGCGTGCGCGCGGCTGGCCCTCGGTCGCGCAGGTGCTGCCGGTGGTGCTGCGTCACCTGCATTTCCGTACGGACGCCGACGGCATTGTGGTGACCGTCGATGCCGACGACACGGTCGTGCACACCGTCGAGCATGAGCGGCCGGGCTATTTCCATCCCGGTTGCCGGCTCTGCGAACTGCGAGCGATCGTGCGGCAGACGTTGAAGCATCTTCCGCCCGCGCAGGGCCGCGCGCGGTTGCACAGCGCGGTGGGACTGGCCGTGCCGGCGGTCGAGGCGTGGTACTTGAGCGGCCGTGACGACACGGTGGGCGAGGAGGCGTGGCTGCGCGGGCAGGCGCGCGGCGAGGCGCCGTACACGCGACGCGAGTTGAAGCGGCGCGTCTACGGCACGGAGCGGCCGTCGTTGCCGCAGGAGATCGCGTGCGCGGAGGCGGAGGTGCGCCGGCATGGCGGCGATTTTCGGCGACTGGAATTCGATTTTCCCGGCGGGTTCGGCGCGCTCGCGGCGGATCTCCGACGCTGGCGGCCTGCAGCGGGGTCGTGAGCGGCGCAGGCGGGCCTTGCCCTCGGGGGAGCGTTGCCTTTCGTAGCGGGACCCACTCCACATGGCCGCAACCGACAAAGCCCACACGTCGCCGGCGTCGATGATCGCGTTGCTGGTCGCGCAGACGCTCGTGTCGTTCGCCGCGAACGCCGGCAAGATGCTCGTGCTCGGACTGGCGCTCGTGCCCGGCGTGTTGCCGGCCGGCGCGGTCGACGAATGGCTGGCGATTCTGCCGATCGCGCTGGCCGCGCCGTACGTTTTCCTTTCGCCGCTCTTCGCGTGGTTCGCCGACCGGTATTCGACGCGCACCGTGCTCAGCGTCTCGCTCCTGCTGCTGCTCGGTTTGCTCGCGGCTCTCGCCGTGGCGCTGCATCTGCGCAACGTGCCGCTCACGGCGGCGGTGTTTGTCCTGCTCGCGACGCACTCGGCGCTCGTCTCGCCCTCGAAACGCACGATGTTGCGCGAGGTCGCGCCGCCGGAGCGCTACGGCGCGGCGGTGCTGCTGCTTGAGATGCTCACGATCGCGGCGATCGCGGCCGGTGCGTTCGTGGGCGCGTGGGCCTTGGATGGCGCCTCGGCGGGCGGCGATGTGGCGCTCGGTTGGTCGACCGCGGAGCGGCTGGCGCGGGTGTTGCCGGCGATCGCGGGCTGCGCGCTGGTGGCGTTTGTCCCCGCACGGCGGACACGCGCGAGCGCCGTCGGCGCGCCGCCGCCGGAGCTCATCACGCGACCGATGAACCACCTGGTGGAGTTGCTGCGCGTGACGCGGCTGCGCAACTCCGCGCTGGGGATCCTGTTCTTCCACATGCTCGGCGGCGCGCTCGTGCTGGTGTTGATCGACGCCGCGCGGGGCTGGGCGGCGGTGCGCCCGGGGGCGACGAGCGTCACGGAACTCGCGGCGGTGCTGCTGCTGTTCACCGGCGTAGGTGCGGCGGCTGGCAACCTCGTCGCCGGGCTCGTGTCGCGCGGACGCACGGAGATCGGCCTGGTGCCGTTCGGTGCGGCGGGCATGGCGCTCGCGGCGTGGTGGGCGAGCATGAGTCCGCTCGACGCGCCCGCGTTTCGCCCGGCGCTCGTGCTGCTCGGTTTCAGCGCGGGCCTCTACCTCGCTCCGCTGCACATCTATTTCCAACATCGTGTCTCGCGGCCGCGACGCACGCGGATGGGCGGCGCGCTGAACCTGTTCCGCGGCTTGGGCGGTTTCGCGGCGGGCGGGCTGTACTACTTGATGGCGTCGGGCCTGCACTGGCCGTTGTCCCGGCAGCTCGGGTTGCTCGCCGTGTGCTCGGCGGTGGTCGCGGTGGCGGCGGTGTGGATCGCGCCGGAGCATCTGATGGTGCTCGTGTTCCGTGGGGTCGCGCGTGTGATCTACCGGCTGCGCATCCAAGGTCTGGAGAAACTTCCCGCCGGAGGCGCGCTGGTGGTGAGCAACCACATCTCGTATGTCGACGCGTTGCTGCTGCAGGTCGCGTTTCCCCGGAAGCTCTGGTTCCTCGCGGTGCACGGCCGGCAACGTCGCGGGCTCCCGCTGTGGTTCTACCGGATCAGCGGTGTGATCCCGCTCTCCTCCGCGCGCGCGACGGGCGGGCTGCGGCTGGCGATCCGCAAGATGAAGGAGGGCGAGCTGGTGTGCGTGTTCCCCGAGGGGCAGGTGAGCCGTACGGGTGCGCTGATGGAAATCCGCAACGGCTTCGAGATGCTGGCGAAACGCGCCGAGGTGCCGGTCGTGCCGGTGTTCATCGATTCGCTCTGGGGCTCGATCTTCACCTACGCGAACCAGAAGCTGGTGTTCAAACTGCCGGAACGTTTCCCGCTCTCCGTGCTCGTGCAGGTCGGCGCGCCGCTGCCGCACCGCACCGTCAACACCGTGCTCGCGCGCCAGGCGCTGCTCGACGCGGGCGAACAGGCCTATCAGCAGCGCGAGGAGCTGACACGGAATCTCGGTTACGAGGCTCTGCGCGCGCTCGCGCGGCACCCGTGGAAAACGACGTTGGTCGACCGCACCGCCGAGCGTCGCGAAATCCGCGCCGGCACGATTCTCGCGGCCGCGGCGACGTACGCGCAGTTTCTCCGGCGGACGGTGCCGGAGCGGCGCGTGGGCATCGTGCTGCCGCCGGGCGCGGGCGGCGCCATCGCCAACCTCGCCGTGGTGCTCGCCGGCAAGATCCCGGTGAACCTCAACTTCACGGCCGGTGCGGCGGCGATCGAGTCGTCGCTGCGGCTGGGCGAGATCCGTACGGTCATCTCGGCCGAGGCGGTGCGCGCGAAGCTGCCGCAGTTCCCCTGGCCCGAGGGTACGCGCGACATGCGGGCCGACCTCACCGCGATCGGCAAAGCCGCCGTGATGGCGCGTCTGGCGCTCGTCTGGCTGCTGCCTTCGCCACTGTTGGCGCTGCTCTGGCGCGTGTCGCGCGTGGGCGATCGCGCGGAGGCGGCGCTGTTGTTCACCTCCGGCAGTTCCGGTGAACCGAAGGGCGTGCCGCTCACGCACCGCAACGTGCTCGCCAACTGCGCCCAGATTTCGGCGACGGGCATCCTCCCGAAGAGCGAGACGATCCTCGCGTGCCTGCCGATCTTCCACAGCTTCGGTTTCACGGTGACGCTCTGGTACGCGCTCCTGCGCGGGCTGCGGATCGTGACACTGCCGACGCCGCTCGACGCCAAGCGCAACATCGACGCGATCGAGCAGGAGAAGGTGACGGTGTTCGTCGGCACGCCGACGTTCATTCGGCCGATGCTCAAACGCGCGGAACCGGCGCAGCTCGCCTCGCTGCGTTTCCTCGTGTCCGGCGCGGAGAAGATGCCGGTCGACCTCTACGAACAGTGCCAGCAGCGGTTCGGAAAACCGATCCTGCAAGGCTACGGCCTCACGGAGACGACACCGGTCACGAATGTGAATCTGCCCGAGCCGCGCGGCCTTCCGCGGGGCGTGAAAGTCCAGGAGGGCCACCGCCTCGGCTCGGTGGGGCGGCTGCTGCCCGGCATCACCGCGCGCATCGTGCATCCGGAAACCGGGGAGACGCTGCCGCCCGACAACACCGGCGTGCTCTGGCTGCGCGGACCGAACGTGTTCGGCGGTTACCTGAAAGATCCCGTGCGCAACGCCGAGACGCTGCGCGACGGCTGGTTCGTGACCGGCGACCTCGCGCGTTTCGACGACGACGGGTTCCTCTTCATCGAGGGACGGCTCTCGCGGTTTTCGAAGGTTGGCGGCGAGATGGTGCCGCACCTCACGATCGAGCAGAAGATCATGGACGTGTTTTCGCTCGAGCCCGGCGAGTCGCCAAAGGTCGTCGTGCTCGGCGTGCCGGACGAGGCGAAGGGCGAGACGCTTGTGCTGCTCACGACCGAGCCGATCGAGGTGGCGCAGTTGCGCGACCGGCTTTCGGCCGCGGGTCTGCCGAACCTCTGGATTCCTCGCGTCGTGCGCCGGCTCGAGCGCATTCCCGTGCTCGGTAGCGGCAAGTGCGACCTGCGCAGTTGCCGGGCGGCGGCCGCGGAATCGGCGAGCGGCTGAGCGCAGGCTCGACGGGGGATGGTGCAGACCAAGTCGAGCCTGCCGGCAGCGTCTGCTTGCGCGGTCTGAAGACCCGCGCCACGCGCTGTCCGTTCACTCGCGAACCGCGGGGGTTGTGGGCGCGTCGCCGCGGACGCGACCGTGCGGCGACAAAAAAGCCGGCCGCGGAAAACGGCCGGCTGGTGGTGGAAAACGAAAGCGTTACTTCGTTTTGGCAGGAGCGGGAGTCGCCGGCGCGGGGGCGGCGGGCTCCCACGGATAATGGAGCCGGCCTTCGTTGATCAGTTCGATGGCACGATCGTAGTGGCGGCGGCGCTTGTAGTCTTCGGGGAAAACGACGCGGCCGACAGAGATGCGTTTCTGAAGCGCGGCGAGGGCCTCGAGTTCCTGCTGGCGCTTGAGCGCGGCGAGGCGGGCGGCTTCGCGTTGCTCGGCGGCTTTGCGCTCGGCCTCGGCGTCTTCGAGCGCCTTAAGCGCAGCGAGGCGTTTGGCTTCGGCTTCGCGGGCTTCCTGCTCGCGCAGGGCGGCGAGTCGAGCGGCTTCGCGCTCGGCCTCGGCGGCGGCGATACGGCGCGATTCCTCCTCGGCGGCGAGGCGTTTGGTCTCGGCTTCAGCGGCGAGACGCGCCTTCTCGGCGGCTTCCTGCTCGAGACGTGCGGCCTCGGCGCGGCGGGCGGCCTCCTCGGCCTCCTGCTTCGCGCGGAGCTCGGCGAGACGTTTGGCCTCCGCTTCAGCCTCGGCCTTGCGCAGCGCCTCGAGGCGCGCGCGCTCGGCGTCCTGCGCGGCGAGGGCGGCGCGTTGGGCCGCTTCCTCTTTGGCGACGCGGTTGGCGTGGACTCGGTAGGCGAAGAACGCCGCGAGCAGCAGGACGAGGGCGATGATGCCGATGGTGACGCCACGTTTCATGATGGAGAGCAGGTGTTTGTTGTCGGAGAGGTCGGGTGATGTCGGATGTCAGCTCTCTTGCCCGGCGGCAAGGGTGGCTGGCGCGGGCGCGTTGGAAAAACGGAGTTTTCGCACTCGCGACGCGCGGGGCCTGTGACCGCGCCGGGGCGGTAAAGTTCATGGAAAACAAACGCCGCGCAACCTGGCGCGCGGCGTCGTGGCGCTGGGGCCGGACGCGTCAGCTCGCCGGCAGTGGAAACTCGGCAATGCCCTCGTGCGCGGCGTTGGCCGAGGCGAAGGGCAGGGCGTAGGCGAGCGCGTCGGGCCAGGCTTGGCTGAGGTTGAAATGGGCGTGGAGCAGCGCGGCGAGCAACACGTCGCCCGAGCCGGTGGGCGAGACCTCGCGGATCGGCGGCGGGCGGAGCGCGGTGGCGGCGCCGTCCTTGAGTGCGCACCACACGGGCTTTGGGCCGTCGCTGATGATCCACGCGCCGACGGACCAGCGGGCGGCGGCCTCGGAGAGGCGCATGGAGAATGCGAGTTCGGACTTGTCGCCCGGGTCGCCGGGCACGAGGCGGTCGAACTCCTCCCGGTTGATCTTCACGAGCGCGAGCGGGCGCTCGACGAGCCATTTGAGCGGGGCGCCGTAGGTGTCGGCCACGAGCGGGCCGCGCCAAGCTTGGAACAACTCGCGGAAGGCGGCGCCGGTCGGGCCGTCCCAGCCGGGGATGCTGCCGCAGACGGCGAGCACCGCGTCGGTCGGCTCGGCGGCGAGCGCGGTGGTGGCGGCGCGCACGGCGGCGGGATCGAGCGGTTGGTCGGGGCCGAGGAAGGTCGTCTCGGTGCGCGCGCTGCGGATCACGACGCCGCTGCGGGTCTCGGGATGGGCGGTGGAAAATGTCTTCAACGCGAAACCGCGCTCGCGCAGCCAGGCCTCCACGACGGCGCCAGTCGCGCCGCCGGGGAAACAGAGCGCGGAATGCGCGGCGCCGAGGCGGGCGAGCATCTTCGCGACATTGATGCCCTTGCCGCCGACCTGGTGCGTCGCGCGGGTGGCGCGCTGCGTGCGGTTCGGCTGCCACTCGTGGAAGTGAAGCGTCTGCTCCCAGAGGAGATTCGCGGTGAGCGTGAAGAGGTGCGGCATGGCGGAGATTTCGGTGGCTTCGGCGGGGAGGGGCGGCACTTTGCGAGGGCATGTCGCGAGCGGCAAACGTCTTTCGTCCGCCGACCGGCCTGCTGCCGCCGGAGCATTGGCTCAGCCTCGACACTGTGGCGCTCGCGCGCGAACTGCTCGGAAAATATCTCGTCCGCACGCGCGAGGATGCGACGGACGCACGGCTGATCACCGAGGTGGAGGCCTACGACGGCGAACACGATCTCGCCTGCCACGCCCGCGCGGGCCGCACCGCGCGCACGGCCACGATGTACCGCGCCGGAGGTTGTTGGTACGTTTATCTCTGCTACGGAGTGCACGAGATGCTGAACCTCGTCACCGGGCCGGAGCACCGGCCGGCGGCGGTGCTGATCCGCGGAGTCGACGGCGCGGTCGGCCCCGGAAGACTCACGCGCGCGCTGGGCATCGACCGGCGGCTCAATGGCGCGCTGGCGCTCCCGGCGAGCGGGTTGCACCTTGAGGACCGCGGGCTCGCCGTGCCCGAGAAATGGGTGCAGGTGACGCCGCGGATCGGCGTCGAATCCGCGGGGCCGATCTGGGGGGCGAAGCCGTGGCGTTTCGTGCTCGTGCCGGAGCGCGTGGCGGCGCTGGCGCGGACGGCGGAGGAACGTTGACGGTGCGGAGTGGAGAGGCGCGCCTGCACCAAACCGGATGGCGCGCGTGTAGCCAGCCCCTCCGTCGGTACTGCCGGCGGAGGGGCTGCGCCACGGTGCCCGCCTGGCGGTGACGTTTTTCGCGGGAAACGCGTGGGCGCCGGTGTTATGCGTGGAGCATGTTGCCTCATATCTCCCGCAGATCGCGGCGCCTCGTGATGTCGGCGGCTTTGTTGTGCCTGGCCGGCGGTGCGCCGGTCGTGAACGCGGATGACGATCTGCTCGCGCCGCCGCCGTTTGTGCAGGCGACGGGCGCGTTCGAGCAGGGCGATCTCGAACTGGCGGAGAAACTGGTCGCGCCGCTCGCGGGAGATGCGACGGCGCCGGCCGAGGTGTGCGCGTTGCTCGGTCAGATCCGGATGCGGCAGGGTCGGCCGGCGGACGCGGCGGCAGCGTTCGTGCGGGCGCTCGCGGCGAAACCGGCGAGCGCGCAGATCCGCAGCCGGCTCGGTGTCGTGCTTCTCGAGCAGGCGGCGGAGTTGCAGGGCGAGGCGCGCACCGCGGCGTGGCAGCGCGCGCGGGCGGAGTTCGAGCGGGCCGAGCGGGACGAGGCGGATTGCGTCGACGCGCAGATGGGCCTGCTGCGGCTGGCGCTGGATGCGCCGGAGTCGGCCACGCCTGGTGCGGCGGAGCGGCACGCGGCGCGCGCGGCGGAACTCGATCCGCTCACCGCGACCTACGAAGTCGCGGAGTTGGCGGAGCAGAAGGAACGTTTCGATCTGGCGGAGCGCTACTACGCGGCGGCGCACCGGCTGTTTCCGGACAACCCGTGGCTGGAGTTCAAGCAGGCAATCATGCTCGCGCGCTGCGGGCGGATCGGCGAGGCGCGCGCGTTGCTTGAGGAGTTGTTGGTGCGGATGCCGAGTTTCCAGCCGGCCAGCGATGTGCTGAAGCAATTGCTGGCTTCGTGAGACGACGACTTGGTCGAGGGGCGAGAGTCGAGGGACGAGTGCCGGAACAACGCGCAGCCTCGATCGGTTATTCCCGCTATCCCGCGGCGCCGGAGCTCCGGGCGGCCCTCACGTTTACGCGAAAGTCGACCGCACGATCACGCCTGCGTCGGCGGGAGCGGCATCAATGCGGCGGTGTGTCGGCGGCGACCGGCGTCGCGGTGGTGTCGGCGGCGGGCGGCTGGATCGTCTCCTCGCGGGCGAGCAGGGCGGTGACGGTGCCGATCTTGGTCTTGGTATCCAGGCGCACGATCTGCGGCCGGTCGCCGCGCGAGATCCAGACTTTCAGCGCGCCGCCTTTTTTGAAGAAGCCCACGGGGGCGCCGACGGGCTTCGGCTCGAGCACGATGGCGTCGAAGGTGCCAGTGGGCGTCTTCACGCGATCCTCGGAGAGCGCGGTGACCTCGAGCGTGAAGAATTCCTTGTCGTTGACGCAGTTGATCCGGCGCGACTCGCCGACCTTGAGCCGCCAGTCGCGGGTTTGCAGGAGCGCGACCATGAGATCGTAGGCCGGCTCGGGCGGCAGGGCGACGGTGGCGTTGTGCTGCGGGCGGATGGCGTTGACGTGCACGGCGTGACCGGCGGCGTAGTCGAAGGTGGTCGTCTTCTCGGTGAGGCGGCGGCCGTTCTTGCCTTTCGTGATGAGGGTGAGCGGGCGGCCGGTGGCGGCGTCGAGGACGGACTCGGAGTCGTTGGCGACGGGGTAGAGTGTGTCGACGAGGCCGCGGCTTGCGGTGGCAACGTGGATGCGCAGGCGCGCACCGTCGGGGTGTTCCTCGCGCACGGTCTCGATGGTGGTGAGGCCGGCGGTGCCGAACCAGCCGTAGCCGAGGCGCAGTTCGAGACGTTCGCCGGGACGGAGAAACGCGGCATCGCCCGCGGCGGCGAATGTCGGCAGGAGAGCGGCGAGGAGGAGGACGGGGAGGCGGAGCATGGGAGGCGCGACGACTCGGACAACGAAATCGTCGCGGAGTGTCATTCGCCAGCGGCAATTCGGCCGTCGGGCCGGGGCTTGCGTTGGCAGTCGATCGCCGCGGTCGGCTGCGGAGAACGAAGTGGCCAACGCTGGCGCGGCCGCACACGCTGCGGCGATGGAACCTCCCGCGTTGGTGCTGCTGCTGGATTATCCCGAGGGCGATTGGCTGCCCGCGGGGTTGCGGCGCGACGTGGGTGATGGTTTCGCGGCGCGGATTGTGCGACTGACGGCGGAATTGCAGTTGGCGAATGCGCCGCAGAACTGGCCGACGGAAGTGCACGTGGCCGCGGGGGAGTGGGTGGCCGAGGTGCGGCGTTGGCTTGGCGCGAAGCCGATCACGGTGCACGCGCAGTTGGCGGCGCCGTGGGGCGAGCGACTGGCGCAGGTGGCGGCGGAGGCCACGGCGCGCCACGACGGGATGGTGATTCTGCTGCGGAGCGATTGTCCGTATTGCGGGGTGGCGCAGATCGTGGCCGCGGCGAAGGCGTTGCTGACTTACGACGTTGTGCTCGGTCCGGCGACCGACGGCGATTTCTACCTGCTCGGGCTGCGGCGCTGGCCCGAGGGACTTCTGCACGAGGTGAATTGGGGCACGAACCAGGTGTTGTTCGCGCTGACGAAGCGGTGCACCGACCTCGGGCTGAGCTACCATCTGCTCGATCCGCTGGAGCGGGTCGTCGACGGCCCGAGTTGGGATCGCGCAGTGGCGCGGATCAGCGGCAAGACGAGCGCGGGGGAATAAAAAGGCCGGCGTGGGAAACGCCGGCTGGTTGTGAGCGAAACGCTCCGCCGATCCCTTACTGCAGGCCGCAGACGTGCAGGAGCTTGACCGAGAGGTAGCCGAGCAGGCCGGTGACCGGCAATGTGAGCACCCACGCCCAGACGATGCGGCCGACGACGCCCCACTTCACGGCGCTGAAACGTTTCACCGTGCCCACGCCCATGATGGCGGTGGAGATCACGTGTGTCGTGGAAATCGGAATGCCGAAGTGGGAGGCGGTGAGGATCACGGCGGCGGCGCTGGTCTCGGCGGCGAAGCCGTGGACGGGCTGCAGTTTCACCATCTTGTGGCCCATGGTGCGGATGATGCGCCAGCCGCCGGCAGCCGTGCCCGCGGCCATCGTGAGCGCGCAGGAGACGATGATCCAGTCGTGGACAACGAACTCGTCGGACCGCAGGAAGTGGAGCCAGGAGGGCAGGTTGTCCATCACCCCGGCCTTGGTGCCGGTGAAGAGCGCGAGCGCCATGATGCCCATCGTTTTCTGGGCGTCGTTGGAGCCGTGACTGAGGCCCATCACGCCGGCGCTCACGAGCTGGAGTTTGCCGAAGAGGCCGTTGACTACGCGCGGCGTGGCTTTGCGCAGGCAGATGTAGAGCAGGGCCATGACCACGGCCGCGACTATGAATCCGATCACCGGGGAGGAGAACATCGGCAGCACGACCTTGGGCCAGAGACCTGCGTGGGAACCATCGGCTTTCACGACCGACCATTTCATCACGGACCAGTTGCCGTTCGTCGTGGCGAGGGCGGCGCCGCAAAGTCCGCCGATGAGGGCGTGGCTCGAACTCGAGGGGAGACCGAGCCACCAGGTGAGGAGGTTCCAGATGATCGCGCCGATGAGGGCGGCGAGCACCGTGGTGAGCGTGATGGCATTGGTGTCAACCAGGCCCGCTCCGATCGTCTTCGCCACACCGATGCCGATGAAGGCGCCGAGGAGATTGAAGAACGCCGCGAGCGCGATGGCTTGGCGGGGGGTGAGGACGCGCGTCGAGACGACCGTGGCGATCGCGTTGGCGGCGTCGTGGAAACCGTTGATGTACTCGAAGGCGAGCGCCGCGAGCAGCACGAGGAGGACAACCGTCATGGCGGGCGGCTCCTCAGGAGTATTTCAGGACGATTTGGAAGACGACGTTGCCGGCATCGCGGCAACGATCGATGACCTTCTCGAGCATCTCGTAGAGTTCGCGGAGGACGACGAACTGCTTGGCGTCGTAGGGGCCGTTGTAGAGCTCCTTCATGAACTCGAGCATGACTTTGTCGGCTTCGCCCTCGGCGTGCTGGAGGCGGCTGTTGGCATCCTGGATCTTGTCGAGACGGGTGCCGTGGCGGAGCTGTTTGACCATGAAGATCACGGCATCGGCGGCCTGCTCGATGAGCCCGACTTGGCGCGAGAGGTGCGCTTGCGGCACGGGGCCGGGATAGATCGAGAGGCGCTCGACGACCTTCTCGACACCCTTCGGGATGCGGTAGAGCGCGAGCGAAAGGGCTTCGATGTCCTCACGCTCGAGCGGCGTGACGAACGTCTTGCAGAGCTCCTCGGTGATTTGCGAGGTGATGCGTTTGTCCTTCCGGCGGCTGAGGATGAACTCGTCGAGGCGCCCGCGCTTGGTCGGGTCGTCGATCGTGGCGAGGTACTTGCCGAGCAGGGCGGTGCTGGCCTTTGCCTCTTCGGCGCTGGCTTCCAGGAGGTCGAAGAATTTCTCGTCTTTGCCGAGGAGTTTGCGGAGGGACATGCCCGCCATTTTAAGGCGTTCGTGTTACGGAAAGGAAAGCGTGTTCTTCCGGAGCTGCCGCGGAAACGGGCGGTGCGGGCGGGAGAGACTCCAACGTGGCGGGCGCATGGAAACGATCGGGCGCACGGCCCGGCGCAATCCGTGGAAGAAGGGGTTGACAGCGTCCGCACGCCTGTCGATTTTCGCCGCCCTTCTTTACGGCGGCCATAGCTCAGTTGGTTAGAGCACAAGATTGTGGATCTTGGGGTCGCGGGTTCAAATCCCGTTGGCCGCCCCATTTTTCCGCGGGTGGAGGGGAGGAGGAAAATCGAGCCTGCCGTGATCGTTCCGTAGCGGCGGCGAGCCGGCGAACGCGTTGCACTGTCAAGTGAACCGCGAATCGCGATCGAAGAAGCGCGGCATTTGTTCGCCGACCATGGCACAGCATACCCCTTTGCGCGACTGGCGGCGCCGGCTGGCGCTCGCTCTCTCGATCGTCGCCTTCGCGGCGACATCGGATGCGGCGGAGAGCGTCCGGAGTCCCGACGGCCGGATCGAAGCGACCTTTGATCTGCGGGAAGACGGCGCGCCGTTCTACCGGGTGGACCGGGCGGGAGCGCCGGTGCTGCTCGATTCGCAACTCGGGCTGGTGCGCGACGACGCCGATTTCACGCGCGGCTTGGTTCTGCGGGAGGCGACGGCGGCGGAACGTATCGAGGATCGCTACGAGCTCCTCACCGCGAAACGACGGCACAACGCGTACGTGGCGAACCGCCGCGTCTTCCGCCTCGCGACCGCCGACGGGCAGCGAGTGGAGATCGTCTTCCAAGTTTCTGACGACGGCGTGGCGTTGCGCTATCGTTTCCCGGAGCAGGCGGCGACGCCGCGCACGATCACTGCGGAGGCGACGTCGTTTCGTTTCGCACCGGAGGCGAAAGCGTGGCTGCAACCGATCGCTGTGGCGAAGACCGGTTTCGCGGCGACCAATCCCAGTTACGAGGAATACTACCAGCGCGAGATCCCGGTCGGCACGCCGTCGACGCTCGGCGCCGGCTGGGTGTTCCCGGCGCTGTTCCGGACTGGTGAAACGTGGGTGCTGCTCTCGGAGACCGGCCTCGGCCGCGACTACTGCGGCACGCGACTCCGGCACGAGTCGCCGAATGGCGAATACCGAATCGGTTTCCCCGACCCGCGCGAGACGATGGCCGGCCGCCCGGTGAATCCGGTCTCCACGTTGCCCTGGGAAACGCCGTGGCGGCTCATCGCGCTCGGCGACCTGCGGACGATTGCGGAATCCATGCTCGGCACCGATCTCGCGGCGGCTCCCGTGGTCCGACCGGGCGCCGCGCCGCGCCCCGGCAAATCCTCGTGGAGCTGGCCGTTGCTCGGCGACGGACAGACCGTGTACGAGGTCCAGAAACGTTTCATCGATTACGCAGCCGAGATGGGCTGGGCGTACTGCCTGATCGACGCGCAGTGGGACCAGCAGATCGGCTACGAGAAAACCGCCGAACTCGCCGCCTACGGGCGCACGAAGAACGTCGAGTTGCTCCTCTGGTACAACTCCAACGGCACCGCCAACGAGGCGCCGCAGACGCCGAAGGACCGGCTGCTCACGCACGAGAGTCGCATCCGTGAGTTCGAGCGGTTGCGCGCGATGGGCATCCGCGGGCTGAAGATCGATTTCTTCGGCGGCGACGGTCAGCCGGTGATCGAGTATTACCACGACATCCTCGCCGACGCCGCGCCGTACGGATTCCTGCTGAACTTCCACGGCGCCACGTTTCCGCGCGGCTGGCAGCGCACCTACCCGCATCTCATGACGATGGAGGCGGTCCGCGGCTTCGAGTTCGTGACCTTCGAACAGGCCAACGCCGACCAGGAGCCATCGCACGCGGCGATGCTGCCTTTCACGCGAAACGTTTTCGACCCGATGGATTTCACGCCGCTCAGCCTCGCGCCGCTGTCGCGGATCGTGCGACGCACAACTCCGGCGTTCGAACTCGCGCTCTCGGTGCTCTTCGTCTCCGGCGTGCAGCACTATGTCGAGATCCCCGAGGGCATGGCGGAAGCGCCGACCTACGTGCGCGAGTTCCTGCGTGCGGTGCCGAGTGTGTGGGAGGACTCCAAGTTCCTCGACGGCTACCCCGGCGACTATGCGGTCTTCGCCCGTCGCGCTGCCGACCGCTGGTACGTGGCGGGCATCAACGGCGCGGCGAACGCGAAGACGGTCGCGCTCAACCTCGGCGTGCTGGCCCCGAGCGGCCGCGCGACGCTCATCGCGGACGGCGACGGCGCGCCGTTCCGCCGCGAGGAGATCAGTTGGGATCCGCAGCACCGCCCGATGATCGTGCTGCCGGCGCACGGCGGCTTCGTGTTGGATTTCCCGGTGGCGGAATAGCGGAGGCGGCCGGACGCGCGGGTTTGCCGGCGGATTGCGCGCGCGACGGTTCCGCCCAGAGTTTTCGCCACGATGCATCCGTTCCGGATCGTCACCTACAACATCGCCCACGGCCGCGGCCTCTCGCCGTACCAGGGGCTCAACACCCATGGCTCGATCCGGCGCAACGTGCTCAAGATCGCGCACCTGCTGGCCGAGCTGAAGCCGGATGTCGTCGCGTTGCAGGAGATCGACGAGGACTCGCACTGGAACGGCCGCCTGAACTTGCTCGAGTACCTCCGCGAGCATTCGAAGATCCCCTACGCGGTGATGGGCATCAATAGCCAGCGCACCGGGCTCAAGCCGCTCCGCTACGGCAACGCCGTGCTTTCGCGGCACCCGATCGTCGCCTGGGAAAACGTTTCCTTCGGCCGCAGCGAGATCGGCGGGAAGGGATTCATCTTCGCCGAGATCGACATCGGCCGGCGCCACGTCGTGCCGATCGTGAATCTGCACCTCGCGTTTGAGTCGCGCCGCGCCCGCCTGCAACAGGCCGAGGCCGTGTCGGATTATCTCCACGCGAAGTACACCCATCGGCACGGCGAGTGGCTCGTGCCGCCGATCCTCTGCGGCGACCTGAACAACTCCTCGCGCGGCCCCGACGCCACCGCCGCGCTCTACGACTACTTCCAGCGTCACGGCGAGTACACGCTGCATCCGGCCAACGGCCGCACGTTTCCCTCGCCGCTGCCGAGCCGCACGCTCGATTTCGTCTTCCTGCCGCCGGCCTGCCGCCTGCCGGTCAGCACGATCCTGCGCAGCTATTTGTCCGACCACCGCCCGGTGATCGTCGACTTCCGCCTGCCCGGGACGCGGACGCACTGAAGCAGTTCGCCTGTAGGCCACGTCGCTGACCAGGCTTGTTCGCTGTGACGAGTCCCGCCGGATGTGAACAACGACGCTGTCGTGGCCACGCGCGGTGCAGCCAGATCGGCGACCCGGGCCACAATGCCCGGCGCACAACGCGGCGCTCGTGTGGATTCGGCACCGCGAACGTGGGACACCGATTTTGTTTCGCCTTTTCCATGTGTGGGAGGCGTGATGCGGTACTCCTCCGCCTATGGACCGCATCGCCGATTCTTTTGCCCGGGCGCGCCGCGAAGGCCGCGCCGCTTTCGTCGCCTATCTTTGCGCGGGCGATCCCGATTTCGCCACGTCGCTGGCGGCCTGCCGCGCCGTGATCGAGGCGGGCGTCGATGTGCTCGAGCTGGGTGTGGCGTTCTCCGATCCGCTCGCCGACGGCCTCACCAACCAACTCGCGGCGCAGCGCGCTCTGGAGTCGGGCATGACACCGACGCGCACCCTTGAGCTCGTGCGCGAGATCCGGAAGTTTTCGCACGTCCCGATCGTCTTCTACACCTACTACAACCTGGTTTTCGCCAACGGCGTCGAATCGACCGTGCGCGCGGCGAAGGAGGCCGGCGTCGACGGCCTGCTCACGCTCGATCTGCCGCCCGAAGAGGCGGGGGAACTTCAGGCGGCCTGTCGCGCCGTGGACCTGAAGACGGTGTTCATCGTCGCGCCGACCACGCCCGAATCGCGGCTCGCGAAGATCGCCGCGGCGGCCACCGGTTTCATCTACTACGTGTCGCGCGAAGGCGTGACCGGCGTGCGCTCGCAGCTCGCCGGCAACATCCCGGAAGCCGTGGCCGCCATCAGACGCCACACGCCGCTGCCCGTCGTCGTCGGCTTCGGCATCTCCACTGCGGCGCAGGTCCGCGAAGTAGGCCAAGCGGCGGACGGCGTGGTTGTCGGCAGCGCGCTGGTGAACGTCATCAAAGAGAATCTCGCCAACCGCGCCGCGATCGAGCCGGCGATGCGCGCGCGCGCCGCGGAGTTGATCTCCGGCGTGTGTCCGAACCGCGTCGCGTGCGGCTGACCGCGCCGATCCGTTCGCTGCCGTGCGTTGGGTTTTCTGCTACGGCTCGTCGGACGATCGTTGGACTACGGTAGACGGTAGAGACGGGCCGCCGGGCCATTCGTTCGCCCGGCGGGCGCAGCGACCCGGCCCAAAGGCGGGATCGCTGCGTTACGCGAGGCGCATCAGGCGAGCGGGCGGAAGGAATCGCCGAGCGAGACGTCGATGCGGGCGATCTGCCCGGTGCGGGCGAAAAGCGCGGCGCTGGTCGCCGCGTCCAGGGCCTGGCCGGAGATTTCTCGCGTCGCACCGTCGACCGACGTGAGTTTGACGCCGGCGGCGCCGCTCGTCCGTCGGTAGACGATCGGTACGCAGCAATAGGTGAAGCCGAGGGCGCCGACGGGAAGTTCAAGCGATTGCTCGCGGCCCGACGCATCGGTGAAGCGGAAGCTCCGGCGACCGTCCGTGAACTCCGCTGCGCGGAGCAGTTGTGGGCGGAACGCCACGCAGCCGCGTTCGATGTGGACGCCGAGTTCGCCCCAGCGGGTGAGGATTTCCTCCTTCACCTGGCCGGTCATGCCGGGTTGCTGCGCGCCGATGTGGCCGGGCGTGTGCGAATACGGGTCGCAGGGGAACGCGCCGTAGGCCTCGGGCGTCTTGTTGAAGCCGAGTCCCGCGCGGATGTCGGCGTAGTGCGCGGCGAGTTGCGTCCGCTCGCTGTCGCTCACGTCCGGCGCGAGACAGTACTCCTGCACGGCGACGAGCAGCTTCGCCACCATATGCCAGTAGATCGAACCGAGACCCTCGTAGGCGAACATCGAGCCGCTGCGGCCCGTATAGGCGCGGTGGTTGAAAACGCGTTCGTAGAGCGCGTGCACGGCCGGCGTGTGTGTGGCCACGAGCTCGCTCCAGCGGGGCTCGGCGGCGAGCTCCTTCAGGCGGGCCGCGAGGGCGTCGTCGTTGATCAGATCGGGATGGAAACGCAGCGCGCCGGCGGAGTCGCGGAGCACGAGGCGTTCGTCTCCGGCGGAGAGCAGCGCGGCGACGAGCGGCTCCTCCGTGGCGGCATCGGCCGGCAGGACAGCGCGCTCGAGGAAACCGGGCAGTTCGCGATCGGGGTAAAGGATGTAGCTGTGCTGATCGGCTCGGTACAACGGGCTGCGGCGCAGGGCGTCGAGCAACGCGAGCGTCTCGGCGGGGGAGAGCAGACCGGAGCTGAGCACCGCGACCTGGCCTTCGAGCATCGGTTGCAGATGGCTCACATGGAGCGACGGCGGCTGCTCGGAGAACTCGAGGAGATTGTAGGCGTGGTAGAGGCCGTCGGCGCGACGGTTGGCACGGATCGAGTGGTCGACGAAGTCCTGCGCGAGCTCGAAGAGGCGGCGGAGCGCGGCCGGTGCGAGCGGCGACGGCGTGCCCGGGGAGCCGCGGTAGACGCGCTCGCGGTGGGCGGAGCCGGCTTCGGCGAGGGCGTCGAGGAGGGCGCGGCGCGCGGACGGCGCGATCGGACTGGTGGCGAGCAACGGCCGCTCGCGTTCGAGGATTGCGAGCAGTTGTTCCGTGAGTGTCGCGATCGACGAGGCGATCTCGACCGGCGCGTCGCCCAACGCGGGCAGGAGCGCGCTGCGGCAATGCGCGATCAGGCGGCGCAGGTAACAGAGCGTGACGACGGAGAGACCGTTGCCGACGAGCGCGTTGTTGGCGTCGTTCCACTCGGGGCGCTGGGTGTTCAGCCAGATGCCGCCTTCGGCGACGAAGTTCGTCAGGCGCGTGGCGACGAGGAGCAGGAGTTTCTCGGTGAGGTTGGCGAGACGGACTTCGCCCGCGCTGTCCCGGATGAGGCGGGCATCGGTGCCGAGGCGTTTGGCGGCGGCCTCGATCTCGCGGTGGCGGGCTTGGTCGAACGTGATCGTCTCACGCGGTTGGCGGCGGATCGCGGCGTAATCGGCGATGCGGTAGGGGACATCGGCGTAGCTGAAGCGCGCGGAGCGCAGCCAGCCGGCGACGAGGTCGGGTTGGAAGCGCTCGGTCCACTCGAGGAGTTTAAGCAGGTAGATGACCTGGTGGTCGCCCCAGTATCCGATCGATGCCCACGGGTCCTCGTGGTCAGGCACCTCCCACTCGATGCCGGCCTGCGTGATGCGGTAGGGATTGTAGCCGTCGGCGGTGGAGGCGTTGAGGAAACGCGCGACCATGCCGCCGAGGTACGCGGGGTGGCTCACGCCGAGCGATTCCCAGTTCTGGAAGATGTCGCGCCAGTTGCCCTCGTGGGCGAGCACCGGGCGGCCGTGCTCGTCGCGCACGCGGATGCGGAAACGGTTCCAGGGGCGGCTCGGGTCGCCGTGGCGCCGGCTGAAGGTGAGCGGCAGGTAGTCGCGGCCGAGGCGCTCGAGCTGCGGATCGCCGGCGGCGGCGAGCCGGGCGAGGAACTCGGCGGGTTCTAGCTCGGACGGGAGCGCGGCGAGCAACGGCGCGTGGCGTTCGGCCACGACCGGATTGCGGAGGCGCGCGAGCGCGGCGAAGTCGGCGGTCGGCACGCGGCCGGAAGGGAAGAAGACACCGCCGCGCAGGACGTTGAAGAGGACGTTTGCGAAATGATGCGCGGTGGCGGTTTCGTCGGCGCCGGCCTGGTGTCCATCGGCGGCGCCCACGAGTGCGCGAAGGCGTTGCGTGGAGGCATCCGCGGCGGCGTCGACGGCGGCGGTCGGCTTACCGGTGGCGAGGAATTGGCGACGGGCGACGACGGACGCCTGGCTGAGATTGGTGTCCGCCACGACGACCCACGAGTGGGTGGCTCCCGGCGCGAGGTCGATCTCGGCGCAGGCGAGGTAGGCGGCGCGGCGACCGCGGCGGCGTGGCTCGGTGGTGATGGGCTCGCCGGCGACGAACGCGGGCAGTTGCGCGTCGCAGAGCAGGATCGTGGGCGAGGGTAGCCCGGCGGACCATGCGACCGTCGCGCGGAGAGACTCCATCGGGATGGCGCGGTCGACGATGCCGGCGGAGAGCGCGTACACCGCGAGCGTCGAGTCGGGGAGGAGCTCGGCGGCCTTGTAGGCGTCGGCCAGGCAACTGCTCTCGTTCTGAAGCTTCGGGACGATGCCGGGCGGGAGGAGGTTGCGCAGACCGTCCAGGAGGCGGATACGCCTGGCGCGTTGGCCGAGGTTGACGAGTTCGCAGCGGCGCACAAAGCCGTGGTCGTCGGCGGTAGACCAGCCGGAGCGGAAGGCGAGGCCGAGCGCAGGATGGATCTCCTCGAACCACACGCGGTCGCCTTCGATGCTCTTGTAGAGATTCCGCTCGACGCGGTGGACGCTGGTGCCGTGCGGCGCGAGCGGTTGCCAGAGTGTGCGCGTGCCGTCCTCGAGTTCGACCCAGCAGGCGGTGACGGGGCCGGTGATCCCGGCGCTGTCGTAGAGGCGGTCGACGGTGAGGTAGGGGAAGAGCGCGCCCTCGATCGAGGTGCGGCCTGCGGTGAGCCCGCCGTTGCTGGCGAGGAAGAGCCAGAGGTCGGACGAGCTGACGATGTTCATGAAGAACGGCGGAAGCTGGTCGCAGTGGGCGATGCGATAGTAGCGGCCGCCGAAGGCGTTGACGAAGGAACCGGAGACGGAGGTTTTCACGGGAATAGGGGCAAAGCAGTCGCTGCCGTCCGGAGCGCGGACGTGGGCGTGATTGAAGTTTTGTAGTCCGCCGAGATCTGGGGTCGCGGACCGAGGAAGGGGAAAGGGGCTAGGTCTGGGCGGGCGGCGCGGCGACAGTGGTGCCGGCGATCAGGTCGGCCTCTACGAGGATCTTGCGGTACGGAGCGCGCGGGGTGACGAGGCGCCCGGCAAGCCGCGCGACGGCGGATTCACCGATCTCGGCTGTCGGTACCCGAACAGTGGTGACCGGCGGCTGGCCGACGGGTGGCTCGATGCCATCGAAGCCGGTGACGGAGCAGTCGGCCGGGATATTGAGACCGAGCGAGCGGAGATCGTTGATGAGGTGGTAGGCTTGGTGGTCGGCGGCGCAGACCCAGGCGGTGACCTTCTGTTCGCGGGTGAGGCGGGCGACTTCGCGGGCGATGTCGAGGGATTGGTCGTAGACGGGCGCGTTGCGATGGATGTTGATCACCCAATCCGGGGAGAACTCGAGCCCGGCGCGGAACAGCGCCTCGGTGTATCCGCCGAAGCGGCGGTAGGCCCAATGGCCGCCCACGGTGTAGTGCCAGGCGACGAAGCCGATGCGGCGGTGGCCGCGGTCGGCGAGCAGTTGCACGAGGCACTCGGCCCCGGCGGCGTTGTCGACATCGATCGAGTCGAGCGCGAGGTGCGAATAGTCCTCGAGGATCGTCACGAGGGAGATCTTGTCGGCGAGGATCTTCACTGCTTCATCGGGGAACGGATAGATGAGGATCGCGCCGCGCCAGTTGGCGGCACGGATTTGGCGGAAGACGGAGAGGCGTGGCGAGGTGGCGTCGAACGTCGCCGGATTCTCGTAACAGACATCGACCGCGATGTCGTCGGCGTCGGCGCGCTGGCGGATGCCCTTGAGTACTTCGGGGAAGGTGGCCATCGCCACATTGGACGCGGGCACGCCGATGATGACGCCGATCGTGAACGGCTTGCTCCCGCGGCGCCGACGCGGGCCGCGGCCCGGGGTGACACTGTAACCGAGCTCCGCCGCGAGCTGGTGGACGGCGGCGCGCGTCTCCGCGCTCACCGAGGGATGGTTGGCGAGGCTGCGCGAGACGGTCGCGCGGGAGATCTTCAGCTGTTCGGCGATGCGCTCTTGGTTGATGTGATTCATCGCAGGCGGGGTGCGGGTGACTTCGAAGAGGTAAACGGAAGGCCGAGAATAAATCCAGAACAAAGTTGTGCACTAAAACGTGAACAAGCTTCGAAACCTCACCGCATCTCCGGTGTGCTCGGGCGGATTTACCTCGGAAACGCCGAGGAGGATTTCATATTCGAGTGCGTGAACTATTGTGCACAAAAACGAGAACAAAAGCATTGACAATGCATCGCTGTGCATTTCTCTCGGCCCTGTTTCCCGTACCCCCGTTGGCTTGTACCTCTGCTCTTGTTTGGAAGCGTTCCGCCGTAGTTCGTGGCTCGGAGCACTGCCGATCAGGAATCGAAACAGTTCTCGGGTTTCTCTCCCCCCCAGAAACAAACACCTAGACCCAAGTATGAAGACCCCATGTGCCATGAAGGCCCGCACTCGGTCATTCGCGGCCCTGCTCACATTCGGAGCTGCCATCGCTCCTTCCCTGTTTGCCCAGTCGGCTCCTCCGGCCGCGGAAGAGTCCTCGGAGTCGAAAACACCCGCTTCGGGTGCCGATGACATCGTCGTGCTTTCGCCGTTCATCGTGAACACCGATAAGGATCACGGCTATGCCGCGACCAACACCATCTCGGGTTCCCGCGTGAGCGTGGACATCAAGGACCTGCCGATCCCGATGCAGGTCGTGACCAGCGAGTTCATCAACGACATCGGCGCGAAAGACCTCCGCCAGGCTCTCTCGTATTCGCCCGGTATCTCGCTCAAGACGCAAAACGACCTGGAGAACACCGGCGGCGTCGGCGGCATCCAAGGCGGCGCGTACGGCCAAGGCGGTGTCAACAATCCCGAAGGCGTCACCTCGAACATCAGCGGCACCCAGGTGAAGATGCGCGGCTTCCTTACCAACAACGTGCTGCGCAACGGCTTTCTCCGCGGTGCGCCGAGCGACTCGGTGAACATCGACCGCGTCGAAATCGTGCAGGGCCCGAACGCCTTGCTCTACGGCACGGGCAACTTCGGCGGCGTCGTTAATTACATCACCAAGAAGCCGCTGAGCACGTTCAAGGGCGACGCGACCTTCTCGATCGGCTCGTACGATAGCCAGCGCAGCACCCTCGACGTGACCGGGCCGCTGGTTTCCGGTCTCGACTATCGCTTCATCGCGGCCGCCGAGAAATCGCAGACCAACATCGACTACCAGAAGAACCGCCACCTCTTCATCGCGCCGTCCATCTCCTGGGCGCCGACGAAGACGACGAAGATCACCGTCGAGACCGAACTCAACCAGTCCAAGCAGAGCGGTTACGGATTCCGGGTCCTGCGCGCCGCGAGCGGCAACGGCAACACCCCGATCAACAACGACCAGCTGGAAGCCACGGGCTTCTATTATCCGCCGGGTGCGAACAAGCGGACGATCAATCTCTCCGGCCCGGACACCTACAACAACCAGCGCCTCGAGAATATCGAGGTCACCGTCACCCAAGGCGTGCTCACCGAAGGGAAGTGGACGCCGTCGCTCGATCTGCTCGGCAGCTACACCTTCAACAAGTACTGGCAGAACACGCGCGACGTGAACGGCGGCATCTTCCAGATTCTGCCCGGCAACCCCGGCGCCGAATACGGCCAGACGATCGTCCTCGCCGCGACCAACAACAGCCTCGGCGACGGCGTCACCCCCTCCAACGCCAACCTCCAGTACGGCACCTTCGACAACGAAGTGCTCCGTTTCCAGTGGAACAAGCAGAAGGCCGTCTTCGAGCGCCAGCAGTCGCGCATGGAGGCCACTTCCCGGAAGCTGCTGTTCCCCCGCAGCTGGTACCGCGTCGAGGACCAGGTCCTGGTCGGCTACTCGGAACTCTTCAACCAGACGTGGCGTGACGGCTGGGCCATGCCCGCCTCCAGCTTCGGCTACAAGGGACCCAACGACCTCGATCCCGTCCGCTACGGACGCAACGGCGACGGCTCGGCGACGGCCCCGCTTACCCAGACCCTTCGCGACAACCAGAGTCGCGTCTGGGACCGCGCCTACTACGTGAACAACTTCCTGAAGTTCGGCAGGCTCTGGGGCGTGGATGATCGCATCATCCTCATGGCCGGCTACCGTCGCGACACGAGCGCGCTGTACAACACCTCCACGACGATCTCCGCCTCAGGGGTTGAAAACACCTCGAGCGCCCGCGGCAACGATCAGGGCCACAACTCGGTCCAGAAGGGCGTGATGGTGAAACTCACCAGGGATATCTCGCTCTTCGGCCTGAAGGCGTCGGGCTTCCAGCCCAACTTCGGCGGTCTCCACAACGCCCTCACCGGCAACCCCGTCGGCGCCGACACCGCCAAGAGCACCGAGTTCGGTGTGAAGTTCGACCTCTTCGGCGGCAAGGTCTCGGGCTCGATCAGCCACTACAAGATCACGAAGAGCGCGTGGCAGGCCTCCGGTTTCGCCACGCCGGCTCCTCTGGGCAACCCGCGCTTCGATCCCAACAAGCCGATCGTCTACAACCTCGGCGACGCCAACGGCACCGGGTTCTACAATCCCTTCGTCAACACCACCTACAATAGCCACGACGCGAACGGAAATCCGATCACCGTCAACGGCTTCGTCGCCAACGGCCAGACCTACAATCCCAACGCTGCCTTCCAGTCCACGTGGCGCGCCGCGTGCGACGCCGGCGCCGTCTCGCTGACCTCGCCGATCAACGGCCAGAGCGCCACGGCCGCCAGCATCTACGTCAACGCCAGCACCCCCGAGGGCGCCGCCTTCATGGATGCCTTCTTCGCCGCGGCCGCCCCCAGCTGGGCCGGTTGGGCGTACTACGGCAACAACCTCGACGATCCCGGCATCAACAACGCCACGCTCGACGACGCGTACTTCCAGAACGGCCCGATCGGCAACGGCTCCGCCAACGAGCGCAACATGGGCGCCGCGTGGACGGTCGTGTCCGAGTCGAAGGGTTGGGATGGTCAGGTCGTCATCACCCCGAACAACCAGTTCCAGGTGGTGCTCTCCGCTTCGGTCAACGCCTCGGTCAAACAGATCAACCGCGGCACGTGGCTGAAGTACCCGTATCCCCAGGACCGCTGGGCGACCTGGTACTTCCCGAACGCCGGTTTCGGCCTCAAGGGACTCTCGCTCGCCGAGGCCTACACCGACCCGACCGACACCTCGACCCGCACCAACGTCGGCTTCTTCCCCGGCGACGACACTCCGAAGTACCGCTACTCGATGTTCGCGAACTACAAGTTCGAGGACTCCCTCAAGGGCTGGATCGTCGGTCTCGGCGCCGACTACTCGGCCAAGCGCGCCTACTTCTCGGGCTTCACCCACGGTTCGGGCCAGGTCCAGACCGACAGCAACGGCCAGCTCATCGTGCTCTACATGCCCGCGCAGTTCTCGATGGGCGGCTTCGTCCGCAAGGAGTGGAAGCTCGGAAACTACAACCAGTACTGCCAGCTCAACGTGGATAACATCCTCAACGACACCAAACTCTACGGACAGATCTACAATCCGCCGATCTCGTTCCGCCTGACCTACGGCGTCTCCTTCTGATTCGGGGTAGTGTGCGGCGGAAGCGCAGGTTTGGGGCGCTTCCGCTACGATAACTGCCGGGGTTGTCGATCGGCGACAACCCCGGCCCATTTTTCCCTATGCTTCGCCCGCTCCTGCTCACCGCGCTCGCCGTGACCGGCGTCGTTTCCGCCGCGGAAAACTCCCGCCGCTGGTCCGTCATCGAGACCGCGCGCGATACCGGCCACCTGCTCGCGCCCGTTGCTGCGCCCGCCTCCGCGGTCACCGATGCGCCGTCGATCATCTGCGATCCCGCGCAGCGTTTTCAAGAGATTGTCGGCTTCGGCGGCGCGCTCACCGAATCCGCCGCTTGGACACTCGCGCAGCTTCCCGCCGAGCGCCGTGACGAGGTGCTCCGCCACTATTTCGATCCGCGCGAGGGGATCGGCTACACCCTGGCTCGCACGCACATCAACAGTTGCGACTTCTCTCTCGGCTCCTGGTCGCTCGACGACACCCCCGGCGACACCGAGCTGCGCGACTTCTCGCTCGCGCCGATGCGGCGCTGGCTCCTGCCGCTCATTCACGACGCTCGTCGCGTCGCGGGCGGCGAACGCCTCCGCCTGCTCGCTTCGCCTTGGAGCCCGCCGGCTTGGATGAAAACCAACGGCGCGATGGCCGATGGTGGTGAACTCCGCGCCGACTGCCGCGACGCTTGGGCGCGCTTCTTCGTGCGCTTCCTCGAAACGATGCAGCGCGAGGAGCAGATTCCCGTCTGGGCGCTCACCGTGCAGAATGAGCCCGAGGCCAAACAGGTTTGGGAGTCTTGCATCTACACGCCCGAGGCGGAGCGCGACTTCGTGCGCGACCACCTCGGCCCCACTCTCGCGCGCTCCGGTTTTGCCGGCGTGAAGCTGCTCGTGCACGACCACAACCGCGACATTCTCGAAGCGCACGCGCAGGCCACGTTCGGCGATCCCGCCGCGGCGCAGTACGTCTGGGGTACCGCGTTGCACTGGTACGTGAGCGACGATTTCGCCGCGAGCACGCGCGTGCACGACGCATTCCCTGACAAGGCGATCCTCTTCACCGAAGGTTGCCTAGAGGGCGGCATGCAACCCGGCCGCTGGGACCGCGGCGAACGTTACGCCACCAACATCATCGGCGATCTCCGCAACTGGGTCTGCGGCTGGATCGACTGGAACATCGCGCTCGATCTCACTGGCGGCCCGAATCACGTCGGCAACCTCTGCGACGCCCCAGTGCTGGTCGATACCGCTGCGGGCACCGTGCGCTACCAGAATTCGTTCTACTACATCGCGCACTTCAGCCGCTACGTGCAGCCCGGAGCGCGCCGCATCGCCTCGAGCGGCGGCCCGGCGGATCTGCAATCGATCGCTTTCGCCAACCCCGATGGCTCGCTCGCGCTCATCGTGCTCAACGCCACCGACTCCGCTCGCGATTTCGCCCTGACGGTCGGCACCGAAACCCTCGCGTGTCAGATTCCCGGGCACGCTATCCAGACCTACCTCGGCGCGAAACCGTAGGGCGTCGCTTGCCGCCGCTCGCCCGTCCATGGCCACCGTCCACAACCCGATCCTCCCCGGCTTCCATCCCGATCCGAGCATCTGTCGGGTGGGGGAGTGCTACTACGTTGCGACCTCCACCTTCGAGTGGTGGCCCGGCGTGCGGCTGCATCGCTCGCGCGACCTCGCGAACTGGGAGCTGATCGGCGGCGCGCTCACCCGGCGCTCGCAGCTCGACATGCGCGGCAACCCGGATTCTGGGGGCGTGTGGGCGCCGTGCCTCACGCACGCCGACGGCCGGTTCTGGCTCGTCTACACCGATGCGAAAAGCTTGTGGGGACCGTTCAAGGACGTGCGCAACTTCCTCGTCACCGCCGAGCGCATCGAGGGTCCGTGGTCGGAACCGATCCCGCTCAACGCCTCCGGCTTCGACCCGTCGCTCTTCCACGATGCCGACGGCCGCAAATGGCTCGTGTGCCAGCGCTGGCGGCTCTCGCCGGCTATCGACGCCTTCGCCGGCATCACTCTCCAGGAGTTCAGCGTCGCGGAGCAGCGGCTGGTCGGGGAGCCCCTCGTGATCTTTCCCGGCACGCGGCTCGGCATCACCGAGGGACCGCACCTGTACCGAAAGGACGGATTCTACTGGCTCGTCACCGCCGAAGGTGGCACCGGCTGGGAACATGCCGTGACCGTTGCGCGCTCGCGCACGCTCGCCGGCCCCTACGAGGTCCATCCCGCCAACCCGCTTCTCACCGCGAGCGGCGATCCCGCTGCACCGCTGCAGAAGGCCGGCCACGCCTCCCTCGTCGAGACACCAGACGGCCGCTGGTTCCTGCTGCACCTTTGCAGCCGTCCGGTCGGCCCCCAGCGCCGCTGCATCCTCGGCCGGGAAACGGCGTTGCAGGCGCTCGACTGGCCGGCGGGCGACTGGCCGCGGCTGGCCAGCGGCGGGAACCGGCCGTTTGCCACGGTCGAGCTGCCCGGGGTCGCTGCCGCCCCGGGCTACCTGCGCGGGTTCTACGACGACTTCGCCGCCCCCGTGCTCGATCCGCAGTGGAATACCCTGCGCGAGCCCGTCGACGCGCCGTGGCTTTCGCTCGCCGAGCGCCCCGGTTTTCTGCGCCTCCGCGGTCGCTACTCGCTTCAGTCGGCCTTCGACCAGAGCGCCGTCGGCTTCCGGCTCCTGCATCACGTC
Organism: Opitutaceae bacterium; assembly: GCA_035298965.1. Taxonomy (GTDB): domain Bacteria; phylum Verrucomicrobiota; class Verrucomicrobiia; order Opitutales; family Opitutaceae; genus CAJCBL01. The sequence goes on along the minus strand of DATGXO010000120.1, from coordinate 9,193 downwards.
TGCGCGGTTCGCACCCGCCTGGAGTTCGCGCCGCGTAGTTTCCAACAGCAGGCCGGGCTCGCGCTCTTCTACAACAGCGCGAATTTCTACTACGCCTTCGTCTCCGCAGGCGACGACGGCGGGCGCGCGTTGCAGGTGCTCGCCTGCGATAACCGCCGCTTCCGTTTCGTGTTGCCGCGGCCGCTTCCGCTGCCCGCCACCGGCGCGCTTGAGTTCGGGGCTCGGATCGACGGCGAGACGCTGCAGTTCTTCCTCGGCGCCGATGCCGCCACGAGCGACATCGGTCCCGCGCTCGACGCCACGACCCTCTCCGACGACCACCCGATGGAGGGCGGCGTGGGCTGGGCGTTCACCGGCGCGTTCGCGGTCCTTTGCGCGCAGGATTCAGCAGATTCCGCGTGCCCGGCCGACTTCGATTTCTTCCACTATCTCGCCCCACAACCCAATCCGCTTTCCGCCCCATGACCACCCCCGCCCGGCTCACCTTCGCCGAGAAACTTGCCTACGGACTCGGCGACACCGCCTCGAATTTCTTCTTTCAGGCGTTCAACATCTTTCTCGCCTACTACTATACCGACGTCGTCGGCATCAAGAACACCGCCGCGGTCGGCTGGCTGCTCGGGAGCATGCCGATCGTGGTCGCCGCGCTAAATCCCGTCATCGGCATGTTGGCCGACCGTACCACGTCGCGTTGGGGCAAGTTTCGCCCGTGGATCCTCTGGGGCGCGCTGCCGTATGGAATTCTCGGCTATGTGATGTTCGCGAATCCGGGGTTCTCGCCGGACGGGCAGCTCGTGTTCGCCTACGCGACGTACACGCTCATGCTGGTCGCCTACGCGGCGATCAACACTCCGTATTCTGCGCTGATGGGCGTCATGTCCGCCTCGTCGGAGGACCGGACCTCGCTTTCCACCTACCGCTTCGCCTGCGCATTCACAGGCGCGTTGCTGATCGGCTCGCTCGTGCCGAAGCTGAGCAAGTTCTTCGCCCGGATCGGCGGCAGCGAAGCGGCGGGCTTCCGCTACACGATGGCGATCTTCGCGGTCATCTCGGTGGCGATGTTCCTCTTCACTTTCTTCCGGACGCGCGAGCGCGTGGCGCCGCCGGCGACGCAGAAGCCCTCGCTCGGCGCCGATGTGCGCGACCTGTTCCGCAACCGTCCGTGGCTCGTGCTCTTCTTCGCCGCCTTCCTCACCCTCGCCAACACCGGCCTGCGCAGCGGCTCGGGCGTCTACTATTTCAAATACGTGATCGGCGATTTCGAGGGCCTCAGCGCCTTCAACTTCTGGGGCTTCCTCGCCTTCATCGTCGGCTCGCTCACGACGAAAATCTTCATGCGGTTTGCGTCGCGCCGGAAGCTGATGATCGGCCTCACGATTCTCAACGCGCTGGCGATGGCGTCGTTCTACGTGCTCGACCCGCACAACCGCCCGCTGCTCTACGTGATGAACATCTTCGCCTCATTCGTCGCCGGCCCCACGCCCGCGATCGTCTGGTCGATGTACGCCGACACGGCGGACTATGGCGAGTGGCGGTTCGGCCGGCGCACAACCGGGCTGGTGTTCTCCGCCACAGTGTTTGTGCAGAAGGTCGGTCTGGCGATCGGCGGGGCGATGATCGTCTGGCTGCTCGGTCGCTACGGCTATGTCGCCGACGCGGTGCAGACGCCGCGCGCGCTGCACGGCATCATGCTTCTCTTCAGCGTGCTGCCCGGCGCTCTCGCATTGTTGAGCGGTTTCGCGATCTTCTTCTACCCGCTCGAGGAGAAGGATGTGAAACAGATCGAGAAGGATCTGGCCGCGCGCCAATCGGCGACGCCGGCTCCGACCGCCGCGTGACAGGCGAGCGTCCCCGCTTTCACTGCCGGTGGCGCGAATCGCCGAACCGGATATCCTTCCGTCTCTTCCAACCGCTCTCTCCATGAAGACTCCCCTCGTTTTCGCGTTGTTGGCCGGAGCATTCGCCAGCGTCGCGGCGGCCGCGCCGATCACCGTCTCGCTCGAGTCGCCCGAACCGGGCCGCTACGAGTTTCGCCGCGCCGGCGTGCCGTTTTACGTGCGCGGGGCCGGCGGCATGACTCGGCTCGACCTGCTCGCGGCTTCGGGGGCGAATTCCGTGCGCACGTGGGACCCGGACCAGACGGCTGTGGTGATCGATGAGGCTGCTCGGCGCGGCCTGACGGTTTGCGCGGGCCTCTGGGTCGCGCATGAGCGCAGCGGCTTCAATTACGACGACGAGGTCGCCGTGCGGGCGCAGATCGAGCGGTTGTGCCGCGCGGTCGATCGCTTCAAGGACAAACCCGCGCTGCTGCTCTGGGGCGTGGGCAACGAGGTCGAGAGCGGCGCGCGCAATCCGAAGGTTTGGGATACCATCGAGGCGGTCGCGGCGTACATCAAACGTGTCGATCCGCACCATCCCGTGATAACCGTGATCGCGCACCCGAATCCGGGCGTCGGCACCATGATTCGGACACGTTGCCCCTCGGTCGACCTGGTCGGCAGCAACAGCTACGGTCCCGTGCTGAAGCTGGCCCACGATCTCGCTGCGAGCGGCTGGACCGGTCCTTATCTCGTCACCGAATGGGGCACGACCGGCAGCTGGGAAGTGCCGCGCACGCCGTGGGGCGCCGAAATCGAACCGACGAGCGGGGAGAAGGCGGATCTGTTCGCCATGCGCTACCGCGCGATCACGGCCGACACCGCGCATTGCCTCGGCAGTTACGCCTTCATCTGGGGGCAGAAGCAAGAGGCGACACCGACTTGGTTCGGTCTCTTCGACGAGACCGGCCGCGCGGAAGAGGCGACCGAGGTGCTCGCGACCGCGTGGTCCGGCAAGCCGGCTCCTGGGCGCGCGCCTCGTGTGGGTGCATTGCGGCTCAACGGCGAGCCTGCGTCCGCCGGTGTACGCGTTGCGCCCGGTGCGCGCGTGCGCGCCGAAGCCGATCTGCTCCGCGGCGCTCCGGGCGAGTTGCGCGTGCGCTGGGAGTTGTTGGCCGAGAGCACGCAGCGCGGAGTCGGCGGCTCGCCGGAGGTCCGGCCGGAATCGCTGCGGCTCCCGAAACAGGCGAAACGGCCGGTCGACGGGCGGTGCACGGCGGAGTTCGTCGCGCCGGAGCGTGCGGGCGCCTACCGGCTGTTCGTCTATGTCGACGGGCCGGGTTCGACGGTGGCGCACGCCAACATCCCGTTCCTGGTCGCCGCACCGTAACCGTTCGCCGGTCACGCGAGCCGCCGCACCGCCGGTGCATCGAAACGCCTTCGCGTTCGGACGTCCGCGGCCTTCGCACTTGGCCGCGCCGGTTGCGCGGCGCACTTTGCCGTCCACCCCTATGAAACCGCTTCGCCCGTTCCCCCTGCTCGCCGCGCTTGGCTTCTCGACGTTCGGCCTTCTCTCGGCACTGTCTGGCGCCTCTACTGCGCCTGCCATGTCCGTCCCCGCCTATCGCAATTCCGCTCTGCCCGTCGAAGAACGCGTCGCCGACCTCGTCGGTCGCATGACCCTCGAGGAGAAGGTCGGCCAGTTGATCATGTGGGATGCGCGGCCCGACGACCTCTCGTTCATCAACACCTACCAGCCCGGCTCCATCCTCCACATCCTTGGCGCGAAGATCGACCGCGCAATGGACCTCGCCGCGCAGAACCGGCTCGGCATCCCGCTGCTCGTCGGCGAAGACGGCATTCACGGACACTCGTTCTGGAAAGGTGCCACCATTTTCCCGACACAACTTGCACTCGCGACGAGCTGGAATCCCGCGTTGCTCGAAAAAGTCGCGCGCGTGACCGCCGAGGAGATGGCGCCGACCGGCATCCATTGGACGTTCTCGCCCGTGCTCTGCCTCACGCGCGATCTGCGCTGGGGACGAGTGGGGGAGACGTTTGGCGAGGATCCGTTCCTCATCGGCGAATTCGGCGTGGCGATGATCCGCGGTTACCAGGGCAACGGACTCGCCGATCCCACCGCCGTGCTCGCCACCGCGAAACACTACGCCGGCTACTCCGAGACGCAGGGCGGGCGCGACGCCTCCGAGTCCGACATCTCGCGCCGCAAACTCCGCAGCTATTTCCTCCCGCCGTTCGAGCGCGCCGCCCGCGCCGGCGCGATGACGTTCATGACCGGCTATCAGTCGATGGACGGCGTGCCCTCGACCGCGAATCGCTGGCTGCTCAAGGAGATCCTGAAAGACGAGTGGGGCTACCAGGGCGTGCTCGTGACCGACTGGGACAATGTCGGCCGGCTCGTCTGGGAGCAGAAAGTCTGCGCCTCTTACGCCGATGCTGCGATCGTCGCGCTCCGTGCGGGCAACGACATCATGATGGTCACGCCGAAGTTCTTCGAGGGCGCCATCGAGGCCGTGCGCAGCGGCCGGCTCGCGGAAGCGGAGATCGACGCCCCGCTGCGCCGCGTGCTCGCGCTGAAGTTCCGCATGGGCCTCTTCGAGAATCCGCGCCGCCCCGACCTAGTCCGCGCCGCGGTCGAGATCGCTCGCGCCGACCATCGTGCCGTGAATCTCGATGCGGCGCGCCAGAGCCTGGTACTTTTGCAGAACAACGGCCTGCTCCCGCTCGACTCCGCGAAGGTGAAGTCGATCGCGGTGGTTGGTCCGAACGCCGACGATGCCATCCAGCAACTCGGCGACTGGACGCTGGGCGCCTCGCAGCATCCGCCGGAGGCCGGCACCCAGCCGCGCGAGAAGACGACAACGGTGCTCGACGGTATCCGCGCCCTCGCACCAGCCGGTTGCGCGGTGCGGCACGCACGGGGTTGCTCGATCATCGACGACGACTTGGCCGGAATTCCCGCCGCCGTTGCTGCCGCCGAGGCGAGCGACATCGTGGTGGCGGTCGTGGGCGACCACCTGCGCTACACGGGCGAAGGCCAGAGCACGGCCACGCTCGAGCTGCAGGGCGGCCAAGTCGCGTTGCTCGAAGCGCTCGAGAAAACCGGAAAGCCGCTGGTCGTGGTGCTCGTGAACAGCAAACCGCTCGTGCTGCCGCCCGCGGCGAAACGAGCGGCGGCGATCCTCGAGGGTTTCAACCCCGGCATGGAAGGCGGTCGCGCGATCGCGGAGGCGGTGTTCGGCCAGCTGAATCCCTCCGGAAAGCTCACGATCTCGATCCCGGTTCACGTCGGCCAACAACCGGTTTTCTATAGCCAGGTGCGCGGTCAGCATGGCGACCGTTACGCCGATCTCACGCAGGAGCCACTGTTCCCGTTCGGTCACGGCCTGAGCTACACGACCTACCGGTATTCGACTCTCCGGCTCGCATCCGACACGCTGGCGCGCGGTCAGTCGGCGACGGTGTCGGTCGACGTGGAGAACACCGGCGCGCGGGCGGGCGACGAGATCGTACAGGTGTATGTGAGCGATCTCGTCACGAGCGCCACGTGGGTGAACAAGGCGCTCAAGGGGTTCGCGCGCGTGCACCTCGCGCCGGGCGAGAAGAAGACCGTGCAGATCGCGTTACCGTACGAGGCGTTCCAGATCGTGGATGCCGAGGGCCGCAGCGTGGTCGAGCCCGGTGAGTTCGAGATTCTGGTCGGGCCGTCGTCGCGCGATCGCGAGCTGCTCAAGGCGACGCTGCGCGCGGAGTGAGAAGGCCGCCGAGAGCGAAAAATCTCGGCTATGCTTTCGGCTGTTCGCCCGCGGAGGGTTTGTCCTCCGGCGGCAGATCGAGCATGGCCAGGCCCTTTTCCGAGATGCCATGCGAGATCTTGAGGCCGAGGTGCTGCGCGAGGTAGTGCTCTATCGGAATCCACTCGCCGTCGACATTGACCTGCTTGGTCCACGCGCAGACGCGAAGGATGGCATTTTGCAGGCGCGCGATGCTGTCGAGGGCGCGCTGCAGTTCGCCGGCGCGCGCGGCGAGCGCGTCCTGCGCGACGCGCCTACGGGTGATATCGCGCAGCACGAGCACGATCGCGGGACGGCCGGTGACCGGGTCGGCGCTGCGCACGGCGCGAGGCTCGATCCAGGCAGGTGAGCCATCGGGGCGCTCGATCCGGAAGGCGGGGCCTTCGACGGTCGGCTCATTTCCCACCGCGACGAGCAAGTCCCGGGCGGCGCCGCGATCCTCGGCGGCGAGAAAGTCCAGGACCTGTTTGCCGACAAGTTCGGCGGCACCGATCGCGCCCACGAGTGCGGCGCTGGAGTCGGAGGCGTGGTGAATCACGCCTCCGGGGTCGACGATCACGATTCCGTCCGGAGCCGCTTCGAAGACTGCGCGCATCCGCGCCTCGCTGCTGCGCACCTTGAGCTCCGCTTCGCGCAGCGAGGAGATGTCCTGGAAGGTGCCGAGGATCGCGTCGACTCCGTCGAAGTGGACGAGCGCCGCGGAGGTGAGGGCGGGGAATCTTCTTCCGTCGTACGCTTGGATGTCGCCTTCGATGTTCTCCGCCCTCCCATGGATGGCGAGGTATTCCAGGAGGCGGGACCGGTCCCAGCGTGGATCCGTGTACGGCACTCGTTGCGCGCGGTAGTTGACGGGCGAGAGACCGAGCAACCCGACCGCGTGGCGGTTGGCGAAGAGGAAGAGGCCGGTGTCTTTACGTGTGACGACGACGGCGAACGGTGCGGCTTCGAGCAGCATCCGCAGTCGTTGTTCGGAGCGACGCAGACCGCGCAGCATCCGCCGGTAGAAGAGCACGACGAGCAGCAGGGCGAGCAGCAGCACGGCAAGGCCGGTAAGATCGGCCGAACCGCCGAAGGTCTCGAGGAACGCGAGCGGACTGCCGGCGGAAGCACACGATTCCGTCGTCGCGATCCGGCCGGATGACGATGATGCGACCACGCCCCTAACATCGGCCATCTTGCGTGCGCGACAAACGCACGCCGCTTTTCGCTGGAATCACCGGCTCCGCTTTCGGAGCGGCGGGGCACCCGATTGGCCGACGGTGGTCGTGGGCTGGAGCACCGCGGGCGAGTCGCTTCGCGGTGTCCCCGAAGTGCGGCGCTGCTCAGCCGGCCTGCAGCTGTCTGCGGAAATAGGCGATCGTGCGCTCGAGACCCTGTTCGAGCGGGACCTGCGGCTCCCACTTGATCACGCGGCGCGCGAGCGAGATGTCGGGCTGGCGCTGCTTCGGGTCGTCGGAGGGCAGGGGTTTGAAAACGATCTTCGATTTTCCGCCGACGAGTTTCAGCGTGAGCTCGGCGAGCTGGAGCATCGTGAACTCGCCCGGGTTGCCGCAGTTCATCGGGCCGACGATCTCCGTCTGGTTCATGAAGCGCACGAAGCCCTCGATCAGGTCGTCGACGAAGCAGAAGGAGCGCGTCTGGGTGCCGTCGCCGTAGATGGTGATGTCCTCGCCCTTGAGCGCCTGGACGATGAAGTTGGAAACGACGCGGCCGTCGTTGGCGAGCATGCGCGGGCCGTAGGTGTTGAAGATGCGGATGACGCGGATATCGACCTTGTTCTCGCGGTAGTAGTCGAAGAAGAGCGTCTCGGCGCAGCGCTTGCCCTCGTCGTAGCATGAGCGGCGGCCGATCGGGTTGACGTGGCCCCAGTACTCCTCGCGCTGCGGGTGCATCTCGGGATCGCCGTACACCTCGGAGGTCGACGCCTGGAAGACGCGCGCCTTCACGCGCTTGGCGAGACCGAGGCAGTTGATCGCGCCCATCACCGAGGTTTTCGTCGTCTTGATCGGGTTGTATTGGTAGTGCGGCGGCGAGGCGGGGCAGGCGAGGTTGTAGATCTGATCGACCTCGAATTTGAAGGGGTCGACGACATCGTGCCGCACGAACTCGAAACGCGGATGCTGCAGCAGGTGGGCGATGTTCTCCTTGCGGCCCGTGAAAAGGTTGTCGAGACACACGAGTTCGTGGCCGTCGTTGATCAAGCGGTCGCAGAGGTGCGAACCAAGGAAACCAGCTCCACCGGTGATCAGGATGCGCATGGGCGAGCACCGTGCAGGAAGGCGCCGCGTTGGCCAGCAAATGTTGGACGAAAAGGACGCTTGTCGCCGCACACTGCGAACGACCTGCGAAGTCACGCGCCCGACCTGCGGGTCAAGTTTTTGTTCCGCATCTATCATGAACTATTCTCATTGATGCGCGCGGGGTGGTCCGTAGTTACGTCGCCCCTCTCCGGCCCCGAACCGGAGACCAAACCACAAACAGAAAACTAGACATGAAACTCATCGCTGTTCTCGCAGCTTCCTCCATCGGCGTCGCCGCGTTCGCCCAGAACACCGTCTCCACCGAGACGACCGCCACCGCGGGCCTGCTCGGCGGCCGCTACATCGCCACCGGCTTCGGCTGGACGGACATCAACCACTCCAGCCGCGAAGGCATGGGCGCGGGTCTGGCCCTGAACGTGCCCGTCAACGCCAACTTCGACGTGACCGTCGCCTACGGTTATTCATGGCTCGAAGGCGTGATCGGCGTCGGTCATTCGGTCGACACCGCGGTCACCGGCTACATCGCGCGCGGGGAAAACAAATACTTCGCCTCCGCCAGCCTCGGCTACAACTGGGCCGAGAACCTCTTCGACACGGATCACCCCGTCTGGGGCCTGAGCGCCGGTATCGAGCGCGCCGTATCCGACAAACTGTCGCTGACGACCAGCGTCGGTTATGCCGACGATTTCGGCCAGCACCGCGACAGCCGCTGGGACGTGAGCGTCGGCGCGGCCTACAACCTCACCTCGAAGCTGGTCGCCACCGCCGACGTCGCTCTCATCGAAGGCGGCTCGGTGGCCTACACCGCCGGCATCGCCTTCCGCTTCTGACGCAACGTCAGCCCGATTCAGCAACAAGCCCGCGGACGCGAGTCCGCGGGCTTTTCATTTGGTTGCGCGCCGAGCGCAGCGGACGGGCGATTTAGGCAGCCGGCGGCTTCGGTAGGAGTTTGGCGACCAGCCAGACGAGCAGCGCCACCACGAGCGCGAGCGCGCCCCAGAATGCAAACCGCGCGGCGGGCCCACCGAAGCCGAGCGACGTGCGCCCGGACTCCACGCCCGCGGTCGCTTTGAGCGTCGCGGTGTTTTGCGGCGCGACGAGCAGGCGCGGCGCGGCGAGTTGGAGATCGTAGCGCGGCGCGTTGGCCTGATCGTTGCCGTAAAAGAGGGCGCAACCGGTCGTCTCCGTGGCGCGGAAACGCAGGCGCCGCACGGGGTAGAGCGCCTCCGCCTTCACCGGCGCGAACGCCGCGTTGTCGCCGTGATCGATCTCGAGAAAGAGGCGGTCCGTCTGCGGTCGC
>DATGXO010000119.1:0-1786 GCA_035298965.1 Opitutaceae bacterium | reverse complement strand
GGGCTTTACGCCCGCCATCTGTTCCCGCGTCGAACTGGCGGGCGTAAAGCCCGCCCCACCACCGGAAGCTGTACTATGCGCAGCGCGCGCGTGCCCACCTGTGGAGCTGCTCGCGAGAGCAGCTCTCTTCAAGTCCCGGCTCCCCACCTCGCCGTTCTCGCGTACGGCGCCACAGCCCGGAGGATCCGTGGCGCTGCTCGCGAGAGCAGCGATTCCGATCGCGGCCCCGCGGGCAGCGCACCCCCGCTCACACGAGCGACACGCTTTTCGGGAGCACCACGACGTTCGTGCCGGCAACCTTGTCGTGCCAGGTCTGCCCTTCGTCGTCCCACAGGCACCAGAGGAAGCCGATCACCGTGGCCGCCGAGATGAACGCGACGAGCGTCCGCACCACCGCGGTCGCCGCGTCGACCGGCCGGCCATCGAGCCGCACGATCTGCAGCTTGAAGATGATGCCGCCGATGGTGGATCCCTTCCACAGCCACATGGCGCACACGTAGACCACAAAAACCAGCGGGAACGGCAACAACCCGAGCACACCCGTCGTCCCGCCGGCGATGCCGATGAGCACGATGTCGACGAGCAACGCCCCGAGGCGGACCCAGAGATCGGCGCGGTTCATCGGACCGACCGGCACAGACACCGGCACTCGCGCGGCTGCGACGGCCGGCGGGGGTGGTGGCGCATAGGCCGGCGGCGGCACGCCGAACCCGCTCGAAGCAGGCGGCACCGCCGCGTCGCCTCCGGCGGCAGGAGTGACCGGCTCGCTCGGCAGCGGCGGTTCCGTCGCCACAGAAACTCCGGCAGCGTTGAACGCGGTGGTTGTCGGCACGACCGCCGCCGTTGCCACGACGGGACGAGACGGAGTGGGCACCGCACTCCGCGCAGCCGCCGCCGCGGCAGCTGCCACCGCTTTTTCGCGACGGCGTTTCTCCAGCAACGTCGCCGTGACCATGCCGAGGCCGATCCAACCCGTGAGCGCCCACACGAAGAGACCGAGGAACGGCACGCAGTAGAGCACCGCGAGCACAACCGCGCCGATGAGGATCGTGAGCCACGCGCGGTCCATGAGGTCCGTCGCGCCGGTGACGCGCAGCACGCTGCGCCCGATGAACACCATCATCGCCGCCTTGCCGAAGGCCACGCCGAAGAACACCGCCACACCGAGGAACGGCAGCAGCAGGATGCCCAGGATCGTGCAGATCAGCAGGACGGTGAAGAGCGGCAGCCCCGGCAGCAGGGCGATCGCGGTGGTCAGCGTCGCGCCGGGCCGCTCCTCGAGCGAGCGGGAGCAGGCGTTCATCCCGCGCCCGAAGGCGAGCGCGAGCAGGAAGAGAAACAGCGTCGCCGTGCCAAACACGACCCACGGCCATGCCACGCGCGGCGAGAGCAGCCGGGCGTTCCACGCGGCATCGCCCAACCATTCGAGCAGCGAACCGAAAGCCGGCAGCGGCACAAACGTGCCGATCGCGATCGTGTCGCCGTGGATCGGCGCGCGGTGCGGATTGTCGACGCGTCCGGCGATGCACACCGCCTCGCCGTGGATGCTGGCCCGCTCGCCGAGGGAAAGGTTGCCCCCGACGACAAAGACCTCGCCGTCGACGCGACCGCGGATCTCAGCATTGCCGCCGACGACCACAACCTGGCTCGCGCGCTCGTTTTCGCGAAGAAGGACGTTGTTCCCGATGGACAAGATCTCGCCGCGCTCGGTCCACTCGGGAGCGACGGGCGCTGCGACTTCCACGGGCGGCGACGCGGGCGACTGCACCTCCGGTGCGGCTTCGGC
>DATGXO010000118.1:0-15706 GCA_035298965.1 Opitutaceae bacterium | reverse complement strand
GACGGCATCAGGAAGAAGTCCGCTCCCGCCTCGACGAGATGCGTCATCGGCTCGTCGAGCACCTTCGCCAGCACCACGCGGCGCGGGTACGCCTGCGAGAGCTCGTTGAGCGCCTCCTCGTAGCGCGCCCAGCCGGTGCCGACGACGATCAGATGGCAGTCCTGCGTCTCGAAGAACCGCCGCGCACTGAGCAGCAGGTCCACGCCCTTCTGCTCCACCAGGCGGCAGATCATCGCGAACACCGGCGCCGTGCTGTCGGCCGGGAAACCGCACTTCTTCAGCAGCGCGCGGCGGCATTTCTGCTTTCCCGCCGGATCCTCGACGTTGAAACGCGCCGGCAGCAGCGGATCGATCGCGGGGTTCCAGATCGAGTCATCGATGCCGTTGAGCAGGCCCACGAGATCCGAGGCGCGCGTGGCGATCACGCCCTCGAGCCCGCAGCCGAATTCCGGCGTCTGGATTTCGCGCGCGTAGGTCGGGCTGACCGTCGTCACGCGATCGGCGAACAACAGGCCCGCCTTCATCAGGTTCATCTGTCCGAAGAATTCCAGGCCATCGACGCCACGGAACTCGTCGGGGAGATTCGTCAGGCCGAACGCGTCCATCGGGAACACGCCTTGGAACGACAGGTTGTGCACCGTGAACACCGTCTTCACCGCGAGCGAGGTGTCGTGGCGTTCCTCGACGAGACGCACGTACACCGGCAGAAGCGCCGTCTGCCAGTCGTGCGCATGCACGACATCGGCCTTGAGGTCGGCCAGGCGCATCGCCTCGGCGACGGCCTTCGCGAAGAAGATGAAACGCTCGGCGTTGTCGTCGTAGTCGCGCTCGTTCGTGCCGTACGCGCCGCGTCGGTCGAAGAATTCGTCGCGCACGATGAAGTACACCGTGTAGCCCGGCGCCACGCGCAGCCGGAGGAGATCGGCCTCCACGAAACGTCCGCCGAGCTCGATCTGCAGCCGGTGGATGCGGCGAGCGCCGTCAGCCTCCGGTTGTTCGAGCGCCGTGCGGTAGCCCGGCAGGAAGACGGAGACCTCGTGGCCGGCCGCGGCGAGGGTCTTCGTGAGGCCCCCGACCGCATCCGCCAACCCGCCCGTCTTCATGAACGGAAACAGCTCGCTGGCTGCGTGAACGATGTTCATCGCGGCAAGACTTGGGTTGAGCCACGCGCGTTTCCAACCCAATTTCCGCGCCGATGAAACTCCATGAGCGCTTGCTCCAACTGCTGGGGCGGCGCGACTACGTGCCGCTCAATCGCGCCGAACTCGCCGCGAAACTCGGCCTGAAAAAACCCGAGCTCCGCAAGCTCGACGCCGAGCTCCAACAGCTCCTTTCCCGCGGCTCGATTGTCCGCGTCAAATCCGACCGCTTCGTCCGCCCCGCCGACGCCGATCTTGTCACCGGCACCATCCAGATGCGGCCCAACGGCCGCGGCATCCTGCGCCCCGAGCAACCCGACGGCGCGCCCGCCGACGCCAAGGCGCCCGAGCCGATCGATGTCGCCGCCGAGGATACCGGCACCGCGATGCACGGCGACCGCGTCGTCGTGCGCCTGAGCGGCGCGCCCGCTCGTCCGCCGCGGGGCCGGCGTGAGCAGCGCGGCTCCCGCGGTACGCCGCCGGTCCTGCGCAGCGGCCGCGTGATCCGCATCCTCGAGCGCGCCCGCGACACGATCGTCGGCACGCTCCGGCGGTCGCAGAAGTTCCATTTCGTGACGCCCGACGATCCGCGCTACGTGCACGATGTCTACGTCGACGCGCCCGAGCGCTCGCCGCTCGTGCCGACTCCGCAGATCGGCGACAAGGTCGTCGTGCGCCTCGCCGAGTGGGAGAACCGCCACGCCAATCCCGAGGGCGAGATCATCGAGGTGCTCGGCCGCACGTTCGAGCCGCGCGCCGAACTCGCCGCGATCTATCACAAGTACAAGCTCGAGACGAAGTTCCCCGCCGCCGTCGAGGCCGAGGTCGCCGCGCTGCCCGACGCCGTGCGCCCCGCGGATCTCGAACACCGGCTCGACATCCGCTCGATCCCGACGTGCACGATCGATCCGGACGACGCCAAGGACTTCGACGACGCGCTCTCGCTCGAGGAGTTTCCCGACGGCCGCGCGCGCATCGGCGTGCACATCGCCGATGTCGGCGCGTACGTGCGTCCCGGCACCGCGCTCGACCGCGAGGCCCAGCACCGCGGCAACAGCACCTATCTCGTCGGCACCGTCGTGCCCATGTTGCCGTTCAAGCTCTCCAACGGCCTCTGCTCGCTGAAGGAAAATGAGGATCGGCTCACGAAGAGCGTGTTCTTCACGTTCAACAAGCATGGCCATGTCACGGATACGGAGTTCGCCAACACCGTCATCCGCAGCCGCAAACGCCTCACCTACCGCCAGGCCTACGCGCTGCTGAAGGAGAACGACCTCGAGAAGATCCGCCGCCTGCCGCTCCCGCCCGCGCACCAGACCGGTGCGACCGGCCGCCCGCTCAACAGCCTGCCCGCCGCCGAGCTGCGCGACCTGCAGCACATGATCCGCACCTTCTGGCGTTTCGCCGAGCCGCTGCGCGTCGAGCGGTTCCGCCAGGGTGCGCTCGATCTCGACATGCCGGAGACGAAGATCTTCGTCGATGCCGAGGGCTACGCCGACCGCCTCGAGCGCATCGAGAACGACGAGAGCCACCAGCTCATCGAAGAATTCATGCTGCTCGCCAACGAGGCCGTGGCGCGGATCACCCGCAAACACCAGCTCCCGTCGGTCTATCGCGTGCACGACGATCCCGACGAGGACCGCCTGCGGGATTTCCGCGAGTTTCTCGCCACGCAGGGCGTGCAGGCCGGCGACCTCACGAACCGCCGCGAACTCAGCCGCGTGCTCGCCAAGATCCGCACCCACGACCAGGCGCAGATCCTCCGCGTGCAACTGCTCCGGAGCCTCGCGCGCGCCTGCTACCGGGAGAAGCCCGACGGCCACTTCGGCCTGGCGAAGAAGGACTACACGCACTTCACCTCGCCCATCCGCCGCTACGCCGACCTCGTCGTGCACCGGGTGTTCGAGTCGTACCTCGTGCGGCATTGCCACCAGCCCGCCCCGCGCGGCTGGAAATCCCAATACCGCGCCGAGCACATGCCCCGCGTCGCCGAGCACCTCAGCCTCACCGAGCAGAACAGCACCGAGGCCGAGCGCGAATCCGTGAAGGTGAAGCTGCTCGAGTACTTCGAGCGCGAGCTGAAGAAGAAGAAACGCACCGCGCTCGCCGCCACCATCCTCGAGGTGCGCAACCACGGCATGTTCGTCGAACTCGTCGAGTCGCAGGCGTACGGTTTCATCCACGTTTCCACGCTCGACGACGATCTTTACACGCTCACGCCCGACGGCACCGCCCTCGTCGGCCGCCGGAAGAAACGCCGCTTCCCCCTCGGCGCGCAGATTCAGGTGCAGGTCGACCGCGTCGATCGCGTGAAACGCCAGATCGACTTCCGCGTGGCGACCTGAGCCGCGCCGATTCCGTCGGAAGCGCCTTCGCTGTGCAGCGGAGGCGCTTCGTCAGCCGTCGGCAGCCCGGCCGAATGCGTTTCCCGCCGGGGCCTCGCGGTCACGGCCGAGCGGCCCCGAACAATCCTCGACACAGCACACGCGTTCGCGCACATCCGCGCCATGCGTTTCGCCGGTTGTGTGCTCGCCTTCGTGATCGCTCTCGGTCTCGCCCGTGCCCAAGCGCCGGCGTCGCAAGCCGCCGAGCCGGCCGCCGCGGTTGTGCCGGCCACTGGCCGCACGCTGACCACCGGCGAGGCGATCGCGCTCGGTCTCGTCGAAGGCATCACAGAATACCTCCCCGTGTCCTCGACCGGCCACCTCATCATCACCAACCATCTCCTCGGGCTCGAGAGCGAAGTCCAGTTGACCGATGAGGCCGGGCAGCCCCGCTGGATCAAGCCGCCCTCGGCCGAGCATCCCGCCGGCCGCCCGCTCACAGTGAAAGCCGCGGCCGATGCCTTTGCCGTCGTCATACAAGTCGGCGGCATCGCAGCGGTCGTCGTGCTCTACTGGAACCAGCTCTGGAGCCTGCTGCTCGGCGCGCTCGGCATGGACCGCGAAGGCGCGAAATTGCTGCGCAACATCGCGCTCGGGATTCTGCCCGCCGTCGTCTTCGGTGTCCTGTTGGACGATTGGATCGAGAAGATGCTGTTCGGCATCTGGCCGGTGATCGTCGCGTTGGTGGGCGGCGCCGTACTGATGCTCTACGTCGATCGCCGCCGCCGGCAGTCACAGTGGTCGCAGTCCAACGGCCGCAAGCCCTCCGAGCTCCGCCCGAGCGAGGCGCTGCTCGTCGGTGCGATGCAGTGCGTCGCGATGTGGCCCGGCACGAGCCGCTCGATGATGACGATCGTCGGCGGCTACACCGTCGGGCTGAAACCCGCGCAGGCGGCCGAGTTCAGTTTCCTCGTCGGCCTGCCCACGCTCGCCGGCGCGGCGTTGCTGAAGGGCGCCAAGGCCGGCCCGGCCATGATCGAGGTCTTCGGCTGGTCGCCGGTGCTGATCGGGACGTTCGTCGCCTTCGTCTCCGCTGCGGCGGCGATCAAGGTCCTGATCGCCGCCCTCACGCGCTTCGGCCTCGCGCCGTTTGCGGTCTATCGGATCGTGCTCGCCGCGGTGTTGGCCGGTGTCCTCCTCTTCTGAATCCGCGCAGACGGCGAACCCGACGACTCGCTCCCGCGCCCAGGCCGCCCTCCGCGACGCGGGGCGCTCGCTTCCCGCCCGACTCCCTGCTTGACCCGCCCGGACCCCGATCTTTACTCGCACCCCTTCCGCACCCGGGACCACCCGCCACGCGGCTGCAACTCCGATCCAACTTCATCATGGCCAATCCGAAACGTAAACAGTCCAAGCGCCGCAGCGCTCTCCGTCGCGCCGCCAACGCCTTCAAAGCCCCGACCTTCGCCCGGGATACCGATGGCTCCCTCTTCCGCCCGCACCGCGTGAACCCGAAGACCGGGATGTACCGCGGACGTCAAGTGCTCGACGTCGAGGTCTGACGGCTCTCTCCGTCCGGCAACCCGCCGTCCTGCACGCATGAGCGACCCATCCCCCGCCACCGGCAGCATCGCGGTGGACGCCATGGGGGGCGACCTCGGCCCGGCCGAGGTCGTCGCCGCGCTCCGGCTTGCCTTCGATGCTTTTCCCGAACTGCGCCCCGTCATCTTGGTTGGTGACGAGGCGCAACTGCGTCCGCTGCTCGCCGAGGCCGGTCTGGCCGGTCATCCGAAGCTGACCATCCAGCACGCCTCTGAAGTGGTGCAGATGGAGGATGACGTGATGACTGCAATCCGTCGCAAGAAGGACGCGTCGATGCTTCGCGCCTTGGATCTGGTGAAGGAAGGTGTCGCCTCCGCCGTCGTCAGCACCGGCAACACCAAGATCCTCGTCGCCGCCGGCACGCTCAAGCTGCGCACGCTCGACGGCGTCGAGCGCCCCGCCCTCGCGCCGGTCATCCCCTGCGACAACGGGCACCTCATTCTCATCGACGGCGGCGCCAATCCCGACGCCACCGCGCGCCACCTCGTTCACAATGCCATTCTCGGCACGCATTACTGCCGCGTGGAGCTCGGCATCAAACAGCCGCGCGTCGGCCTGCTCACGATCGGCACCGAGGAAGGCAAGGGCAACGCCCTCATCAACCAGACACACGAGGCGCTCAAGTCGCTCGGCAAACTGGTGCACTACGTCGGCCCGATCGAAGGCTTCCAAGTTTTCCTCCACGATGTCGACGTCGTCGTCTGCGACGGTTTCACGGGCAACATCTGCCTGAAGACGTGGGAGTCGCTCGTGAAGTTCGTCGGCCGCGAGTTGAAGAGCCTCTTCAAGGCCAACCCGATCCGCATGCTCGCCGCCTTGCTCGGCAAGGGCGCGCTGCACGGCCTCAAGCAACGCATCCAGCCCGAGCGCTACGGCGGCGCGCCGCTCCTCGGGCTCCGCGGTTGCGTGATCAAGGCGCACGGCTCCGCCAACCGCCACGCGCTGATGAACGCCATCCACGACGCCAGCGAATTTCTCCGCACCGACCTCGTCCACCACATCGAGGCCGATATCGCCGCCGCCAACACCGTGCTCGACAAGCCGGCGGCCTGAGCGCCCCCTCTCACCCCACCCCCGTTTCCCGCATGAATCCTGCAGGTCAATCGGTCGTCATCCTCGGAACCGGCGCCTATGCCCCGGAGCGCATCCTCACCAACGAGGAGCTCTCGCGCATCGTCGACACAAACGACGAGTGGATCGTCACCCGCTCCGGCATCCGCGAACGCCACGTCGCTGCGGCCGACGAGGCCACTTCCGATCTCGCCGTCAAGGCGGCCCGGATCGCCCTCGACGACGCCAAGCTCGCACCGGCGGACATCGACCTCCTCGTCATCGCCACCTGCACGCCCGATGCGCCGCTCCCCTCCACCGCGACGATTGTGCAGCACAAGCTCGGCCTCGGCGCCTGCGCCTGCATGGATCTCGCTGCCGCCTGCAGCGGGTTCATCTATTCGCTCGAGGTCGCCAGCGCCATGCTCGCCACCGGCCGTTACCGCCGCGCGCTCGTCATCGGCGCCGAAAAACTCACCAGCCTCACCGATTACCAGGACCGCACCACCTGCATCCTCTTCGGCGACGGCGCGGGCGCGGTCGTCCTCGGCGTCGAAGCCGGCGCGGGCCGCGGTATCATCGGCACCAAGCTCTACGCCGACGGCAGCTCCGGCGACCTGATCAAAGTCACCTCCGGTGGCTCGCGCAGTCCCGCCTCCGCGGAGACCGTCGCCCGCCGCGAACATTTCATCCAGATGCGCGGCAAGGAAGTGTTCAAACTCGCCGTCACCGCGATGCAGGACGCCGCCGTTGAACTTCTGGAGAAGAACGGTGTCGCACCCGACCAGGTGAAGCTCCTGATTTCCCACCAAGCGAACCAGCGGATCATCGACGCCATCGCGCAACGCATGAAGCTGCCGCCCGAGCGCGTGTTCATGAACCTGGCACGCTACGGAAACACCTCCGCCGCCTCCATCCCGATTGCCCTCGACGAAGCGCGCCGCGCCGGCCGCATCGTCGCCGGCGACTACGTCCTGTTCGTCGCATTTGGCGCCGGCTTGACGTGGGCATCCGCACTGATTCGCTGGACCTGATTTTATGCGCCAATCGCGCCTGCTCTGCACTGTTGGGTTGCTCCTGATCGCGCTCTTCGCCCCCGCTTGGCTTCGCGCCGAGCTCGTGTGGAGTCCCGGCACCGGCTGGCATGTCGAGGGCGGAGCCCTCGCCGGTCTCGCCGGCGAGGACGCCCGCAACGCGCTCGACCTCATGAATCGCGCACGCGCGGCCGAGGAACGCGGCAGCCTCCGCCGGGCCCTGCGCCTCTACAAGCGCGTCACGCACCAATACGGCAAGTCGATCTACGGCCCCGAGGCACACTTCCGCACCGCCCAGATCCGGCTCGCCCAGCACAATTATCCGAAGGCGTTCGACGCCTACCAGCAGATCATCACGCAGTACCCGAATTACGAGCGCTTCAACGACGTCATCGCCGAACAGTACCGCATCGCCTCCGCCGTCGCCGATGGCGCCCGCGGCCGCTGGATGTGGGGCCTGTTGCCCGGTTTCCGCAAGCGCGAGTCCGCCGTCGTCTACTTCGAGTTCGTGGTGGCGAACGCCCCGTACAGCGACTACGCCCCGCTCGCGCTCATGCGCGTGGCCCAGCTCCACAAGCGTTTCCGCAGCAAGATCGAGGCGATCGACGCCCTCGATCGCATGATCAACTTCTACCCGAACAGCATCCTCACGCCCGACGCCTACCTCCGGATGGCGCAGGTGCACTCCACGCTCGTCGACGGTCCCGAGTACGACCAGTTCTCCGCCAAGGAATCCTCCACCTACTACCAGGATTTCCTGATCCTCTTCCCGAAGGATCCCAACGTCGGCCAAGCCGAGCAGGGTCTCGACAAGATGAAGACCGAGCTCGCCCTGAGCAAAATGAAGATGGCCGAGTTCTATCACTTCAAGCGGCACAACTACATCGCCGCGAAAATCTTCTACAACGAGGCCATCACGATCTACCCCGGTTCGCCCGTCGCCCAGAAAGCGCGCGAACGTCTCGATAAGATCGCTCCAAAACTCGCCGAGCAGGAAGCCGCCGCCGCGGCCCGCGCGAACAAGATCCAGCCGCCGAAGCCGAAGAAGAAGAAGGTCCTTTGGCTGTTCTGAGCCCGCTTCCCGCCGGAACCTCCATGCGCTCGTTCGCCCGTCTTCTCGCCGCCGCGGTCGCTTTGGCCGCGCTGGCCGGTTGCTCCCATTATCACCTCGGTGCGCCGGGAAAACCGCTGGCCGAAACGGTCTTCGTCGAACCCGCCGTCAACGCCTCCTTCGCGCCGCAAGCAGCGCCGTTGGTGACCGACGCCACCCGCCTCGCGCTCGCCCGCGATGGCCGCATCACGCTTGCGGCCCGTGAAGGCGATTCCGCTGCCCACCTCCAGATCCGGCTCGTCCGTTTCGAACGCGATGTGCTCGCCGCCCGCCACGACGACACGGCGCTCGCGCGCAAGTTTGCCGCCCGCCTCACCGCCGAGATCACGCTCACCGATCGCAACGGCCGCATCCTGATCGACCGCCGCAGCATCGCCGCCACGCGCGATGTGTTCGTCGACAGCGGTCTCCAGCCCACCGAGTACCAGACGATGCCGCTCCTCGCCGAAGCCCTCGGCGCCGAGATCGCGCACGCGTTGCTCGATACGTGGTAAAGCCCACGACCGGCTCTCTCGCGGCCATGCCCGCCCCGCTGCTCGCTCCTTCGCTGCTCGCCGGCGACCATGCCAACCTCGCCGGCAGCGCCGCCGAGGCCGCCGCCGCCGGCGTCCGCTGGCTGCATCTCGACATCATGGACGGGCATTTCGTGCCCAACCTGACCTTCGGCCCCGGCACCGCCGCCGCGCTGCGCAAACACACACCGCTGTTCCTCGACACCCACCTGATGCTCGACAACCCCGGCGACTACGTGGAGCCCTTCGCCCGCGCCGGCAGCGACCTGATCAGCATCCACATCGAGCCGGCCTACGACCACGCCGCCGTGCTCGCCCGCATTCGATCACTCGGGAAACAAAACGGCATCGTGCTCAATCCCGGCACTCCCGTCTCGGCGATCGAGCACCTGCTCGCGCAGGTCGATCTCGTGCTGCTCATGACCGTGCAGCCCGGCTTCGGCGGCCAGTCCTTCCGCCACGACGTGTTGCCCAAGATCGAGCAGATCGCCCGCTGGCGCCGCGAGCGCGGCCACACGTTCCGCATCGAGGTCGACGGCGGCGTCGATTCGACCACCGCCCCGCTTTGCGCCGCCGCCGGAGCCGACACGTTCGTCGCTGGCACCGCTTTCTTCCGCGCCACCGATCGCGTCGCGTTTTGCCGCGCGATCGAGGGCTGAGGCGCTCGCGCCCGAGCGGGACCGGCCCTCCCACGCGAGCGATCCCGAGCCCGAACCTCGGCACGCGTTACGTCCGGCTCACCGATCCCCCGGTCATCCCGCCGCCCGCCGGTTCGGACTTTCCCTCGGCCCCTCGTCGCGTAGCGTCCGCCGCATGGAACACTACGACTTTCACAAGGAATTCCGCGCGCTCTACGACAAGGCCGCGAAGCAGTTCGCGGCGGGCAAACGCAACCCCGACGAACTCTTCGCCAAGCACGAGCTCGCGTTCCTCGCCTCCATCGGCTCCCGCCCCCAGGACCTCTACGATTACGCCGAGGACGCCGCCAACTACGGCGAGCCCGACTTCGAGACCGCGTTACTCGTGCAAGCCGTACGCCGCAGCTATTTCCTCCTCGTGCAAAAGGGCACGCCTTCGAAAGTCGTGTTGGACGAAGGCGCCATGCCCGCCAAGACCGCCGCGGTGCGCGGCATCGAGTGGCTTCCCCGTCTGATGCCGAAGGCCCGAGCCAAGCTTCGCGGCGAACTCCCGACCTCGCTCATGTATGGCTGCGGCGGCGACCGCCGTTTCTTCAAACAGCACGACATCCATCCTGCCGAGTTCCTCCATGTCGTGTGGCACGCCGGCGACGACGAAAAGGCGATCGTCGACTGGGTCGCCAAACGCGCAAAGCTCTGACCCATGCGCCTACCGCCCGTCCTCCTCGAGGACGCCGCCCTGCTCGTCTTCGACAAACCGTCGGGCCTGCTCGTCGCGCCCGACCGCTGGGACAAGACCCGCCCTAATCTCATGGCCGCCGTCCACGCAGCGCGCGGCTTGGAGACGAACAACGTCCACCGCCTCGACGCCGACACGAGCGGCGTGCTCCTCTGTGCGAAGACCGCCGAGGCGTTGCGCTCTCTCACCGCGCAGTTCGAAGCGCACACCGTCGAGAAACGCTACCTCGCGCTCGTCGCAGGCCATCCCGCCGCGGAGCGGTTTGCCATCGACCAACCGCTCGGCGACGATCCTCGCAAAGCCGGACGCATGCGCGTCGATCTCGCCCACGGCAAGCCGGCCGTGACCGAGGTCACCGTGCTCGAACGCTTCCGCGGCCACGCGCTGGTCGAGTGCCGCCCCCAGACCGGCCGGACACACCAACTCCGCGTGCACCTCGCCTCCGCCGGCTACCCGATCGTCGCCGATCCGTTCTACGGCGGCGCCGCCGCGATCTTTCTCTCCGCGTTCAAACCCGGCTACCGCCACAAGCGCGACGAACCCGAGCGTCCGCTGCTCGGCCGCCTCGCGCTGCATGCGTGCTCCTTGGCGTTTGATCATCCGCTGACCGGCGCGCGCACAGTCGTCGAGGCGCCGCAGCCCAAGGAGTTTTCGGTCGCGCTGAAATACCTCCGGGAATTCGCGCCGCTCAGCCGCGGCGCTCTCCGCTGACGCTCCGCGACCGTGTTCGGCGCGTTGGACAGATTTCGGACGAGCCGGTAATCATCCGGTAACA
This sequence comes from Opitutaceae bacterium, assembly GCA_035298965.1. Lineage (GTDB taxonomy): Bacteria > Verrucomicrobiota > Verrucomicrobiia > Opitutales > Opitutaceae > CAJCBL01. Next base: position 4,782 of record DATGXO010000118.1, on the reverse strand, counting down.
AATACCCCTTACACTGCGGTCGATGATCACGACCTCACCTCTCATTCTCCTTCCCGGCTGCACGCGGAAATTCGCGGCCCTGCTCTGCCTCGCCGGCCTCGTCCACAGTACACCTACCGCGGCCGCAGCCCCGCAGCCGACGATCGCCGAATTGATGGAACTCGGCGTCTACTCCGAAGAAACCAAGGGCGATATCGACGCGGCGATGAAGGTCTACCAGCAGATCCTCGACGACGCGAAGACCGGCCAATCCATCGCCGCCCAGGCGCTCTTCCGTCTCGCCATCTGCCACGACAAGAAAGGCGATATCGCCACCGCCGCTGCGACGTTCGAGCGCCTCATCAAAGAATACCCCGCCGAGAAGGAGCTCGTCGGCGCCGCCAGCGACTACCTCGCCGATGGCGCCGCCCTGCTCCCCGCGCCGTGGCAGGATGGTGAAACGCTCACCCTCGATCTCAAGCTGCCCTCGGGCGTCAAAATCGGCGCCGCCAGCTACTCGGTGCGCGCGGCCGAGCGCGACGGACGCGCCACCTGGCAGTTCACATCGCTGCTGTTCGCCAACTTCATCTCGATCAGCACGACCGAGACCGAGGCCGGTTCGATGAAACCTCTCCACGCCGAGGCGATCATCCGCTCCATCGCCCAAACCGAGACCACCTACACTGGCGGCCGAGCCGAGCTGAAGGCCAAAGGCCTCGAGCCCCGCACCATCGAGCTCGGTGGCGTCGTCTACGACAACGAGGAGGCGCTGCAGCTCATTCGCCGCCTGCCACTGGCCCCGGGGTTCAAGAGGACGTTCAAAGCGCTCGTTGCTCCCCAGGGCGGTGTGGTCGTACCGGTGCAGCTCGAAGTCACCGGCACCGAAACCGTCCAGTGCGCGGCCGGATCATTCGTCTGCCACAAGATCCTCCTTTCAGCGGGTGGCCCGTCCCAAACGCTGTGGTATACCACCGACGCCAGCCACACCCTCGTGAAATTCGAGGCGATCGGCGTGGTGGCCGAACTCTCCGCCATCAAGCGCAGCGGTCCCGACCAGCCCACTCCGGTTCACGAGCCGACATTGGGCTACGAGTTCAGCGCCCCCGCAGGCTGGCTCGTGCGGCCCGGCAACATCCCCGCGGGCTCCAAATACCCGACCTACAATCTCGTCGACGAAGCGGGGACGGCCATAATCACCTTCTCCGTGACGCCGCAAAAGGACTTCGCTCCCGCCCAGGTCGCGTCCGTCCGCGCCTACGCCGATCATCAAGTCGCCATGGGGAAACAATTCACCCCTGTTTTCGAGGTGCACCCGGACTCGTGGAAAGAGACCTCCGTCGGCGGGCAGCCTGCGCTCACCTGCGTGGCCGACCATGCGCGCCCGCCGCTCAAGAACCTCGCGGTCAATACCTTCGCCCTCGTCGAGGGCAACGCCATCTGCATCACCGCCTACGTCGATCCTGAGAACCTCGACGCGCTTTGGCCGAAATACGAGGCCCTAATCGCCTCCTACCACGGCAAATAACGACCTCGTTCCGTACGACGCGCCCGTTCCATCACGGGCGCGTCATTGTACTTCTGATGCCCCGATTCCGCAGAACCTCCGGTGTCGTCGCCCGCGCAGCCGGCGCCTGGCTCCCCCTGCTGTTGTTGTTCGTCGTGCTGGTGCCCTCGGTCGCGCTGCTCTGGTTCGTGCAACGCGCCGCGCGCAACGAGGAACTCGCTGTCCGGCAGCACCTCACGGAAGCCTACCGCGCCAATCTCGTGCTCGCGCAGGAGCGGCTACAGAACCATTGGCTGCGTCTCGCTGCCGATCTCGCCACTCGCGCCAACGATCACAGCCCCGCGGAGCAGTTCGCCCAGATTGTCTCGTCCGGCGCAGCGGACTCCGCGGTGTGCTTCGATCCCGCCGGTCAGATCGCCTATCCCGATACGCCTGTGCGGCCATCGAGCGAAGCGCCAACGCCGGAGTGGCAGGCGGCCAACGCGCTCGAGCTGCGCGACCCGGCGCAGGCGGCCCGCGCCTTCGCCGCGATCGCCGCCGCGAACGACTCGCCGACCGCGACCGCGCGCGCCCTCCAGGCGCAGTGCCGCTGCCTGCTCCGGTCGGGCGACCGCGCCGCGGCGCTCACCATCCTGACCGAGCAACTCGCCGCCGACCGGTTCCGCGCGGCGCTCGACGCCCAAGGTCGGCTGATCGCGCCCAACGCCCTTCTGCTCGCGCTCGAGCTCCTGCGCGACGAGGCGCCCGAGCGCAGCGCCGCCCTGCGCGCTCAGCTCGCCGCCCGCGCCATCGACTACGGCGACCAAACTCTCGCCTCGCCACAGCGCCGCCTCCTGTTGCGCGAGCTCCGAGAGACTTCGTCCGAGCCCGCGCTCGCGGCCTTCCTTGCCGCCGAGGATCTCGCCGCCGACTGGCTGGGGGCGAAGCCCGGACCAAACACCGACTCCGAGCTGCGCCCGAGCGCCCAGCCTGGAATCTGGCAACTCTCCGTCCCGGGTGCGCGCGTCGCGCTGCTGTTCCGGGCGGAAGGCCTGCCGGAACGCTTGGCGCGCGTGGTCGCCCCAGCCGATCTGCCGGCGGACGCGCGTATCGAGTTCCTAGAGCCCAGGCGCGACTCCGAGGCCGCGTTGCTCTCGATTCCGGCCGGAGCAACGATGCCCGGGTGGCGGCTCGCGCTCGTGTTGCGCGACCGGCGGGCGTTCGATGCCGCGGGCCGTGCGCGGGCGGGTTTCTACCTGTGGATCGGCGGGCTCGCGATCCTTGCCCTGCTCATCCTCGCGACGCTCATCTGGGGGATGCTGCGCCGGCAGCTCGCCCTCACCCGTCTGCGCAACGACCTCGTGGCGAACGTCACCCACGAATTGAAGACGCCGCTCTCCGCCATGCGGCTCTTCGTCGAAACGCTCCTCGACGCGCCACCGCCGCTCGATGAGCGCACCACGCGCGAGTACTTGCAGCTCATCGCGCAGGAGAACGTGCGCCTCAGCCGCCTCATCGACAATTTCCTCACCTTCTCGCGCATCGAACGAAACAAGTACGCCTATTCGTTCGATCTCATCGCCGCGGCGACGGTCGCCGAACGCGCGGCCGGAGTCGTGCGCGAGCGTTTCCAGCACGCGGGCACATTCGCCGTCGTCATCGATCCCGCACTGCCGGATGTTTCCGCGGACGCCGACGCGCTTGTCACCGCGCTGGTCAACCTGCTCGACAATGCCTGGAAGTACTCCGGCGAGACCAGACACGTCGTCCTCTCCGCGCGCCGGCACGAGGACCGCGTCGAGTTCGCCGTGCGCGACAATGGCATCGGTCTCGCGCCGCGCGACCGCCGCCGGATTTTCCAGCGCTTCTATCAGGTGCGCCCACAAGGTTCCCCGGTGAACGGCGGCTGCGGCCTCGGCTTGAGCATCGTGCGGGCGATCGTCGTCGCGCACCGCGGCCGCATTGCGGTCGAAAGCGAACTCGGCCGCGGCAGCACGTTCATCATCAGCCTTCCGATCGCACCGCCCACATCATGAGCACCGCCCGGATTTTGATCATCGAGGACGACCCCGCCCTGCTCCGCGGGTTGAAGGACAACTTCACCACCGCCGGCTACGCCGTGCGCATCGCCACCGACGGACGCCGCGGACTGGAAACGTTGCTGGAGGAGCCGCCCGAACTCGTGCTGCTCGACCTCATGCTGCCGCACGTGAGCGGCTACGAGATCTGCCGCACCGCGCGGGAGCGACGACTCGCGATGCCCATCATCATGCTCACCGCCAAGGGACAGGAAGACGACATCGTGCGCGGGCTCGAGTGCGGAGCGGATGATTACGTGACAAAGCCGTTCGGTATCCGCGAGTTGTTGGCGCGCGTGAAGGCCGCACTGCGCCGCCAGGGGACAGAAGAGGAAAGCCGTGTTTTCGGCGAGTACCGGCTGGATGCAGCGGCCCACAAACTGTTCCGCGGCGCCAGCGAGATCGGGCTCACCAGCAAGGAGTTCAAGCTGCTCGCGTTCTTCCTTTCGCGCGCGGGCCGGGCACTCACGCGCAACACGATCCTCGACGGGGTCTGGGGCGACGACGTGATCGTGACCGACCGGAGCGTCGACCGCTGTGTCACCACCCTGCGGGCGAAGATCGAGCGCGACCCCCGTAACCCGGAGTTCATCCAGACCGTGCGCGACATCGGATACCGGTTCGAAGTCTCGACCACGCCGACCGGCGCGTGAGTCGAGATGCCCCGATGTTGCGCGGCGCGCAGTTCAGTTTCCCCCGGATGCCGCTTGAGCCCGACGCATCCGATCGATCCGCAACGCGGTTAGGCGAAGGCGGTCCGTCTCATCCTGTTGCTGGCGGCGCACGGCGTCGATCTGCGCTGGGGTGAGGAAGCTGGAGACCTGGGCAATCACCTCGGCATCGCTGACAGCTTTGGTCGCGAAAAACTCCTCGACCTCCTCGGTCGTTGAATTGCGGTTGAAGACGCTGCCGCTGCCGGGGATTCCCGGCGGCGCGAACGATTGCTCGTCGACCACGGCGTGCTCCGCGAGCACTGCGATCAGCTTCTCCTGCTGGCCCGGCGACAACGCCTGCCCGCTGTAACTGAGCTGAGTCGAAAGGCTGTTCACCGTCGTGCGCTGTTGGTAAGTGCGATCGTACTCTTCGAGTTGAGTGAACGCCGCGTCGCCGATCAGCGCGCGAATCGAGTTGTCTGACTCCGCATCTGCTTGGTTGGCGAGCGCATGGGCTTCATCACGACCGAGGCCCTGCCGCCGCGCGAGTCCCATGGCCTCGAAACGGGACAACTGCTTGTCTGCCAGG
>DATGXO010000117.1:0-6803 GCA_035298965.1 Opitutaceae bacterium | reverse complement strand
GAGCGCCCGCACGAGCAGGTCGTGTAACCGGGCTTCGGAGATGGGTTTGAACTCGCATGCGGCGAGGCCGCCGAGCTGCATCTGCGCGGCGTTGGCGCGTTCGCCCTGGGATGTGAGCATGACCAGCACGGGGCGGCCGAGCGTGGGATCGGCGGTGATGCGGCGGGCGAGCTCAAGGCCGTCGACCGAAGGCATCTGGTGGTCGAGCAGCGCGAGGTCGTACGGCCGGCCCGCGCGGGCGGCCTGCGCCAAGGCGGTGAGCGCGGCGGCCGCGGAGTCGACGGTGGCATGGGCAACCAGCCAACGTTGGAGCACGTGGTGGAGCACCTTGCGGTTGGTCGCGTTGTCGTCGACGACGAGGATGCTGCGGCTCTCCAGCGAGCCATTTTCCGGAGCGACAACGGCGGGCGCCGGCGCCGCCTGGAACGGAATCGTGAACCAGAAGAGCGCGCCCTCGCCCGGCGTGCTCACGACGCCGATCTCGCCGGCCATGAGCTCGACGAGGCGGCGCGAGATGGCGAGTCCGAGGCCCGTGCCGCCGAATCGCCGCGTGGTGGAACTGTCGGCCTGGACGAAGCGTTGGAAGAGGTTGGTCTGCTGCTCGGGGGAGATGCCGATGCCGCTATCCTGGACCTCGATACGCAGGTGATGGCGGCCGGGTGCGGACGGCAGCGGCAACACCCGCAGGACGATCTCGCCGGCTTCGGTGAACTTGATGGCGTTGCCGAGGAGGTTGAGGACGATCTGCCGGAGGCGGACGGCGTCGCCGTGGACGTGGCGGGGTGCCTCGAGCGCGTAATCGAGCACGAGCTCGATGCCTTTCTTGCGGGCGAGGCCGGATTGCAGGTCGAGCGTGCGCTCGAGCTGGTCGTGCAGATCGAAATCGGCGGACTCGAGCACGAGGCGCCCGGCCTCGATCTTGGAGAAGTCGAGCACGTCGTTGATGACGGAGAGGAGCGTCTCGCTGCTGAAGAGCAGGGTGTCGACGAGGTCCTTCTGTTCATGCGTGAGGTGGGTGCCGAGGAGCAGGTGGCCCATGCCGATCACGCCGTTGAGCGGCGTGCGGATCTCGTGGCTCATGTTGGCGAGGAAGGCGCTCTTGGCGCGGTCGGCGGTCTCGGCGGCCTCCTTGGCGGCGTGGAGCTCGGTGTTGGCGGCGTGGAGCTCGCCGGTGCGTTCGGCGACGCGTTGCTCGAGTTCGCTGTTGAGCTGGCGGAATCGCTCCTCGCTGGCGGCGAGCGCGACGGATTTGTCGAGCGTCTCCTGGATCTGCCGGCTGAGCTGGCGGTTGGCGGCGTGAAGCTCGGTGGTGCGCGCGGCGACGAGCGACTCGAGGCGGGCTTTCTCGCGGCGCTCGAGGTACGCGGAAAGCCACGACGCGAAGAGCAGCAGCGCGATCCCGGTGCCCACGTAGCCGCCGATGGCGAGCGGAGTGCGGTACCAGGGCGGATTGACGGTGAACGCGAGCCGCGCCTCCTCGCCGATGGTCGCGCCGGCGACAGGGCGCACGCGCAGCACGTAGCCGCCCTCCTTGAGCCGATTGAACGACGCCGAGCCGGTCGAGCCGGCCGAGGTCCAGTGTTCGCCCTTATCGCCCGGGCCCTGGAGATAGACATCGAACGAGACGGGCGTGCCGAAGGGGTTGGCCGGGGCGGCGAAGCGGACGGTGAACGAGTTCTCGGCATAGGGCAGGGCGGCGAGTTGTTCGCCCGGCGAATGCAGATGGCGATCCGAGGCGGAGAACTGCACGGCCGTGATCATCGCGCGCAGCGGGCGCCGGGCGATGGCCGGAATCGACGGGTCGTAGCGGTGCAGCCGGCGTCGCTCGAGCATCCAGACGACGCCGCTTTCCTCGACGGTGAATTCGTACGGGGAGAACGACGGCGCGATGAGCTGGAGCGCGCGTTCGGGCGGTTGTGTCGTGTCGAACCGGTAGAGACCGCCGCGGCTGCTGAACCAGATCCCGCCGCGGAGGTCGCGCGTGGGACGGCCGACGCTGTTCTGCAGCGCGGGCATGCGCCGGAGGATTTCGTCGTCGTTGATGAAGCGCTCGCCGGTCTCGTCGAGGCGCTGGATGCGATTGGGGAGATTGAGGCGGGCGATGCCATCGACGACGAAGATCTGTGCCCATCCGGTGGCGACGCCGTCGGCGCCGGTGAAGATCCGGATTTCCGGTGCGGCCTCGGCGTGGAACCGTACGCGCGCGACGCGGTTGGAGCCGAGCTCGAGCCAGAGCGCGCCGGCGCCGTCGAGGATCGCGTTGTAGACATCACCCAGGCCGGGCACGGCGGTGCGGGTGGCGGACAAGCCCTCGGGCCCGGGCCGGAACCAGCCGACCTCGTCGCGCGCGGCGTAGAACCAGCCCTCGGGCCGCTCCGGGATGAGGCCGAAACGGGCGTTGACGATCCCGGTGGCCATCACGCGCCAGCCGCCCGTGGTGCGCTCATACATGGCGGCTTCGTCGGAGGCGAAGAGGCGGTCGCCCATCACGCCCAGATGGAAGACCGCGTGCCCCGGCGGGGTGTCGTCCTCGAAGCGGTCGAGGCGGCGGTCGGCATCGTAGATGCCGCGCAGCACGCGGCTGTCGCTGCCGATCCAGAGCTGATCGCGCAGGCGGACGATCGTCGCAAAGGTGAGGCCCGTGGGGACGAGCTGGACGAAGTTGGAGAAGGGCGACGGGAACTCCATCCGCGCGACGCCCTCGTTGAGTAGCGCCCAGAGTACGCCGTCGGGGGTGTAGAGCAGGCGGCGCGCGCGGGAGAGGCGGTGGTCGAGCGTGTGGGCGAGCGTCTGCAGGATGACGCCGCGGCGGTCGAAGACCACGATCCCTACCGAATCGACCGCGGCGGCGAAGTAGCCGTCGCTGAGCGCGCAGAGATCGTTGATGCGGGTGCGTGAGTTCAGAATGCCCTGCGCGGGGAAGGGGCGGAGCTTCTGACCGTCGAAGAGTTTCAGACCGGCCCCGGCGGTGCCGAGGAGCGCGACTCCCGGAGCGAACGGCACGGTGCCGGTGACGATGTCGATCGAGCCGGTGCCGGGCGGGGAGATGTTGTTTGTCCCGCCGGTGGCGGGATCGAGGCGGTGGAGCTGGCCGGTGGCGGCGTTGCTGATGAAGAGCTCATCGCCCAGCGCGAAGATCTTCTCGATGCTGCCGCCGTGCGTAAACGCTTTCGGGGCCATGCCCGGGCGCCAGACCAGGATCGATCCGCCTCCGCCGTACCAATACCAGCGCGAGTCGTGGGCGAAAACGTTGCCGGGCACGACTCCTTGCATCTCGGCGAGCGAGATGCCGGGGACGATGCTGTAGTCCCAACGGGCGTCGGCGTTGAAATCGACCCGGGCGAAACGGCCTTCGAGCGTGGTGTAGATCGCGCCTTCACCGTCGACGGCGACGGTGCCCGAGAGATAGTTGTCGTCGACCGCGTCGCGGCGGTACGTTTCCCAACGCGTGCCGTCGCCGAAGGTGATCTCGCGTTGGGCGAGGACGAGGAGGCGGCCGTCGGGGAGCAGGTGGATGTCGATCGGGGCCGAGCTCATGCCGAGCGCCTCCGGTCCCATCACCACGAAGGCCGGCACGCCGGTCTCGACCTGATTCGGCGGCGCGGCCGGGATCGGCGCAGCGCCTCCGAGGGCGGGTTCGGCGGACATGCCGAGTTGCGCGAGCCCGAACAAGACCGGCAGGACGGCGCAACGGCTTAGGCCCAGGAGGCACCGCCCGAAGGGATGCGGGATGACGGACATGATCTTCCGAAAGACCATCGGTCCGAAACCCCTGCCTTTGAGGGGAAACGGTGGGGATGTGCTGCGAGCCGGGGGGGCGCGGGAACGCGGCGATCAGTTCGCCTCGGGGGACGTGATGCCGGAGAGAGTTTCGTCCGGTCCGAAGCGTGTCGCGGCGAGCACCGTGATCAGCCGGTCGAAGAGAACCCGGTCCTCTTCGGGTGCGGTGAGCTTGTAGGCGTCGCCGCCGGTCACGCGCTCGGCGAGCTCGATCGCGACAACGAAGACCCGGTCGTCGCGCACGAAGACGAGATGGCCGCGTTTGGCTACGGGCGGAGGGGCCGTGGGCGGTCGATTCGCGGCGGGTTCGAAAGCCGAACCGCCGGGCAGCAACGCGAAGGCGACGAGCGCGCCGCCTTGGAAACCCGGGAGGAAGCGTGCGCTCTCGATCTTGGAGCCCGGGAACTCGCGATCGTAGTCGCGGAGGATGTTGTCGCGGAAGAACGTGATCAGGTACTCGCGCGGCTCGGTCGTCTCGTGTTCCCACTTGGCAATCGGCGGCATGCGGAAGGCGGCGATGGTGAGCAGCGTGGCGACCTTGTCCTTGAAAACGACGATCTCGCCGTTGTCCATGATCGCGGTCTTCTCGCCGTGGAGGACGGGGACGGCGACCGAGAATGCATCGTCGGGCGCGTGATAACGGCCTTCTTCGATGCTGCCGAGAAGCTTGGCTTGGCCGGCCTGCGGGGCGGCGTCTGGGTCCGGGCCGGCGGTGGGGTCCTGTGCGAAACCGTGAGTTGCGAGGAGCAACAGGAGCGGGGCGAGCAGGCGGAGCTTCATCGGAACGGCAGAGATGTGGCGGCGGAAGGCGGGCGTGGCAAGAGTGCGACCGCGAACCGTGCCGACGGTTTCATCGGAAGGAGGGGAGCGGGGGAAAGCCGAGAGGCGGGCGGACGGAAATGCGGGCGCGCTTCAGGTGGCTTTGCGGTGTTCGCCAGCGGATCCCCTGTTGAGGCCTCGGTCGGCGCGAACGCCACGTTGCGACAAAGGCGCAGACGGGTAAATTCCGGCCAGCCCGCTGCTCCAACCCCAACTCCATCGCTTTATGGAAACCCATCCTTCCATAGAAAAAGCGAAGGCCTATCTCGACCTTCAGTTCGGCCGCTCCTCAATCGAACATCACGCGGTCACAGGGCCGTTCGTGACCATTTCCCGAGAATGCGGCACCGGAGGAAATGCGCTCGGTGAGGAATTGGCACGACGCATCGACCGACTGAATACCGTCGATGACGCGGCGTGGACGGTGTTCGACCGGAATCTGGTGGGCCAGATGCTCGAAGATAATCATCTCTCGAGCTCCCTCGCCCGATATCTCCCCGAGGACAAGGTTTCGGAAGTGGACGCGTCTGTCGGAGAAATTGTCGGACTGCATCCGAGCATCTGGACGTTGGTGCACCAGACCAACAATCTCATGCGACGTCTGGCGCGGTTGGGACACGTGATACTCGTGGGGCGAGGAGGCAATTTTGCCACGGAGGGTTCCGCACGCGGCCTGCACGTGCGGCTGGTCGGAAGCACCGAGCGGCGAGCGGAGCGAATCGCGCGGTTGCTTGGGCTGACTCCCGAACAGGCGTTGGCCTACGGCCGGAGAGTGGATCACGCGCGGAGGGACTATGTCCGCTCGTTTTTCGAAGCGGATATCGATGATTCGGGCGCGTACGATCTGGTGCTCAACATGGATCGGTTCAGCACCGAGAGCGCCGCCGACTTGTTGGTCGCGGTGCTCAGGTCGCGCGATTGGATCGGCGCGGGCAGCGCGAGCTGCGCGGGAGTTCTCCGGGCCGCTGCCGAAAACGTGACGTAAACGATCGACGCGATGAGACGACCGGAAGGGTCGTGGACCTAGATCCGGTGAATCCCTTTCACGAGCGCTTTTGCGTTCGTAACCGGTGGCCAGCTCTGACGTCATCGGGGGCAGATGAAGCAGGTCCAAACTGCGATCACCTCGCTTGCCGTGCTGGTTGCGATTGTCGCGTCTTGCGTGGCTTGGCGTGAGCACGCGCGAGCCCTGCGCGCGTTGCAGGCTGTGGCCGAGGCCGAGGCTCGGACAGCTGTGGTTCGGCCGGCGGCTGTTCCGGCCGTTTCGCCTTCGCCTTCTTCGACTCCGGATGGTCCGCCGCCTGCGCCGGAGGCTTCGAATTTGGCGCCCACGCCCGGTAGCCGGCCGCAGTTCGGGCGGCGCTCGGGTCCGCCGCCTGATTTCTCCGCTGATCCGGAGATCGCGCCGCTATTGCTCAAGCAACGTCAACGCCAAGCTGCGGCGCGTTACGCCGCTTTGTTCGCTCGCCTCGGGCTTACGCCCGAGCTCACGGCGCAACTCGAACGGCTTTTGGCGGACAAGCAGTTGTCCCGTTTCGAGGCGATGGGACTCGCTCGGCGACAGGGCCTCGGCCGCGATGAAGCCCATGAGCTCGCGAACCAAGCCGATGCGGAGGCTGACAACTCGATTCGTACGCTGATCGGCGAGGCGGCGTTCACGCAACTCGAGGAGTACGATCGCACGTACCAGCAGCGCATGACGGTGAACAGCCTCTCGACTCAGCTCAGTTACGGCGGGGAGGCGTTGTCGCCGGGTCAGCAGGAGAAGTTGATCGCAGTGCTCGCGGATCACGCCGTGGTCGACGAGCAATCGTTCGCTCCGCCGGGAATCCCCGGCAGCGGCAGTGTCTTCAACCGCAGTTCGTCGGCTGAGGAGATCGAGGAGTTCTTCGAGAACAAAGCGGCCAGCGATGCGGAAGTGATAAACCGGGTCTCCACCTTCCTAACCCCAGCGCAGATCGAAGCCGTGCGTCGCCAGCAACAGGATGAAACGGACCGCCTTCGGATTACCGCGTTGCGGATCGATCGGATGCGCCGGGCTCAAGCGGCATCCGGGGGAAACTGAACTGCGCCCCCGCAGCGGCGGCGCGGTTCGACTCAGGCGCCGGTGGACTCGGTCGAGACTTCGAATCGGTATCCGATGTCTCGCACGGTCTGAATGAATTCCGGGTTTCGTGGATCGCGCTCGATCTTCGCCCGCAGCG
>DATGXO010000116.1:0-2497 GCA_035298965.1 Opitutaceae bacterium | reverse complement strand
CGCCGCGTGAAGGAACTCGTCGGCGTCTGAGTTCCGGCGGCGCGCTCAGTCGCGCTTCCGGAATGTCCGCCCGCCCGCTTCACGCTTGCCGCTCCCGCGCCCGGCCGCGTTTCCTCGGCCCATGCGCGTTTACTTCATGGGCATCTGCGGCACCGCCATGGGCAATGCCGCGCTGTTGCTACGCCAAGCCGGGCACGAAGTGCTCGGGGCCGACACCGGGATCTACCCTCCGATGAGCACCGTGCTCCGCGAGGCCGGTGTGACTATCCACGAAGGCTACGATCCGGAGCGGCTGCGCACCCTCGCGCCCGATCTCGTTGTGATTGGCAACGCCATGTCGCGCGGCAATCCCGAGGTCGAGTGGCTGCTCGACACGCGCGCACTGCCGTTCGCCTCGCTCCCGCAACTGCTCCACGACCTCGTCCTGCACACGCGCCGCAACATCGTCGTCGCTGGCACACACGGGAAAACGACCACGACCGCGCTCACTGCGCACCTTCTGCGCGAGGCCGCCACCGATCCGGGCTGGCTCATCGGCGGCGTGCCGATCGACCCGCCCACCGGCACGAATCTCGGCGCCGCGGGCGGGCCGTTCGTGATCGAGGGCGATGAATACGACAGCGCGTTCTTCGACAAGCGCAGCAAGTTCATCCACTACGCGCCGCGCATCGCCGTGCTGAACAACCTCGAGTTCGACCACGCCGATATCTTCCGCGACCTCGCCGACGTGCAGCGCACGTTTTCCCACCTCGTGCGCATCGTCCCGCGCAGCGGCTGCGTGGTTCTGAATGGCGACGACCTCAATCTCCGCGCCCTCGGTGCGATGCCGTGGACGCGGGTTGTCCGCGTCGGCGTGGGGGAGGGGAACGACCTCGTGCTGCGCAACTTCTCCGAGGACCCGCACGGCGTGTCCTTTGTCATCGAGTGGCGGGGACGTCGCTGGGCCGAGATCCGCTGGAAACTCCCTGGCCTCTTTAACGCCCGCAACGCCGCCATGGCCGCCGCGGCCGCCGGCCTGCTCCTCCACGGCGACGACCCCACGGCGCTCGACCTCGCGCCTCTCGCGCGTTTCCGCGGCGTAAAACGCCGCCAGGAGATCCTCTTCCGCTCGCCCGCACTCACGGTGATCGAGGACTTCGGTCATCACCCGACCGCGCTGCATGAGACGCTCGTCTCCCTGCGCTCCCGTTTCCCCGGGCACACGCTCACCGCCGTGTTCGAGCCGCGGAGCAACACCGCGCGCACGAAGGTGCTGCAGGGCGGATTTTCCCGAGCGCTCGCCGAGGCCGACGAGGTGTACCTCGGCGCCGTGAACCGCGCCGAGAAACTCGCCGAGGGCGAGCGCTTCGACGCCGAGGCCGTCGCCCAGCAGCTCGAGGCGGCCAACGTCCACGCACACCATTTCGCCCGCAACGCCGAGGTGCTCGAGGCGCTCCGTCGCGAAACGCTCGAGATAGCGTCGGCGAAGCCGCGACTGGTCGTCTTCTTCTCCAACGGCTCGTTTGACGGGGTGATCGCCGACTACGCGAAAGCCGCGCAGGCCGCCGGCCGTTGAGCGCCCTTCGGCGGGGGGGCGTCGGGCGGTATAGGACCGCGCGGAACTTCGTGTAACCTATATTCGGATGCTGCGTTTCCGTCTGGTTAACCGGGTCCCCAAAAAGGCGACGAGCCGCCAACCCCTTGGCGGCTCGTCTTAGTAGTCGGTATTATCCCCAGAATCCCGCTAGGCGGGATAAACAAGCACGTGGAGATAGACGCGGCAGCGGCCGAAAAGTTTCATTTTTCTTCCGGAAAATGCGACGCGGGTCCCGCCCCGGGGAAGAACGTGGCCAAGCTCCCCGCGACGTGCCGTCGGGGCGCATCGGATGGTGGCCCGGTGTTGCGGGCGCGATTTGCCCCGCGTGCAGCCGGCTTCTCCCGGGGCGAACCACAGCTCGTGAAAAACAAAACGACCGGCACAGGGCCGGTCGTTTCGAAAGGTGGTGCCAGAGGGCAGGATTGAACTGCCGACCAAGGGCTTATGAGTCCCCTGCTCTACCACTGAGCTACTCTGGCGAAAAACGGAGCGGCTGATTTGCCGGGCGGCGCCTCGCTTGCCAACACAAATTTGCCGGCTCTCGCCGAGTTCCCGGTTCTTGCGAAGGAGCCGGCTTGCACGAGGTAGGGCGAGTCGTCCCCGACGAGCCGCGGCTCACCGGGAGCTGTTGCCCGGAGCCGGAACCACGCGCCGCTCCAGGCATGACAAAACTCTGACAACTCCTTACACCGCCCTGACGACATTTCTCCGCCCGGCGGTTAGGATGGAGCCGGTTTCGTTTCGTCGGGTCTGCGTCTCCCAACACACCATGAAAACCCTGTTACGCCCCGCGGCGCTCGCGCTCGCCTGCCTGGCCCTGTTCACCTCCGCGTTTGCGGCCAACCGCGACGCCCAATGGAAATCCGTCGACGAGGCCGCTGCCCAGGGTCTGCCGAAGACCGCCATCGAGCGGCTCGAGCC
>DATGXO010000115.1:0-10715 GCA_035298965.1 Opitutaceae bacterium | reverse complement strand
GTACGCGATGGCCATCGTCGATGTGCTCGACTACCTCCCGCCCACCCAGCACGAGCTCGAGGACATCAACGCCGTGCTCCGTCGCGTCGCCGATGGCATCGTGCGCTGGCAAGACCCCCAGAGCGGCGCCTGGTGGCAGGTCGTCGACCAGGGCGATCGGCCGGGCAACTACCTCGAGGCCACCGCCTCGAGCATGTTCGTCTACTCGCTCGCGAAGGCGATCAACCGCGGCTACCTCCCGCGCGAGAAATATCTCCCCGCCGTCCGCCGCGGCTACGAGGCGCTCATCCGCGAGTTCATCCGCACCGACGCCGCCGGCCGCGTGAGCCTCACCCGCTGCTGCTCCGTCGCCGGCCTCGGCTACACCAACGCCGCCGGCCGCGCGCGCGACGGCAGTTTCGAGTACTACGTGAGCGAGCCGATCGTCGACAACGACCTCAAAGGCGTCGGTCCGTTTATCCTCGCCGGCCTCGAGGTCGAACAGCTCCTCTCCGCACCAACGACCACGCCCGCCGCCGTCCGCGGCTGGGACGACGCCGCCGCGATCCTCGCCCGTATCCAGTCAACCACGTTTCCCGCCCGCGATTTCGCGATCACCGATTTCGGCGCGAAGCCCGGCGCCGACGCCACCGCCGCGATCCGCGCCGCCATCTCCGCCTGCAACCAGGCCGGCGGCGGCCGCGTGGTCGTGCCCGCCGGCGAGTGGACCACCGGTGCGATCCACCTGCTCAGCCGCGTGAACCTCCACGTCGCGAAGGGCGCCACGCTGCTTTTCAGCACCGATCCCGCCGCCTACCTGCCCGCGGTGTTCACACGTTGGGAAGGCGTCGAATGCTACAACTACTCGCCGCTCATCTACGCGTTCGAGCAGACCGACATCGCCATCACCGGCGAGGGCACGCTCGACGGCGGCGCGACCTTCGAAAACTGGTGGGCGTGGAACGACAAACGCCAGCGCCCCGTGAAACAGCTCCCCGCCCGGCACCGCCTGCTCGAGATGGGGGAGACCGGCGTACCCGTGGAGCAACGTCGCTTCGGCACCGCCGACTTTCTCCGGCCGATGTTCATCCAGCCGTACCGCTGCACCAACGTGCTCATCGAGGGCGTCACCATTCTCCGCTCGCCGATGTGGGAGATCCATCCGGTGCTTTGCACCAATGTCATCGTGCGCGGCGTGAAGATATCCTCCCACGGACCGAACAACGACGGCTGCGATCCCGAGTCCTGCCGCGACGTGCTCATCGAGGACTGTGTGTTCGACACCGGCGACGACTGCATCGCCATCAAATCCGGCCGCAACAACGACGGCCGCCGCGTCGGCGCGCCGACGGAAAACGTCATCATCCGCCGCAGCGCGATGAAGGACGGCCACGGCGGCGTGGTGCTCGGCTCGGAGTGCAGCGGCAGCATCCGCAACGTCTTCGTCGAGGACTGCAAGATGGACAGCCCCAACCTCGACCGCGCGCTGCGCTTCAAGACCAACGCCGTGCGCGGCGGCGTGCTCGAAAACGTATTCATGCGTCACGTCGAGATCGGCCGCGTCGCCGAGGCGGTGCTCACCATCGATCTGCTCTACGAGGAGGGCGCGAAGGGCGGATTCCTGCCGACCGTGCGCAACGTGCACCTGGAGGATGTTCGCTCCGCCTCGAGTCCGCGCGTGCTCTACATTCTCGGCTTCTCCGGCGCGACGATCGACGGCATCCGTTTCCGCGATTGCACGTTCCGCGGCGTCGAGACCGCCGAAGTCGTGCACGGCGCCGGCGACATCTCCTTCCGCAACGTCACGATCGAGCCGGCCAAGAAGCCCAAATCCCTCAACACCGTCCCGTCCCCTGCCCCATGACCCCCGAGACCGACAACCCGCCCGGCGCCAGCCGCCCGATGAACACGAACAACGCCGCTCCGACCAATTACCGTTGGTGGATCTGCTCCCTGCTGTTCTTCGCCACCACGATCAACTACCTCGATCGGCAGGTGCTGTCGCTCACCTGGAAGGATTTCATCGTCCCCGAGTTCCACTGGACCGACAACGACTACGGCACGATCACCGGCCTGTTCTCGATCTTCTACGCGATCAGCATGCTCTGTGCGGGCCGCTTCGTCGACTGGATGGATACAAAGCGCGGCTTCATGTGGGCGATCGGCGTTTGGTCGATCGGCGCCTGCCTGCACGCGTTCTGCGGCATCGCCACTTCCGGCATCCTCACAGGCAACTGGTTGGTCGGCTTCGAGCACGCCCGCCAGCTCATCGGCGCGATCACCGCGGTCGATGTCGCCGCGCGGATCGCCTCCGTGAGCGTCTCGTTGTTCATCTTCGCCCGCTTCGTCCTCGCGCTCGGTGAAGCCGGCAACTTTCCCGCCGCCATCAAGGCCACCGCCGAATACTTCCCGAAGCGGGATCGCGCGTACTCGACGAGCATCTTCAACGCCGGCGCCACCGTGGGCGCGCTCGCTGCGCCGGTCGTCATCCCGCCCATCGCCAAGGCGTGGGGCTGGGAAGCCGCCTTCATCATCATCGGAGCCCTCGGCTTCCTCTGGATGGGTTTCTGGCAGTTCATGTACCGCAAGCCCGAGAAGCATCCCCGCGTGAATGCCGCCGAACTCGAGTACATCCAGCAGGACCACGCGGCCGACGCCGCCGTGCAGGCCGCCTCGGGCAACACCTCGCACGCCACCAAGATGTCCTTCGCCGCCTGCCTGAAGTACAAGCAAACGTGGGCCTTCGCCGCCGGCAAGTTCATGACCGACGGCGTGTGGTGGTTCTATCTCTTCTGGACGCCCGCCTACCTCAGCTCCGTCTACGGCATCAAATCCTCCGATTCCGCCGGCAAGCTCGGCATCTTCGTCCTCTACGCCATCACGATGCTCTCGATCATCGGCGGCTGGCTCCCGTCCTACTTCGTCGGCAAGAAGGGCATGGAGCCCTACGCCGGCCGCATGAAGGCCATGCTCATCTTCGCGTTTTTCCCGCTCCTCGCCCTCTTCGCGCAACCGCTGGGCAAATACACCTTCTGGCTCCCGATCATCATCATCGGCATCGCCGGCGCGGCGCATCAGGCCTGGTCGGCCAACCTTTTCTCGACGATCGGCGACATGTTCCCGAAGAAGGCGATCGCCACGATCACCGGCATCGGCGGCATGGCCGGCGGCGTCGGCTCCTTCATCATCAACAAGGGCGCGGGCAAACTCTTCGACTACGCCGGCGAGACCCAGATGACGTTCCTTGGCTTCCACGGCCGTGAGTCCGGCTATTTCATCGTGTTCTCTGTCTGCGCCGTGGCTTACCTCATCGGCTGGACGATCATGAAGACGCTCGTGCCGCGTCACCGCCCGATCACCGATCTCTGAGCCCGTTCCAAGGTCACGCATCATGGCGCCCCGCCTCATCGTCGCCCTGCTCGCGGCACTCGCCTCCGGTTCCCTCTCCGCGACCGTGCCGTGGAAGGAGCTCACCCGCCAGCCTGCCGAGTGGTACGCCTCCGCCGAGGCCCGCGCCATCGCCACGTCCGTCCGCCAATACCAGACCGAGTCCGGCGGCTGGCCGAAGAACCGCGACATGACCGCGCCGCCCGATGCCGCGTTCCTCGCCGAGACCGAGTTCGACCACCGCGCGCCCACCATCGACAACGGCGCCACCTACACTCAGATCCGATTCCTCGCCGCGGTGGCCAGCCACGGCGGGCCCGACCTTGGGCTCAACCGCGCCGCCGCCGTCCGCGGCCTCGAGTACCTCCTGAAAGCCCAGTACGCCAATGGCGGTTGGCCCCAGTACTACCCGCTCCGCCCCGGCTACTACACGCACATCACCTTCAACGACGACGCGATGGTGAACGTGCTCCGCCTCCTCCGCGATGTCGCCAACCGCAAGGAACCCTTCGGGTGGCTCGAGCCCGCGCTCCGCGCCCGCGCCGCCACCGCCGTCGACAAGGGCATCGCCTGCATCCTGCGCTGCCAGATCGTCGTCGCCGGCCGGAAGACCGTCTGGTGCGCGCAGCACGACGAGATCACGTTCGAGCCCGCGCCCGCCCGCGCCTACGAGCACGTTTCGCTCTCCGGCGCCGAAAGCGTCGGCATCGTGGGCTTCCTCATGGGCGTGAAAAACCCGTCACCGGAAATCGTGGACGCCGTCGAAAGCGCCATCGCCTGGTTCGAAGCCGCGAAGCTCACCGGCATCCGTCTCGACGCACCGCCCGCGCCCGACCTCCCGCACGGCCATGATCGTGTCGTCGTCGAAGATCCCGGCGCCCCGCCGCTCTGGGCGCGTTTCTACGAGATCGGGACCAACCGCCCGATCTTCGGCGGTCGCGACACCGTCGTCCGCTACAACCTCGCCGAAGTGGAACGCGAGCGCCGCGGCGGTTACCGCTGGTACCTCGACGATCCCGCCGAACTCCTCTCCCGCGATTATCCGCGCTGGAAGGCCAAGCTCGCCCAGCAGGCCGCCAAGGCCGCGAAACCGTGATGCGCCATCTCGTCCGTGATCGTTCAACCAGTCCCGTAGGGGCGGCGCTCGCCGACGCCCGCTGCGCGTTGCACCGCCTCGTCATCCCGTTCCTCGCCCTCGCCGTCGCCGCCCTCGCACCCGCCGCCGAATTCACGCGTGCGTCCGCCCTTGCCGGCGCGCTGAAAATGCATCCCGCCGCCGCCCTCCCTTCGGACGATCTGCCGGCCGGCGTGCTTGCCACGGAGGATATCGTCTACGCGACCGCCGCCGACCGACCGCTCGCGCTCGATCTCTACCGCCCGGCGACCGTCGCGCCGCTGCCCGCCGTCCTCCTCATCCACGGCGGCGGCTGGGAGGCCGGCGACCGCACGATGGAGCGCCCGTTTGCGAAACGTCTCGCCGCTGCCGGCTTCGTCGCCGTGCCCGTGTCGTACCGGCTCGGCGAAGCCGGCCGTTTCCCCGCCGCGCTCCACGACCTCAAGGCCGCCGTCCGCTGGTTGCGCGCCCACGCCGCCGAGCACGGCATCGACCCCGCGCGCATCGGCGCGGTCGGCGGTTCCGCCGGCGGCCATCTCGCCGCGCTGCTCGGCGCGACCAACGGCGTCGCCGCCCTCGAGGGCGAAGTTTTCCAAGTTAGGGCCAATCCGCTCGAAGATTCTGCCGCACGGCAGAACGGTGAGCCGCCGCCGCTCTCCAGCGCAGTCCAGTGTGTCGTCGACATCGACGGCCTCGCCGATTTCACCGACGCCGCGCTCGTCGCGCAGCAGGTCGCCAAACCCAGCGCCCCCACCCGTTTCCTCGGCGGGCCGTTCGCCGACTATACGGAAAACTGGCGCGCCGCCTCGCCGCTCGCCCACATCGGGCGCGACAGCGCGCCGACCTTCTTCCTCAACAGCACCGCGCCCGCGCCGCTCCTGCCCGGCCGCGAGGCGATGGCGAAAAAACTCCGCTCGCTCGGCATCGCCAGCGAGGTCGCCGTCGTGCCCGACACCCCGCATGTGTTCTGGCTCCTCGAGCCGTGGTTCGACCACGTCGTCGCCACCACCGCGGGCTACCTCCGGCGCGAGATGCCCGCGCCCGGCCCGGCGCTCCACCTCGCCGGCGACTCCACCGCCGCCGACAAGGCCGTGCTCGCGTTTCCCGAGCGCGGCTGGGGACAGGAGCTCCGCCCGTGGGTCCGCGCGCCGTGGCACCTCGTCAACCACGCCGCCAACGGCCGCAGCACGAAATCGTTCCTCGCGCTCGGCCATTGGCAACGCCTCCTCGGCGGCCTGCGCGCCGGCGATGTCGTCGTCATCGAGTTCGCGCACAACGACGAGAAGAAGGAGGACCCCGCGCGCTACACCGATCCGGATACGGAGTATCCCGCCAACCTGCGCCGTTTCGTCGCCGATGTCCGCGCGCACTCCGCTTTGCCCGTGCTCGCCACGCCGATCGTCCGCCGTACATGGAGCGACGACAGCACCCTGCCCGACATGCACGGGCCGTACGTCGCTGCGATGCGCGCGGTCGCCGAGGCCGAGCACGTGCCGTTGCTCGAACTCGAGGCGCTCACCCGCCAGCTCCTTCTCGAACTCGGCCCCGAGGACTCGAAGAAACTTTTCGTCGTCTACGCGCCCGGCGAGCACCCCGGCGTGCCCGAGGGCAAGGTCGACAACACCCACCTCAACGCCGAAGGCGCGCGCCGGGTCGCCGCGCTCGCCGCGGCCGAGCTGCGCCGCCTCGGCCTTCCGTGCGCGGGTGCCATCGAGGTGCCCGCCGGGCTCGACGCCACCGCGGGTGCGATGCCCGAAAGCGGCGCACCGCCGGCCGAGATGTTTCCCGAAAACGATCGAACCGCGCGACTTGCGCCCGGCCCTACGCCCTGACCATCTCTCTGCATGAACCCCGAATCCTACCTCAATTCCGTGTTCGGACTCACCGGCCGCGTCGCCGTCGTCATCGGCGGCACGGGCGAACTCTGCGGCGCCATGGCCGAAGGTCTCGCCGGCGCCGGCGCCGAAGTCGTCCTCGTCGGCCGCAACGTCGAGAAGGCCCAGGCCCGCCTCGACAAGATCGCCGCCGCGCGCGGCAAGGCCTGGTTCCACGCCGCCGAGGCGACCAGCAAGGCCGAGCTCGAGGCGCTGCGCGACGCCGTCCTCCAACGCTCCGGCCGCATCGACATCGTGGTCAACGGCGCCGGCGTGAACTCCGCCACGCCGTTCTTCGAGATCACCGAGGAGGAGTTCGACCGCATCGTGCGCGTGAACCTCAAGGGCGTTTTTCTCGGCTGCCAAGTCTTCGGCAAATACCTCGTCGACCGCGGCCAGGGCGGCTCGATCATCAATCTCGGCTCGATGTCCGGCGTCGTCCCGCTCTCGCGCGTGTTCACCTACTCCGCGACGAAGGGCGCCGTGCACAACCTCTCGCTCAACCTCGCCCGCGAATGGGCGCCGCACAAGGTGCGGGTGAACGTGCTCGTCCCCGGCTTCTTCCCCGCCGAGCAGAACCGCAAGGTCCTCACGCCCGATCGCGTCACCAGCATCATGGGACACACGCCGATGAAGCGTTTCGGCGAGGCGCGCGAACTCATCGGCGCCACGCTCCTCCTCGCCAGCGACGCCGCCGGCTCGTTCATCACCGGCGAGGAACTCGTCGTCGACGGCGGCTACCACGCGATGACGATCTAGCGAGACCGGAGACCGGAGACCGGAAACGGGAGACTGGAAACGCCCCGTCCCCAACCGATCGCGCCCCCCGGCCCGCCCATCCGACGTATCCGTCCTATCCACCCATCCTTCTCCCCTAATCTTCCGGTCTCCGCTCTCCGGTCTCCGGTTTCCTACCCATGAAGCCCATCAACGCCTTCCTCCTCGCGCACAATATCCGCATCGCGCAGAACCCCTGCATCAGTCCCGACTTCTGCCTCGATTGGCCCGCACTCCAGCAGAAGTTCTTCGACTCCTCCGCCGCCGGCCTGCGCTTCCATGACAAGTCCGGCTTCGACACCGCCGCCGGCCGTTGGACGCTCGTCGAGGACAAGGCCACCGGCGACTGCGCCTGGCGCCTCGAGGCGCAGAAGATCGACGACCCGAGCAGCGTCCTCGACGAAGGCGTGCCGCTCTCCCGCCGCCGCGCGATCTTCCCGGCCACATGGGAAAACCTCCTCGCGCTCAAGAACCTCATCCAGGAGCACGACGCCGACTCGACCATCTTCCCGACCGCAGGCGAGCAGCTCGGCCGCAGCACGCTCGGCGTCGGCGCGCGCTTCACCACGCTCCATTGGCCCGCCGTCGAGTGGGCGATGAGCGCCCTCGAGATCGGCCTCACCGCCAACCAGAACTCCATCCCGCGCGAGCTCGTCTACGATGTCGACGCCATGCTCGCCGGGAAATTGGATACCGTCCCCTTTCCCTTCATCGGCGCCAACGTTCCCGAGGGCCATCAGGGCCAGAGCGTCGAGGGCATGAGCCACGGATCCGTCCTCTCCAAGCTCAAGACCGGCTTCCACCAGCGCCGCATCGCCTGGAGCTTCAACGCCGACCACCAGCCCATCGGCGGCAAGTTCGACGTCCGCGAGGACGCGCTCGTCCGCGGCTGCCTGCTCGCCAGCTACATCACCTTCGATCTCTCGCCCGAACTCGCGCTCAACCAGCCCGCGACCACCGCCGATGTCCCCTCCGCGCTGCTCGCGAAAGTCCGCGCGCGCGTCGCCGCCGCTGGCCTCAAGCTCGACGAGGCGGCGTTCGCCAAGCTCGTCGGCACCGTCTGGCCCTCCCTGCAGAAGATGAAGCGCCGCGACGCGAAGTACGCCGCCGCCCGCGCCGCCGCGTTCACCACCGAGGTCGGCCGCAAGTACCTCCGCGAACTCTCGATCGACGAACTGCCCGGCCTCACCACGCCGGAAACCACCGCCGTCATGCTCGCGTTCTGCGAAGCCCTCGAGATGCCGGTGAATTTCATCGCGCCGGCGTTCGGCTTCCAAAAAAACTGCCCGTATCCGGACAACACCGCCCTTCGCACCCTCATCGCGAAACAGTGGGCCGTCTGCGAGAAGTTCGGCGTCAGCATCGGCTTCCACTCCGGCTCCGGAAAATCTGCCGAGAACTACCAGATCATGGGCGAGGTCACCGGCAGCCGCCTCGAGATCAAGACCAGCGGCCGCTACACCTACGAGATGAGCCTCGCCGTGGCAGCGTCGCAAAATCCCGCCGACCAATCGCTTTGGGCCGACTGGTACCGTTTCACCCTCGAACTCGCGCTCCTCGGCGCGTTCAGCGCCGACGCCACCGAGCAGAAGATGGCGCGCAGCTTCATCACCACCGCGCTCGCCGCCGCCGGGAAACCGACCGAAGTCTTCGCCGATGCCTCCGCGACGCGCACCGCGCTCGAGGCGCTCCCCGCGAGCCCGAACCACATGTTCGTCTTCGAATACAACTTCCTCTACGTGCTCGCCGGCGGCGGCCGCGCGGACAAGGCCGCGCTCGGCGACCACACGCCCGCCGGCTACGCCCAGCGCGCGCGGTTCTACGCGATCAGCGCGGAGGCCCAGCTCCTCTTCGCCAAGGGCATCGCCGGCTACCTGATCTTCCTCGCCGAGAACACCAAGCTCGCCTCCGCCGAATGCTGCGCCGCCGCCCGCGCCAAACTCGCCGCCTACGCCAGCTACGACGAACTCCTCGCCGACATCGCCTGATGAAACCGTTCATCCACGACAACTTCCTCCTCCACACGGAGGCCGCGCGCGACCTCTACCATTCCTTCGCGAAGGACGAGCCGATCTACGACTACCACTGCCACCTGCCGCAGAAGCTCATCCTCGAGAACCACCGCTTCGCCGACCTCGCCGAGATCTGGCTCGGCGGCGACCACTACAAGTGGCGCGCCATGCGCAGCAACGGCGTGCCCGAGCGCTTCGCCACCGGAGCCGCCTCCCCGCGCGAGAAGTTCGACGCCTGGTGCGCCGCCGTGCCGCACACACTACGCAACCCGCTCTACCACTGGTCGCACCTTGAACTCGCCCGCACCTTCGGCCTCGACTGCCTGATCAATCCCTCGACCGCCGATCGCATCTGGCAGGTCGCCAACGAGCGTCTCGCGACGATGCGCGTGCACGACATCCTCGCCGCCAACAAGGTCGCCGTCATCTGCACGACCGACGACCCGGCCGACTCCCTCGAGCAGCACGAGCAGATCAGGAAGCTCGGCATCAAGACCCGCGTGTATCCGACTTTCCGGCCCGACAAGGCCCTCATCGTCGACGCCCCAGCGGCCTTCAACGCCTGGCTCGAGAAGCTCGCCGCCGCCGCGCGGATGCCGGTAACCACGTTCGACAACTTCCTCGCCGCCCTCGACCAGCGCCACGCCGACTTCCACGCCGTGGGCGCCCGCATCTCCGACCACGGCATGGAGCAGTGTTTCGCCGAGCCCTGCACCGCCGCCGAGGCCAGGGCGATCTTCGAAGCCGCCCGCGCCGGCCGGGCCGCCACGCGCGAGCAGTTCGCGAAGTTTGCCTCGTTCATGATGCTCGAGTTCGGCCGCTGGGATGCCAGGCGAGGTTGGACCAAGCAGCTTCACCTCGGCGCGCTGCGCAACAACAACACCCGCCTGCTCACCGCCCTCGGGCCCGACACCGGTTTCGATTCCATCGGCGACTTCCCGCAGACCGTCGCCCTCTCGCGCTACCTCAACACGCTCGACTCCACCAACGAGCTCCCGCGCACCGTCCTCTACAATCTGAACCCGGCCGACAACTACGCGTTCGCGACGATGATCGGCAACTTCCAGGACGGCTCCGTGCCCGGCAAGATCCAGTACGGCAGTGGCTGGTGGTTCCTCGACCAGAAGGAGGCGATGGAGTGGCAGCTCGGCGCCCTCTCGAATCTCGGCCTGCTCGGCCGCTTCGTCGGCATGCTCACGGATTCGCGCAGCTTCCTCAGCTACGCGCGCCACGAGTACTTCCGCCGCGTGCTCTGCAACCTCCTCGGCGCCGAGATGGAGAAGGGCGAGCTCCCCAACGACCGCGAACTCGTCGGCGGCATGGTGCGCAACATCTGCTTCGCCAACGCCCGCGACTACTTCCGCCTCGAGCTCGACCCCGCCTACGCCACGAAGCAGTAACCCGGCCCTGCTCCTCCGATGGTGGGTCGGGCTTCACGCCCGACATGCCCCTTCGTTCCGAAAGGAGGAACGTTTCGCTCGGAGATTCTGCCGCACAGCAGAACGAAACGTCCGCCCCCACGGCGCCTTTTTCTCGGGGAAACCGCTCGGCATTGCCGCCCGCGGCCAATCC
>DATGXO010000114.1:0-46206 GCA_035298965.1 Opitutaceae bacterium | reverse complement strand
CAGGAAATACGGCACCAAAGCCCAGCTCGCACGCGTGCTCGGCCTGCCGCGGCAACGGCTCAACGACTTCTTCGTCGAGCGCACCGCCGCTCCGACGCCGAGCAGCACACTGCTGCTCCTCGTCTGGCTCGCCCAACGCCGCCGCGATAAGGACCTCGGCTAGGGTCGGGCGATCTTGCCGCGTGTGGTGGCGCGGTGGTTGGCACGGCCGGCGCCCACGATTCCGGGGAGCCGACGCCACACCACCACCGTTCCGTACGCGTAGCGCACGCCATCTCCGCACGGAGCGAGAGCAGATCAGAAGGTGTAACGTATTATGTTACACTTTTCGGGAGCCGAGGCACGGCCCGCGCCCGTCGACGCCCCCGCAACTCAGAACAGGAACGCCAGCGGCAGGTGCAGCGCGGCGAGGAGCGCGAAACGCACCAGCCCCGCGCGGCGCACAGTGCCCGCCAGCGACGAGAAGTAGATGCCCTTCGCGAGCGTGTTCATCATCATCGCCACGAGGATCGCGGATACGAAGACGCGATCCGGCGCCGGATTGCTCTGCACCAGCGAGAGGATGAACGGATCGATGTCCGCCACGCCCACGACCGCCGCCAGCGCCAGCAGCGCCGAGGAACCGAAGTGCGCCTGCACAAGTTTGGTGACGACCATCAGCACCACGAACAGCAGCGCGAACCCGAGCGCTGGCAGGATCTCGAACGGGTTCTGCAACGACCCGACCGGTCCCCGCGCCACCGGCTCCTCGCTTGGGCGCACGAGCCACGCGAGCAGCAAGCCCGCCGCCGAGAGCGCGCCGAGTTTCCAGCCGAGCGCCGGCACGAACGCGCCGTTGAGAAACGCCACCAACGCCAGGATACGCAGGTACATCACGCTGCTCGCCAACAGCGCCGCCTGCAGCGCGTGGTGCGCCTGCTCCGGCTGTTTCTGCGCGATGCGCTCCGCCGCCACGCTCACCGCCGTGCTCGACACGATGCCGCCCGCCAGCCCCGAGAGCCACCAGCCGAACTTCGCCCCGAGCTTCTTGATCATGAAGTACCCGGCGAACCCGACCGACGACACCATCACCACGATCAACCAGAGCTTGTGCGGGTTGATCGCGAACTTCGTGAACGCGCGGTCCGGCACGACGGGCAGGATCAGCGCCGTCACGATGAGAAACTTGAGCACCGCGAGAAACTCCGCGCCGTCGAGCTTCTCCACCAGCCCCTCGATGCGAGCCTTCTCCGACAACAACAGGGTGCCGATGATGCCCAGCGCGAGCGCCACCCACGGGGCCGCCAGCGCGGCCAGCACGCCGATGGCGAACGTCAGCAGCACAGCCGCCTCCGTCGTCCAGCCGATGCGGTTTTCGCGCAGCTTCGCGAAGTACTCGAGCGCCGCCAGTCCGGCGATCGCCACGAGCCCGACCGGTACCGCCGCCGTCAGGCCGACGGTGTGCAACCACGCGCACGCGAAGCCGAAGAGGCTCACAAGCGTGAACGTGCGCACGCCGGCGAACACCCGGCCCTGCTTGGCGGCGCCAGAGCGTTCGCGTTCGAGGCCGATCAAAAAGCCGAGCGCCAGCGCGAGCACGAAGCGCAGTTCGGAGTGGAATTCGGTGGGGAGCATGGGGCCGAGCGGCACGACGCGCACCGCTTGCGGCGAATGTTGCTCCTCTGCGCCCCGCACTCAAGCCGCCGGCTCGGTGCACAAAAAAAGCGCGACCGCGGCCGAGCCCGCAGGCCGGCTGCCGTCACGCGAGGAAAACTGTCCCTCTAGCCTGCCATGGCGTGGCGCGCACCGAGCGCGCGCAACGTCAGCCGCTGTTTGCCGAAGGGCTTCACCTCACCGCGGGTCTGCGCTTCGAGCGCCGCGCCGGCCACGATCAGCAGGAGCGCGTCGAAGAGGGCGGTTTCGGACGGAGGTTCGAGATGGCGATTCGGATTGGTCTTCATGGGAGTGCGTTGGTGGCGCGCGGCCGGCCGGTGAGGCGGTCACGCTGAGTTGGTGGAGAGCATCGCCGGCGGATATTGCAAAGAACGCGCCAACCCGTGATTTCCCTGCAACTTTTTCGCGCCGCTCGGGTGCTGGGAGCATGAAGACCTTTTTGAAAGTCGCCTTTCTCCTTGGACTCATGGTGCTTGTGCTCCTCGCCCTGCCGGCCGTCGCGAGTCATTTCTGCGGCGGACTCGTGGGCGGCCTCGCTGCGCTCGGGTTGATGGTGGTCGCGGGCGTCCTGCTTTTGGGACTGGCCGTCATCGGCGGCGGGACTGCAGCGGTCGTCGTGCTCGGCGTGCTGCTCGCGCTGGGTTGCGTGGTGATCGCCGTGCTGCTCCCGATCGCGCTGCCGATCCTGCTCATGGCCGGCCTGATCGCATTGATCGTGAAACTCGCCCGCCGTAATTCGCGCCCGACGGCCGTGGCCACCTGAGCGTCCCAGGCCACAAATTCTCAGGGCAACGTGCCATCCACACATAGTCCCCAGGGCGACACTCACTCCTCTACCGTGTCAACTATTGGTTGACTTGGCGGCTTTCGGCTAGCGTCGAGAGTGACGCTGTGGACGCCGGCGTTGTTGCAGTGGGAGCACCCCGGCGTCACACCCGACGGCGATGAACTGGAACGAGCTCTGCCGTCTCGCGCAGGACACGGTCGATGGCACGCGCGCCAAGCTGCCCGCCGCCATCCGTGACCTGGCGGAACAGGTGCCCGTCTCGCTCGAAGTGTTTCCCGAAGGGCCGATGCTCGAGGACGAAAACGTCGAGCCCGACATCCTCGGTCTCTTCGTCGGCCCGCCGCACGGGCAGAGCGCCGGCGCGGAGGCAGGACTGCCGCCACAGATCCTGCTCTTCCTCGAAAACCTCTGGGACGAAGCCGACGGCGACCCCGCCCGCTACCGCGACGAAGTGCGCATCACGTACCTCCACGAACTCGGCCATTACCTCGGCTGGGACGAGGACGAGGTCGCGCGCCGCGGACTGGAATAGCCAAGGACGCGAACTCGCGCGCGCCGCTCCGGCCAGGGGCGCGGGGCCAGCGGCGTGTCAGAGCAGTTCCCGCAACACCGCAGCCGAGATCACCGACCCGGCCCGCGGACCAGGTTCAACGCACCCGGCGACAGCGAAAGCGAACCGCGTTGGAATACACGCCGCATCAGCCGGTCGGCTCTCGGTTGCGCCGCAGCGTTTCGATCAACCGCACCGCCACGAACCCAAGCAGTGCCACGACGAAAAACACCAGCAGCACCCACGCGAGCCCCTGCAACGAGCCGATCACCGTGCGATAGACTTCCAGCGTCCAGCGCGCCGGCGTCAGCTCGAGGATCGCGGCCTTTTCGTTGTACGCCGGCGTCGAGATGAAGCGCTCCAGTTCGTAGATGCGCACACCGCTCGAGATGCCTACGACGAGCAGTGCGAACTTCAGGTAACGCACCCAGGCCGACGAAATCTCGTCCTGGATGACGCGTTTCAATATGCGTTCGGCCGCAGTCTCGAAGAAACGCGAGGTGAGCCACGATACCAGAAAAGCGATCCCGAAGGTCGCGAGAAGCAGAGTGTAGAACATGGATCAGGTGGGTTGAGGTTCAGTGCGGAGAAATGTGGCACGCCGGAAGACTTCCCGAGTCGCCACCACCGCCATGCCCACGCCGGCACCGACGACATGAGCGAGAGGAACGACCACGAAATCGCCGGTGGCGGTCACGAAAAGCGTCGCACCGGTGGCGAGCTCATAGGCTGATTTCCCAACGAAACCGAGCAGCGCAACCGCCGGCACCAGCGCCGGCAGAACCGTGCGCTCGCGTCGTGCGTCGCCAAGCAGTTGCGCGAAGAACGCCGCGAACAACGCCGAGTCGATGCCCGAGAGCCCACGGTAAAAATCGAGCGACGGCGCGCCAAGCGCCACGGCGGCCGAGATCGCCAGCGCCGAACCGGCGACCACCACCGCAAATCCGCGCCGCGAGCGCGCCTCCAGCAGTGCGCCGAACACGGCGAACACGACCAAGTCCCACGCTAGATGTTCGCCGCCCCAGTGTGCCCAATGCCCGGCGACGAACCGCCACCACCCGCCCGCCGCGAGTGCCGCGCGATCGAACTGCAGCGCCGCGGCGGCACCGGGGATTACCGATATGGCGAGCGCGAGCACCGACAGCGCAAGAGTCAGAAATGGCAGGCGACGAGGAGACATGGTTGCGAAAGGGCGGGATGGATAACGGCCGGTGGAAAGAATCGGTTCCGGCCAGTAGATTGCGGTTCCAGTGGTGGGGCGGGCTTTACGCCCGCCATCCGGTTTCCAGGTCTCAACCGATGGCAGATGGCGGGCGTAAAGCCCGCCCCACCGTTCGAATCCGCGGATGTACGGCCCGAGCCGGACGGACGGCCCGGGCCGTCGTGTCCTCATTCACCGCCTCTGCCCCGGAAGAGAAGAGTCGGTGGCGCTGGCCCGCACCACTCCGAGCGCGGCGGCAAGCAGAGCGAGCAGCACGCCGAACTCGGCGAGCGAAAACGCGCCCGCATATCCGGCGCGATGCACGATCTTCGCGTCGGCTTTGCCCTCCTTCACGCGCTGCTGGAACGCCGTGAGTTCAGCGTGGAGATTGGCGGCGAGATCGGCGGTGGCGCCGTCGAAACTCGCGGCGCTGTCGGCGCGCAACCCGCGGCCGACGTTCACGAGCGCGACCGAAGCCTTCGTCCGGTTGGCGCCGGGCGCGCGGAAGAGCAATGCGCGGCTGCGGACGTCGTACACCGACGCCTCCATGAGCGTGTGTGTGTCGTTGCGGTTCCCGTGCACGAAATACGCGCCGACAATGGTCCAGTAGGCGAGCGAGCAGCGGTTCTCGTCGGTGAACTGCGCCTGATCGTAGCCGACGAGCACCATCACATCGATGCCGAGCAGCCCTCGGAGCTGATCGAGATTGGCGAAACCACCCGCCGGCCGCAGGTAACTCTCGGGCACCACCTCGAGCGACTGAACGAACGGCAGCGCACGGAAATCGGCCGCGATGCGTTCGAGCAACACCTGTTTCTGCATCGCGGAGAACTCGTCGTGGCGACGCTCCGTGCTCGGGACAAACGCGAGCCCCACGCGCAACGGCAGCGCGAGCTCGGGCGTCGAGGGCGTGACGAGCGGCTGCTTCTCGTCGGGATAGAGAAACGCGACGACGCTGCTCGCGCGGTGGGCATTCCGACCCGGCCAGAAGGCGCAGCCGGAAGCGAATAGCGCGCTCGCGATGGCGGCCGTGGCGAGCAATGGGCGAAGAAGACGTGATTGCGGCAAGAACATGGCGGAGAACTCTGCGCGGGAGATTTGATGGAGGTGGGTTGTGAGGGCTCCAGTGGTGGGGCGGGCTTTACGCCCGCCATCCGGTTTCGGAGGCGTGCGCCGAGTGCAGATGGCGGGCATAAAGCCCGCCCCACCACGCAAAGCATCAGTCGCTAAACGCGGGAAACGCGGCCCGGGCGGGACGGGAATCCGCCCGGGCCGCGAGTTCACCGCCTACCGTTGTCCGCGCTCGCGGCGTTTACGTTCGCTCACGCGCACGAGGGCGAGAGCCGTGAGAAGGGTGAGCAGCAACACGGCGACGCTGCTGCGGTCGAGGGCGCCGCCGCCGCTGCCGCCACCGATCGAGTGCGCGGGCCGCGAGAAGGCCGGCTGCGCCTTGTCGACCTGGGCATCGCGGGCGGGCTGCGCGGCGCGCACGGCCTGCGCCTGCCGCTCGGTGGCGACGCGTTGCTGGTTGCGACGGTCGATGCCGCGCTTGGCAAACGAGGCGTCGTCGAGCACGACCATCGCGGTCTGGTCATTGACGATCTGGTACGACGTGCCGAGGTCGCGGATGGCGGCGTCGGCCTCCTTCGGATCGATGTCGCCGCGGTCGCGGCCGGTTTCGATTTGCTCGACGAGGCTCATCGCCCAGAGGCGCTCGATCTCGGGGTTCTCCGTGTCCGTCGCGGGGAAGTCGAACGTCGTCGCGTACGTCTTGTCCTCGCCGGTGATGCGGGCGCGGAGCTCCACCTTGGCGGGGCCGGCCTGCTCGTAGCGACCGAAGACGACGAGCTGCTGGCCGCGGTAGAGTTTGCCGGGATAGTCGCCGGTCGTCTCGGTCACGCGCACGCCGGAGATCTTGAGCTGCGCGTCGTGCATCGCCTCGAAGCAGATCTTGGATCTCGCGAGAAGGATCTGGCCGAGGATATCGTCGTCGTTCGACACGCTGGCGTAGAAGCCACCGCTCGTCTCGGCAACGACGCGCATCAGCGGCCAGTTCGCGCTGTTGCCCATGAGGAAGCCGAAGACGCGGATGTCCTTCTGGCGGAGCAGCTCGGCGAACTTCTTCGGTTCGACCACGCCGGTGTTCGTCACACCGTCGGTGACGAGCACAAGCGAGGTCGCGCGATCGGCATCCGTTTTCTGGAGTCCGAGCTCGAGGCCGTCGAAGAGGTTCGTGCTGCCGACGGGCACGAGGCCTTGGACAGTCGCGAGGGCGTTCTGCACGGCCTCGGGCGACGCGGCGGTCCAGGGGACGAGCTCGCGGGCGGAGTCGTTGAACGTCACGATCCGGAAGCGGTCCTGCGGCTTCATCTGGCCGAGCGCCTTGCCCACGCCGCGGGCGAGAGTGGCGATCTTGCCCTGCATGCTGCCGGAGACATCGAGCACGTACACGTAGTCGGCGCCGTTGGTGAGCGGCTGGAGGTCGACGCCGGGCGTGACCACCATCATGAACGTGCCGGGCTTGTCCGCGGCGGCGCGGTACGGGATCAGCTCGATGCGGCCGGGCAGGCCGTCCTGCAACCGGTAGTAGAATACGAAGTCGCGTTCGAGCTTCGCGCCAGTGCGGTCGAGTTTCACGCGGTAGTGGCCATCGGCGAGTTTCTCCACCGCGGCCGCGGTCTCGAAACCGGGCACGCGCACATCGGCGATCGGCGCGGCACTCTTCAGCTCGAGCGCGATGGAGAAGTTCGCCTCGACCTGCTTGTTCTGCGTCCAGAACGAAGCGCCGGCGTCATCCGTGCCGCCATCCTCGAGCGGGTAGAGGTAGCGGCCGATGCCGGTGTCGATCTCGAGCGGCTGGTAATAGACGAAGCGCACGCGCGTCTCGGCGCCGGCGCGCACGGGCGACACGCGGAATTCGAAGGTCTGGTAGATGTTTTGGGCGGCGAGACCGGTGTCGTTGCCAGCAGCTTTCTCCTCTTCGTAGACCTGCGTGGCCTGCGCCTTCGGGAGCACCTCGCCGTGCAGTTCCTTCTCGCCCGCCCAGATCGTCATCTCGGAAAGGCTGGCGCTCTTCGGCACCGGGAACGCGTAGATTGCCTCCAAGTCCTGCGCATTCGGGTTGAAGAACGTCTGCGTGACCTCGGTCCGGGCGAAGCCGTTGTTGATCACGATATCGACGTGATGATCGCGGATCTGGATCGGGGACTGCGTCGCGCCGACAGGTGTCAGGGTGCCGGCCGCGAAAGCAGATGCGGCGATCCCCAACACCCCAGCGGCAACGAGAAACAGCGAACGGATGGTTTTCATGGTGTGCGTTTGGTGAACACCTCCCCTCTTTGCCCAGTCCGTGCCAACCGCCCGACCTCACGTGTCGCGGCGTTGGTGTTGAACATGTTCCATATCAATTCACGACCGTTGAGTTATGTGGATCTTACATTTTATGGCTATTGCCTAGCGTTTTTTGTCGGTTAAGCGATCATTCCACCCATGAGCCTCCTTACGCCTACCGAGGGCGGTTTTGCCGACGCCGTTTCGCGGCTGATCTATGCCAATCCCTTTTTGCCGGAGCGCATCGAGGCCGAGCGGGATGCACTGGCCGCCGACTTCGTCCGCGACGGAGCCGAATGGAACTTGCAGCCCGGCGCGGCGGACGCCGGCGGGAGCGTCGCGGCACCTCAGCCAAACCTCGCGCTGATCCGTCGGCGCGTCGATGCACTCGTCGAGCGTCTCGCAGGGGTTTGGCCGACGGCCGGTGCCCGTCCGCCGGCCGCGACCGATGCCGAGCGTTTCGGCGATCTGGTATTGTTCGCCGTCTTCCACCGCTACTGCGCGCGGTTCGACGAGACGCTCGCCAGCGCCGACCCCACCGCCGCCTTTCGTGCACCCTACTTCCGCGACTTCGCGAACGAGGTCGAAAGGCTGCTGCGCCGCCCCGGAATGAAGCTCCTCGACGAATGCCCGCCCGAGGCGCTCTTCGCGTTCTTCTTCCAAGTCCGCCGCGCGTTCGTGCACATCCACCGTTCACTCGTCGGCGCCTCGCGGCCGATGGCGCGCCTGCGCGCGGCGATCTGGCAATCGATCTTCACGCACGACATGCGGCGCTACCGGCGCTGCCTCTTCGCGCGGATGGACGAGATCACGACTCTCGTCACCGGCGAATCCGGCACCGGCAAGGAGCTCGTCGCCCGCGCGCTCGCACTGTCGCGCCACCTGCCGTTCGACAGCCGCCGCGGCCAGTTCGCCGGACATCCCGAGCAATTCTTCTTCCCGCTCAACATCGCCGCGCTCTCGCCCACGCTCGTCGAATCCGAACTTTTCGGACACCGCCGCGGCGCATTCACCGGCGCGCTCGCAGACCGCTCCGGCTGGCTCGAGGTCTGCCCGGCCACCGGCACCGTCTTCCTCGATGAGATCGGCGAGGTCGACGCGTCGATCCAGGTGAAACTGCTCCGTGTGCTCCAGTCGCGCACCTTCCAGCGTCTCGGCGAGAGCGAGCCGCGGCGTTTCGCCGGCCGCATCGTCGCCGCCACCAACCGCGACCTCGAGGCGGAGATCCGCGCCGGCCGTTTCCGCGAGGATTTCTTCTTCCGCCTCTGCGGTGACCAGATCGCCGCGCCGTCCTTGCGCGAGCAACTCGCCGACGCGCCGGGCGACCTCGCGCTGCTGGTCGGCGTCGTTGCACGCCGGCTCGTGGGCGAAATCGAGGCGCCCGCCGTCGCCGCCGAGGTGCTCACCTGGATCGAGCGCGAGCTCGGCTCCGACTACGCCTGGCCTGGCAACTTCCGCGAGCTCGAGCAATGCGTCCGCAACATCCTCCTGCGCCGCGAATACCACCCGCGCGCCACCGCGAGCCGCCGGGGCGCCGCTCCCGATTGGGAAACCATCTTCGCCTCGGGCTCATGGACGGCCGAGCGCCTGCTCGCCCACTACTGCTGCAGCGTCCACGCCCACACGCAGAACATCGAGGAGACCGCCCGCCGCCTCGATCTCGACCGCCGCACCGTGAAGGCGAAGCTGGGAACGGCCGCCTTTTCGGCTGGCCGAACCTGACGTCGCATCGTTTTCTTGACGCCCTAGTGGTGGTGCTGGAACTCGCCGTCGAACATGGCGCCGGACGCCCCAAATCTCCCCATGAAGCCGTCATCCCTGCTGCAAGCCCTCGCGGGAGTCGTTCTCCAGATAGCGGTCTTCTCCGCTGTCGCCGTGGCAGCGCCGCCGACCATCACCCTGGATCCCACCACCGTCGTCGCGACGGCCGGCACCTCCGCCCGATTCGAGGTCGGCGCCACCGCCCGATTCGAGGTCGGCGCCACCGCCGCGGCGCCATTGTCGTACCAATGGCGCCACCTCGGCACGCCGCTCGAAAACGCCACCGGCCCGACCCTGACACTCAGCAACGTCACGATGGCCGACGCCGGCCTGTACGATGTCGTCGTCACCGCCGGTGGCGAGTCGACCGTTTCCCAAGCCGGGCGCCTGATCACGACGCCGACTCGATACGCCGACGAGTTCTGCCTCGACGACTCCTTTCTGCCCCTGATCGAGACCACCGGCGCCTCGGCCCAAACCGTCGCCGCCGACCCGATCACCGGCGGCTTCTATGTCGGCGGCGAGTTCTCCACCATCGACGGCGCCCGGCGCTGGAATCTCGCCCGCTTCGATGCCACCGGCAAGATCGACGCGACGTTCGCCCCCCAAATCGACGGCAAGGTGCTCACCATCGCGGTCCAGCCCGACGGCAAGGTGCTCCTCGGCGGCGCGTTTTGTTTCGTGAACAACGTGCAGCGCGGCGGCATCGCTCGTTTGAATACCGATGGCTCGCTCGACCGCACCTTCGGCAACAATCGCGGCTTCGCCGGCACCGTCACTTGCATCGGGCTCCAGTCCACCGGACGGATCGTCGTCTGCGGACCTGGGAGCTTCGATGGCCTTGCGGCGTTTCAATACACAACGGTTCTCCGGCTGCTTCCCGACGGTCGCGCCGATTCCACCTTCAGCGCCGCGGCCACACCGTCGAGTGGTTGCTTCGCCATCGACAACCAAGACCGGATTCTGTTTCCGGGCCAGTGGTCGGCCGGCACCTTCGTCCGCCTGCTGCTCGACGGCGCCAAGGATGCGACTTTCAACGCGCCCGCCGATCTGTCGGAGATCCACTCGTTCGCGATCCAAAGCGACGGTCAGCCCGTCATCACTGCCGGCTCATCGATCGTGCGGCTGCTCAACGACGGTAGCCGCGATACAACCTTCTCCCCACGCGTCCGACTTGCCGGTGCCAGCCTCTATCCGCCCCCTGTGGCCATCGACGCGGCCGGCCGGATCTACGTCTACACAAACTTCGATTTCGCGTTGGTCCGGCTGCTTCCCAATGGGACGACCGACACGAGTTTCACCGCTCCCGGCTACCTCAACCGGAGCACGATCATGCGCGGTGTAGCCGCACTGTCCTCCGGACGCGTTGTCGCGGTTGGCGACGACGACAAATGTGTGCGGACTTTCAACGCGGACGGCTCCCTCTCCAGTGCCTGCGGCGCGTTCTTCAAGCCGAGCTTGGCGGTTCATGCAGCGCTCCCGATCAAGAATGGCGGCTGGCTAATCGGCGGTGGCTTCTCCCGCGTCAACGGCCTCCCGCGCGCGGGTATCGCTCGGCTAACCGCCACCGGCACGGCGGACCCAACATTCACCCCCCCCGCTGCAGAAGGCGCAGTGACCGTGATCGCGCGCCAGCCAGATGGAAAAATTCTGCTCTCGCGCTCAATGGGCGGTCGCGCCGTCGAACGACTGCTTCCAGATGGCGCCCCGGATGCCAGCTTCGCCATCGATTGGTACAACGCACCGGCCGCATTGGCCCTGCAAGCCGATGGAAAGGTGGTCGTCGGCGGAGACGGTTGGCTTGTGCGCTTCTGTTCCGATGGTGCACCTGACGCCACCTTTGCCGCGACCATTGCTCGCCCTTTTTCGATAGGTGCGCTCACGATTCAGCCAGATGGCAAGATCCTCACGTGTGGATCCTCTCCCGTCGGTTCCTCCGGGACCAGTGAACGGTATCTTGCCCGCCTCCTGTATGATGGTGCCGCCGATCCGGCATTCGCCGCCGACAACGACGCTGTGGATTGGTCCTTGGAGGCGATGGCTCTTCTGCCCAATGGCGAGATCGTGCTCAATGGTTCGGTGAGACTCCATCCCGACGGCTCGCTTGCCTATATGCCCGAGCAAGACGACTGGACAGGCACAGTGCGGGCGCAGTTCCCGATGCCGGATGGGCGCACCGTCATTGCGGGTGGTCTGCTAGCGCGCATCCCATCCGCGGAATTCGAGTCCTACTGGGCACTACCCCTCCTTAGGCTCCGCACCGATGGCATGGTCGACCAGAGCTTCCAACTCAGGAACATCGACTCCTTCGACACGCCAGCCGCAGTATTCGATGATTCCGGGCGCCTGCTCTTGACCGGCAGCAGTGGCAATCGTTGCGGCGTCACCCAGACCGGTTTCATCCGCCTGAGAGCCGCATCGGCGCCCGAGCCGACAATAATTCAATCTCCAACCGGGGGCCACGTTCGTCTCGGCGAGGGGGCAACACTCAAGGTCAACGCCTCCGGCGTCGATCTGCATTACTCTTGGTACAAGGACGGCGACGTCCTTCCCGGCGCCGATTCCGCCACCCTCAGCATTTCGGCCGCAACTGCCGCCGATTCCGGCCGCTACCACGTCGAGGTATCCAACGCTTACGGCACCGTGATGAGTGCCGGCGCAGACTTCATCGCCTCGTCTGAGGCCGAGATCGAATACTACGAGTGGGCCGCCGCAAACGGCCTGTCCGATCCCCACGACCGCAACCAGGCCCCCGACCGCGACCCGGAAGGCGATGGCGTGCTCAACCTCCTCCACTACGCCTTCAAGACCCCGCGCGGATCCGGCCGAGGCACCAATGTGCACGTTGTTACTGAACACTTAGGCGGCTCCGATTTCCTCGCGGTTCAGTTCACCCGCAAGACTTACGCCACCGATCTGCACTACATTGTCGAAGCCAGCTCAGATCTGCTCAATTGGGAGGAAGTTGAAACTGTGCACCCAGGGTCACCCGAGCTCGTCACGATTTGTGATACGCTCCCCATAGGCAGCACATCCCGCCGATTCATGCGAGTTCGTCCAGTGCTCACCCGATAGGCGACCGACTCATCACGGCAGGCATCTGCGCGCAGCGCCACACTGGGTGGGCGAGGTGCCGGGTATCCATCACTGCGCAGGGACGAAAACCCTCTGCAACTTTCCGAAAGCTGCCGTGTGTTGTGCTCAGCGCCGCACCTGTTTCGCCGGCGCGGCCACCAGATCCATCACCATGAAATCCGCTCTTCGCTCAACTCTCCTCGCCGCGGCCTGCGCCGCGAGTCTCGCCTTCGCCACTGTCAACGCCTCCGCCGCCGAACCCGGCTTCGTCGATTTCGCCACCGCCCTCTCCGGCGTCACCAGCACGCAGAATGTCGAGGTGAACCTCCCCGAGCCGCTGCTCACGTTCGCCGCCACGATCGCCAAGTGCCAGGACGCCGACGCCGCCGCGCTCCTCAAGGATCTCAAAAGCGTCCGCGTCCACGTGCTTGGCCTCGACGACAAGAACCGCGCCGACCTCACGGGCCGCATGCAGAAGATCCGCGCCGATCTCGCCACGCAGGGCTGGCACCGCGCCGTCAACGTGCAGGAGAACGGTGACGACGTCGCCGTGCTCGTGAAGATCGGCCGCAACTCCGCGATCGAGGGCCTCACGATCACTGTCCTCGGCAAGGACAGCGAAGCCGTCTTCGTGAACATCGTCGGCAATATCGATCCCTCGCGCATCGCCGCGATCGGCGAACGCTACGGCCTCGATCACCTCAAGAAGATCCACTGCGACTCGCCCGCCGCCCCCGCAGCGCCCGCCGCACCGGCCGCTTCCGGCGAAAAGCCCGCCGACAGCTGATCCATTTTTCCGGCGAGAGGCGGCCGTTCCCGGTCCGGACCGGCCGCCGATGGGCGCACGATCACTGGGTCGGTCGTGCCTCGTCGCTCCCGCCGCAGCGGAAAACGCGACCACGGCGACGCCGGCAACGGCGGCGCCGTTTCACGTTTTCGCACCGCCTCATCACGACTCGCCTCCAGCGGCGACCCTCGCGCCC
This sequence comes from Opitutaceae bacterium, assembly GCA_035298965.1. Taxonomy (GTDB): domain Bacteria; phylum Verrucomicrobiota; class Verrucomicrobiia; order Opitutales; family Opitutaceae; genus CAJCBL01. The sequence continues at coordinate 32,866 of DATGXO010000114.1, read as the reverse complement.
GACACCGGCGCACTCGCTGGCAGGGTGGGCGCTTCACCCGTCGTCCGCCGCACCGCTCGACACCCGCCACGCGCAGCGCACACTCGCCGCGCATGATCACCGCCATCGGCTTCGATGCCGACGACACGCTCTGGCATAGCGAGACGCTCTTCGAGGAGTACCACCGTCGTTTTCAGGAGCTGCTCGCGCGTTACCACGATCCCAAGACAGTCGAGCAGGCGCTTTACGCGACCGAGATGCGCAACCTTGATCTCTTCGGCTACGGCGTGAAGAGCTTCGCCCTCTCCTCGATCGAGACCGCCATCGACCTCTCCGGCGGCCGGATCCCCGCGGAGGAGCTCCGCGCCCTGGTGCAAGGCGCGAAGGACATGCTCGCGCACCCCGTCGAACTCCTCGACGGCGCCGCCGAGACGCTCGCCGCGCTCGCCGCCGATTTCCGCCTCATCGTGATCACCAAGGGCGACCTCCGGCATCAGGAACGGAAGTTCGAGCGCTCCGGTCTCGCGCCGCACATTGCGCACTGCGACGTCGTGGCCGAGAAGGATGTCGCCACGTACTCGCGCGTGCTCGCCCGCCATCAGATCGAGCCGGAGAACTTCCTCATGGTCGGTAACTCCCTCCGCTCCGACATCCTGCCGATCCTCGAGCTCGGCGGCCAAGGCGTCCACATTCCGTATCCGCTAATCTGGGCCCACGAAAACGTGCCCGCGCCGACCGACAACCCGCGTTTTCACGCCGCCGCCAATCTGCGCGAACTGCCCGCGCTCGTCGCAAAACTCCGCCGCTGAGCCGCGGACGAGGCAGGAGCCTGCTTGCAGGCGATCGGCGCGCCGCGAACCCGACATCGGAATCGCCTGCAAGCAGGCTCCTACAAAATCAACCGGATCAGCCCGCTCGGCGCTACGAACGCCCCGGCTCCCAGCGCCGCTCAGCTCGCGCGCGGCCAGTCCACCGCCGCCCATTTCGCCGCGTCGAAACCCACGAGCCCGAAATCCGGCCCGAGCACGAACGGCCGTTTCACCAGCCGGCCGTTGCCCGCAAGCAGCGCCAGCGACTCGTCCACGCCGAGCGTCGGCAGCTTCGTCGCCAGACTTTGGGCGCGGTACTCCAGCCCGGAGGTGTTGAAGAGCCGGCGCAGTTCGCCGCGCTGCAGCTCCAGCATCCGCCGCAGCTCCGCGGGCGACGGCGGCTGCTCCACGATCGGCCGCTCCTCGAAAACGACTCCGCGCTCGCGCAGCCACTGCACAGCTTTGCGGCATGTGCTGCAACGTTGGTAGGTGTGGACGACGACGGACGCAGAACGCATCCCGCTGCGTTACCCGCGCTGCCCAGCCCTGCCAAGCCCCGGGGTGGCGCCGGCGGCCCGAGCGGTCGCAGACGAGCTGCGGCCCTAACGCCAGCGCGGAGCGCCCGCGCGATCCGCGCGCTTGCGCGTAGGGCCGCACTTCACGTGCGGCCGTAACCGTCGCTTCACCGCCAACCCATTTCCGTCCCTTCGCCGCCGCTCACGACGCCTCGTTGCGCTCCACCGCAGCGCCCCGCCTGCGCCGCCCGAATCCGGTTTGCGCCCGCGCGCGCGGACGCGAAGCATCGCGCCAATCATGTTCGCTCCCGGTTCTCTCCGCACTCCTCTCACCGCCGGCGCCACGCGCGTCCTGTTGCTCGGCTCGGGCGAGCTCGGCAAGGAGGTCGCCATCGAGCTCCAGCGCCTCGGCTGCGAAGTCGTCGCCTGCGACCGCTACCAGAACGCCCCGGCGATGCAGGTCGCGCACCGCAGCCATGTGTTCCCGATGCTCGACGCGCTCACGCTCCGCCGCGTGATCGCCGCCGAGCAACCCGACCTGATCGTGCCCGAGATCGAGGCGATCGCCACCGACGTGCTCGTCGAACTCGAAAAACAAGGACAACGCGTTGTGCCGACCGCGCGCGCCGCGAAGCTCACGATGAACCGCGAAGGCATCCGCCGCCTCGCCGCCGAGGAGTTGAAGCTGCCCACCTCACCGTACCGCTTCGTCGCCACCGAAGAGGAGGCGGCCGACGCCGCCCGCACGCTCGGTTTCCCCTGCGTGTTCAAGCCGATCATGTCGTCCAGCGGCCACGGCCAGAGCGTCGTGAAAACCGCCGCCGATCTCCCGCGCGCCTGGCGCTACGCCCAGGAAGGCGCTCGCGCCGGCGCCGGCCGCTGCATCGTCGAGGGGTTCATCCGCTTCGACTACGAGATCACGATGCTCACCGTCTCCGCGACCAACGGCATCCAGTGCTGCCCGCCCGTGGGCCACGTGCAGATCGACGGCGACTACCGCGAGAGCTGGCAACCCTGCCCGATGTCGCCCGCCGCGCTCGCCCGCGCCGAGGAGATCGCGAAGACCGTCGTCGGCGCGCTCGGCGGCTGGGGCATCTTCGGCGTCGAGTGCTTCGTGCGCGGCGAGGAGGTCATCTTCAGTGAAGTGAGTCCACGTCCCCATGACACCGGCCTCGTCACGATCGGCAGCCAGCAATGGTCGGAGTTCGCCCTCCACGCCCGCGCGATCCTCGGCCTGCCCGTGCCGCCGATCCGGTTGCTGCGGCCGGCGTTCAGCGTCGCTCTGCTCGGCGAGGGCGACGGCGTGCCCACGTTCTCCGGGCTCGAACGCGCGCTCGCCGTGCCGGAGACACATCTGCGCCTCTTCGGCAAACCCGAGTGCCGCGGCCACCGCCGCCTCGGCGTCGTCGTCGCCTCCGGCGAGACCGTCGAGGAGGCCCGCGACCGCGCCCGCGAGTGCGCCGCCGCCGTGCGGATCGAGATCGGCTGAAACGGAGACCCCCGGGAAAGCCGCCCCCTCCGACGGAATCCGCGCGCTTGCGGTAGGGCGGTGCTTGCCGCCGCCCGTCGAACACCGCCTGCGGCCAAGCCGAATTGAAACGCCGCGGTTTGGAGCCGCGGCGTTGTGAACAAAGTGTCGGCAACTTCGGTTCGCCCCGCGGCGGCGTTTCCCGCAAACCGTGCGTTTCTGCGATGAACGCCAAGGTTCTCCTCGTTGATGACGAGCCCTCCGTGCTCGCCTGCATCTCCGCCGCCCTGACGCGGTTCGGCTACTCCGTCACCACCGCGAATTCCGGCGAGGCCGCCTTGAATCAACTCGAGCGGCGCCCCTTCGATCTCGTCATCACCGATTTCCGCATGCCCGTCATCGACGGCGCCGCGGTGATCGATGCCGTGCGCGAGCGACAGGAAGATGCCGCGGTCCTGCTCATCACCGGCCTCACCGAGGAACTCCCCACTTGGCTGCGCACCGGGCCCGCCGCCGTGCGGATCCTCACCAAGCCGTTCCTGCTCACCCAGCTCCACGCCGAGGCCGAGGCTGCTCTGCGAGCTCGCACCGCGCTCGCGGTGTGAGCCAGAGGCGGAGCGCTCGGCGTCGCTCAAGCGGCCACGTCGGCGCTAGGGAATTTGTGGCGTACGCGTTCGCGGTAGAGCAGGTAAAGGCCTGAGCCGATCACGATACCGCCGCCGATGAGCGTCCATCGGTCCGGCGCGTCGCCGAAGACCGCGAGGCCGAACGCCACCGCGCCAAGAATCTGCGCGTAGAAGAACGGCGCGAGCGTCGAGGCCGGCGCGTGCCGGTGCGCCACGATGAGCAGCCAATGCCCCGCCGCCCCGATCGCGCCGAGCGCGAGCAACACCGCCCACGTCAGCCAGCCGGAGGGCGTCTGCCAGCTCACAAGCAACGCGGGCGAAACCAGCAGCGTGCCCACGAGGCTCGTGTAGAGCATCGTCGTCTCCGCGCGGTCGTGCGCCGCGATCATCCGCGTCGCGAGGAAATAGAACGCGTTGGAAAGCGCCGCGAGGACCGCGAACCCCATCGAGGCGGAGAAACTCCCGCCAAACGGTCGCGTGATCACGAGCACTCCCGCAAAGCCCACGAGCACCGCGACCAGACGCCGCGGCCCGATGCGTTCGCCGAGCAACGGCCCGGCGAGCAGCGCGGTGATCAACGGCGCCGAGAAGTTGATCGAGGTGAACTGCGTGAGCGGCAGCTTCCGCACTGCGATGAAGCAGCCGAGCGTCGAGCCGATCAGGCAGATCGCACGCCCCCATTGCAGCGCCGGCCGCCGCGAGCGCAGCAACTCCGGCCGCCGCCAGACCCGCAGGGCCGCCACCGCCACGACCAGGCTCGCCACGTAACGCATGCCGGCGATCTCGAGCGCGGGCACGTCACGCCGCCCGAGCCACTTCGCCGAGGCATCCATGCAGGCGAAACACGCCACCGCCCCGAGCAGGATGACGATCCCCTTGAGCGGCTTGGGCGGCCCGGCGGTCGGCGTTGTGGCGGTCATGACCCGCCAACGTGCCGCTCCGCCCGCCGCGAGGCCAACCGATTCCCGCGACGATGCCGCGCGCGTCGCCTGGCGCGAACGGAGCGTTGGGGCCAACTCCCCGGATACGCAGTCGTTCGCCTCTGGCCAATTACCGGCTCGCCGCCGCTCAGTAGTGCCGGTACTGATTCCAGCTCAATCCAGCCAAACATGAAAAGTCTCCTTGATCGGGTCGCGGCGGCCCTGCGTCCCGCGGCCAGTCCCCGCCCGCCCGCCGGCCCCGCCGACGGCTTCAAGGTGTTCGTGCGGATCGACGAGCCGCTCATGGCCGACCGCCGCATCCGCAAATACGAGAAACCGCTGCACGCCGCACTGATGCTCGCCCGCCTCGGCCACGTCGTCGGCGGCGGTTCCGTCCAGGGCACCGACGGCACGATCCACTGGGTCAGCCTCGAACTCCGCCTGCGCGATCTCGAAGGCTCACTGCATTTCGCCTGCGCCAAGCTCCGGGAGCTCGGTGCCCGCGAGTCCTCCACCGTGAAGTTCGAATACCACGGACGCTCGATCACCCGGCCAATCGCCTGAGCGCTGCCGCCTCGACTTCGCCCGCGGCCGCACGCACGCTCCGCCGCATGTCGAAGATCTACGAACAACTCCGCGCCGACATCGTCACCGCGCTCAAGGCGCGCGACTCCGCCACCGCCCTTGCGCTGCGGACCGCCGACGCCGCGATCCAGCGCGCCGCGATGGACCAGAACAAACCGATCGACGACGCCCTCGTCACCGCCGTCCTCCGGAAGTCCGTGAAGACGCTCGCCGAGGCCAAGGCCGACTTCGAAAAGGGCGGCCGCCCCGAGCTCGCCACCGCGAACGCCAACGAGATCGCGTTGCTGGAAAAATATCTCCCAGCCGGCCTCAACGACGCGCAACTCGACGCCATCATCGTCGAGGCGATCGCCGCCACGGGCGCCACTTCACGCAAGGACATGGGCAAGGTCATGGGCGCGCTCAAGAAGCACGAGCAGGCCGGCCTCATCGACTTCGGCGCCGTCAGCAAACTCATCCAGGCGAAGCTGCCCTGAGCGCGCCACCTGGCCGAGAGACGAGCGTCGAGCGACGAGAGACAGCAAGCCGGCGCGCTGCCACCGGCGGCTTGCGCGGACATCGGCGGCTTGCGCGGTTCTTTTCCGTTGGCCTCCCCGGCAGGTTGATACCGCCGCGATTTTGCAGTGGAGCTGCTCGCGAGAGCAGCTCTCCGCGCCTCGCGGTTCATCGCCGAGCCCGGCGCCATTTGCCGCCACCGGGCATGCGACTACGTTGTGGCGTTCCGCCCCCCGCCCAACCCGAACCGGAGGAGTTCGCATGCACTCGGTCAAGCTACACCTCGAGCAGGAGGAGTTTCAGCCGCTCACGCGGCTCGCCGAACAGCTCAAGATCGACCCGGCCGATATCATCTACGCCGGCCTCAACCGCGTGATGCAGCAGGCCGGTGAAGTCGCCATGCAACAGGAGATTCTGCTTCTGCGCTCCGCCCGCCAGACGCAGCTCCCCGGGTGGGCCGACCACGCCCGCGAGATCCACGCCTACGAGAGCATGACGTAATCGCGTGGGTCGAGGTCGAGCTTCCGAACGGTGGGGCGGGCTTCACGCCCGCCAGATCGACCCGAGCCACGAGGACCGCTCTCGTTGCCCCACCAACCTCGTGGATTCACAGTCCGCGGTCCGCCGCCACGCTCGCACTGCTGCGCGCAGCGCCTTTCCGTTTGACGGCTCCCCCTCCCCGCCAACGGTGGCGCGCTACCCGCCCGCCGATGAACCGCGTCCACTCCAGTCTCCAAGCGCACCTGCGCCGCAGCGCCTTCGGACGCGTCCTTCGCCGCAGCACCTCCCCGGCATGAACCGCGTCCACATCAAGACCTACGGCTGCCAGATGAACGAGCGCGACAGCGAAGCCGTCGCGGCGATGTTGCGCGCCCGCGGTTACCGCATCGTCGCCGACGAGCACGACTGCGACGTGCTCCTGTTGAACACCTGCTCCGTGCGCGACCTCGCCGAGCAGAAGGCGCTCGCGAAGGCGGAAAACGTCGCCGTGCGCAAACGCCGCCAGCCGGAGTTCGTCCTCGGTATCCTCGGTTGCATGGCGCAGAACCGCGGCGCCGAGCTGCTCGATCGCCTGCCCGACCTCGACCTCATCGTCGGCACGCAGAAGTTCCACGCCGTGCCCGGCTACCTCGACAACCTCCGCGCCGCGCGCGAAGCCGGCATCCCACTCGCGCAGCCGATCGTCGACACCGCCGAGGAGCCCGGTTCGCAGAACGCCATCCGCGACCACGTGCTCGGCGAGCGCCAGGTCACCGCCTTCGTCTCCATCCAGCAGGGCTGCAACATGCAGTGCGCCTTCTGCATCGTGCCGAAGACGCGGGGCGACGAACGCTCGCGCCCGATGGAAGAGATCGTCGCCGAGTGCCGCGCCCTCGCCGCCCGCGGCGTGCGAGAAGTCACGTTGCTCGGCCAAATCGTCACCAGCTACGGGAGACGCGACTACCAGCACACCGGCGGCGTGTCGCCGTTCGTCCAGCTGCTCGACCGCGTGAGCGAAGTCGACGGCATCGAGCGCATCCGCTTCACCTCGCCGCACCCGCGCGGCTTCAAGGACGACCTCGTCGCCGCCTTCGCCCGCCTGCCGAAACTCTGCGAACACGTGCACCTGCCCGTGCAGTCCGGCAGCAACCGCCTGCTCGCCGCGATGAACCGCCCCTACACCCGCGAGCGCTACCTTGAGATCGTCGCCGCCCTGAAGGCCGCGCGTCCCGGCCTCGCCGTCTCGACCGACATCATCGTGGGCTTCCCCGGCGAGACCGACGAGGACTTCGCGCAGACCGCCGCGCTCTTCGCCGAGGCCGACTACGACATGGCTTACGTTTTCAAATATTCGGTGCGCACCGGCACGCCCGCCGCCGAGCTCGGCGACCCGGTCGACGAAGCCGTAAAGGAGGCGCGCAACCAGGAGCTGCTCCGTCTGCTCGAGCAGAACTCCCGCCGGCGCACCGCCGCGCTGGTCGGCACCGTGCAAGAGGTGCTCGTCGAGGGTCCCGACAAGGCCGGCCGCCGCTTCATGGGCCGCATGCGCATCAACCGCGTCGTGCATTTTCCCGCCGACGAGTCGCGGATCGGCCGCCTCGTCTCAGTCCGCATCGACCGCGCCACGCCCGCAGCCCTTTACGGCGAGATCGTGGGCTGAGCCGGCGCGGCGCGCGAGCGCGCCGCGCAAACATGGATGCGCGGTTGCCTCCGGGTTGGCGCTCCTGCATATCGCGCGTTTCCGATGTCCGCTCCCCTTCCCGAGATCGCCGGCTCCGAGCCGGTCAACCAACCGGCCTGGCTGCTCGCGCTGCGCCGCGGCGAAAACCTCGTCGTCGTGCTCGCGCTCGGTGTGATGATGCTGTTGCCGGTCGCCGAGATCGTGCTCCGCAAGACGATCGGCACCGGCATCACGGCCTCCGCCACGATGGTGCAGCACCTCGTGCTCGCGGTGGGCATGCTCGGTGGCGCGATCGCGGCGCGCGACAACCGCCTGCTCGCGCTGTCCGCGGCCGCGCAGTGGTTCAAAGGCGGCGTGCTCACGTTTTCGCGGATCGTCGGCTACGGCTTCGCCGCCGCGGTGAGCGCCGTGCTCGCGCTCGCGAGCTGGGAGTTCGTGATGTCGCAGCGACCGCTCGGCAAGATCTTCGCCTACGGCGTGCCGGTTTGGGTCGTGCAACTGCTGCTCGTGATCGGCTTCGCGTTGATCGCGGTACGTCTCGTCTGGCACGCGGCGGATCGCTGGGTGTGGAAATTCGCAACGCTCGCGCTCACCGCGGGATTGCTAGCATTCGTGCACTGGACCTCGATCGACCCGGAGCAACTGCGCTGGCCGGCGATGATCGTGCTGCTCGTCTCCGTGGCACTGGGCGCGCCGATCTTCACCGCGCTCGGCGGCGCCGCGCTCATCCTCTTCTGGACCGCAGGCGAGGGCCTGGCCGGCGTGCCGCTGAAACACTACGGACTCACCGTGAACCCTTCGCTGCCGAGCATCCCGCTCTTCACGCTGGCGGGTTATTTCCTCGCGGAGAGCGGCGCGGCGAAACGGCTCGTGCGGCTCTTCCAAGCGCTCTTCGGCAGCCTGCGCGGCGGTCCTGCGATCGTGGCAACGCTTGTGTGCGCGTTCTTCACGTCGTTCACCGGCGCCTCCGGCGCGACCATCCTCGCGCTGGGCGGCGTGCTCATGCCGGTGCTGCTGGCGGCGAAGTTCTCCGAACGTTCGTCGCTCGGCCTGCTCACCGGCGCGGGCTCGTTGGGCATGCTGTTCCCGCCCTGCCTGCCGCCGATCCTCTACGCGATCATCGCGAGCACGCCGGGCAGCGGCGTGAGCATCAGCATCGAGGAGATCTTCCAAGGCGGCCTCCTGCCGGGCGCGCTGCTCGTGCTGCTCACGGTCGCGTGGGGACTCTACGAGGGCCGCAAAGCGGGCGATGCCGGACGTCAGGCGTTCGACCGACGCGAGGCGCTGGCCGCGATCTGGGCGGCGAAATGGGAGCTGCTCGTGCCCGTTGTCGCGCTCACGGCCTTGTTTGGTGGATTCGCGACGCCGGTCGAGGCGGCGGCGCTCACGGCGTTCTACACGTTCCTCGTCGCCGTGCTCGTGCACCGCGACCTGAACCTCTTCCGCGACGTGCCGCGGGTGATGACCGAGTGCGGGCTGCTGGTGGGCGGCGTAATGTTGATCCTCGGCGTGGCGCTCGGGTTCACACACTACATGATCGACGCGCAGATTCCGGATCAGGCGGTCGCGTGGGCCACGGGAGCTATACACTCGAAATGGATCTTCCTCCTCGGGCTGAACGTCGTGCTGCTGATCGTCGGCGGGCTCGTCGAAATCTACGCCGCGATCGTGGTCGTGGTGCCGTTGCTCGTGCCGCTGGGCCTGGCGTTCGGCATCGATCCGATCCACCTCGGCATCATCTTCCTCGCGAACATGGAGCTCGGTTTCCTTGCGCCGCCGGTCGGGCTGAACCTCCTGCTCTCGTCGTACCGTTTCAACAAACCCATGACAGAGGTCACCCGCGCCTCGATGCCGATGCTCGCGGTGATGTTCGTCGGTGTGCTGCTGATCACCTACATCCCGGCGCTCACGACGTGGCTGCCGGGAATTTTCCGTTGAGAGTGTAGGCCAAGTCGCCGACCTGGCAGTTCCGGGCGCCAGAGGCCACCTCAGCGAGGTGGCCTACAGAAAAAAAACGCTCCAGCCACTCACTGCGATTGCCGGACGCGGATCGTGTACGTGCGCGCCTTGTCGTTCATGCCGACGAAGCGCACCGCTTTCGTCTCGTAGGGCGCGAGGATCAGCGTCTCGAAGGGCGTCTCGTCGCCGGTGCTGACGGCGGCGGGATTCTTGAAGACGCAGTTGATCTGCACCTCGATGCGGTGCTTGAGGCGGTTCTTCACGTTGGCGACGACCTCAAGCCGGCCGTCGGCGAGTTCGCCTTCCTGCAGCTTGGTGCAGGTCAAGGCGCGCTGCACAGTGCGGTCGAGGAGCACGAACTTCTCGGAGTTCTCCAGCGTGTACTTGTCGGTGTCCTGCGGGAGGTACGGGCCGGGCGTGCTGCAGCCGGCGACCAGGACGAGGAGGCACAAAGCGCCTGCGATTCGGAGTCGAGTTTTCATGACGTGCATTAGGGGGAAAGTTCGCTGACCAACACGACTGTGTCGGCGGGCGCCGGTTTCACGGCGATCGTGAGGGGGCGCACGGCGACCGCATGCCCGTCGGCGGCACGGAACTCGATCGTGCCCTGGTGTTCGCCGGGCGGGAGTTTCAGCGCCGCAAAGCCGAGCGACTGCGGCACGTTGTCCCAGTAACGCGTGTCGGCATCGGGCGTGGTCGCGGCGGAGGCGATCTTGCTGAGCAGGCCCACGGCGGCGAGGCCGGCGGTGAGGCCGTCGTCACGGTGCCTGCGGGGTTGATACGCGCTGATGCCGGCGCCGATGAGCGCGGCGTCGCCCACGAAGTCGGTGGTCTCCTTGAAGACCGCCTTGTTCGCGAGGATGTGGTCCATCACGCGGCCGCCGCGTGTCGTGGCCTGAAAGGAAACGTCGTCCTGCGCACCGAGGCGCCACGTCTGCTCGCCGACACGGAGCACGGCCGTGCGCGCGAGCGCGGAGCCGGGCTGGAAGAAGAGCATCTCGCCGTACTCGCCGCCGGCGTATTTGCGCGGCCCGCGGCCGAACTCGAGGAACACGAGCACGTTCGCCGAGGGATCGAGCGGCGGCAGGGTGCTACCGCGGGAGTTTTGCTGGGCGCGCAGAAGCGCGTCGGCCCAATCCATCTTCAAGCGCGCGCTGGCGAGCGCATCGAGGAAATCGGGCAGCACCCAATCGCTGCGGTACGACTCGCCCTCGGCGCTGCTATCGAGCAATTGCGCGGTGAGATAGCAGGCGCGGGCGTTGTCGGGTTCGCCGTCCATCCAGTAGAGGATCGCGCGGTAGAAATAGACGAGCACGCGTTCGTACGGCTCACCCACGAAAAGCTTCGTGTTCTCGCGATGGAAGAGGCCGCGGGCGCGCGCGGCATCGGCGCTGGGGCCCATGATGCCGCCCTGTGCGAGAATGGCGGCGTCGAGCTTGGCGCGGGCCTCGTCCCAGTTGCCGCGGCGGAGCGCCTCGAGGGCGACGCGACATTCCCAGAGCGGTTTGTCCTGCGGGGGCGCGAGCTCGAGCCGGGCGTTGCCGTCGACGATCGGGTCGCCGGTCGACACATACGACAGCACGGCGGGTTCGGTCGCGCAGCCGCCAAGGGCGAGCGCGAACGCGACGAGGGCAGCCGAGCACGCCCCGCGCAGGGCGGAGGTTCCAGCTGCCGGTGAAGTGGTACGGACTTCCGGCATCGGTGATGGCGGGCGAAGGCGCGGCGCTCGTGACGCACGCGCCCGTGGCCCGGGCGGCTCAACGGTAGGCGGCGTCCTCGAGACCCTGTTTCTTGATCTCGGCAGCGTCCTCCCAGACGATCACGCTCGTGCGCGCGTCGATGAGCTGGAAGCTGTAGAGCACGTAGTCACTTTGGCCCTGGGAGGTGCGCGTGGAGATGCTCTCGAGCGCGCCGGTGAGGAAGTAGTCGGCGCCCTTGAACTCGACCACGTTGGGATCGGTCGCGGCGGTGACCTGGCCGGCGGCCTTCATCTCGCGCTCGCGTTGAAGCGCCTCCATGCGATCACGCGCGAGGAACTGCACCTTGCCGGCGGCCTGGGTGTTCAGGCGCGTGCGGATGCGGGTAAGGAAGATGTCCTTGTTGATCGGGAAACGCGTCTTGTTCTGGACCGGGTCGAGCACGATCACCGGCGGCCGGGCGGCCTGCGCGATCTGCGGCACCGAGAGGATGCTGCGCGCCATTTTATCGGATACGGACACGAGGTCCTGCGACTCGATGCCCGTGCCCTGCACGAAGCCCTTCTCGTCGGCGTTCATCTCCACGACCGGGTGGCCGCCGGCGTTTTCAACGCCGCTGGAGGCGCAACCCGCGAGCCACACGAGCGCGCCGGTCATGCTGCTGAGAACCAGAGTTCGAGAGTATTTCATGGTGAAAGGTCGGAACAAACGGTCCGGTCTAAACCCCGCGCCCCGGGAAAAACCAGCAAAACTTTCGGCCTTCTGGGCGAACGGTCGGACGACGGGGCTGAGCGGAGCCTCCGGCGAGACACCGCGGCCCGCCGCGGGTTCCCTCCGGAGGTCGCAGCCGGGATCGGGAAGCGGCTACGCCAACCAAGTCGCCACCAACGCGGGCAACGTGACCTCGACCGATCCCGGCAGCGCCCGAAAACCAAACGGGCAATGCGTCGTCTGCAGGTCAGCGTGCACCCGCTCCGCCTCCGCCGGCGCGTACGCGACCAGCCCCGCCGCCGGATAGACCTGCAACGACGTGCCCGCCACAAGCACCTTCGCCGCATCGGCGAACTCCACGGCGGCCGCCTCGATCAATGGCACCTCCTCGCCGAACCAGACGATGTGCGGCCGGAGCTGACTGCCCCGCGCGCAGCAATCGCCGAGCCGGATTGCCCGCGCGCCGATGTCGTAGACCAGCGACTCGTCCGCCGTGCTGCGCGCCTTCGTGAGTTCGCCGTGCAGGTGGATGACGCGTGTCGAGCCGGCGCGCTCGTGCAGGTCGTCGACGTTTTGCGTGACGATCACGACCTCGAAGCGCCGCTCGAGCGCCGCGAGTGCACGGTGGCCGGCGTTGGGCTGCGCCGCGCAAGCCTGAGTGCGACGCTGGTTGTAGAACTCGAGCACGAGCTCCGGATTGCGCCGCCAGGCGTCAGGCGTCGCCACGTCCTCGATGCGGTGGTTCGCCCAGAGTCCGTTTGCGTCGCGAAACGTCGCGAGTCCGCTCGGCGCACTCAGCCCCGCTCCGGTGAGGATGACGATCTTGGGACGCGCCTCGGTCTTGGCAGCCGACACGGTGGACATTCCGGTTCGGAAAACTATCCGCGTCGAGCCCGCACCGACGCAGCTTCGAGCAACGCACGCTCTCGCGGCGTCAGGCTCTCGATGCCGGCGGCCGAGACCTTGTCGAGCACGCGGTCGATCTCGGCTTCCTGCTGCCGGCGGCCGCGGTTCTCGTCGTAGCGCTGGTAGCGCACGTTCGCCTTCTCCTCACGTCGGCCAAACGAAGTGATCGTGCCGGAGATGCCGAACGGATCTCGCGCGAGGACGAACAGGCAGCCGGCCGACAACACGAGCGCGCCGCCGAAGAGCACTGGCGAGGCGAGGCAAAGCCGCGGCGCGAGCGCCAGCGCGATCAGCAAACCGGTCACAGCTCCACCGAAGTGCGCATCATGCCCGATGTTTCCGACTCCGCGGCGCAGCGCGACGAACGTTCCAACCAGATAGAGTACGGCGTAGACCGGTCCCGGGATGGAGATCGGGATCATGAACATCCCCACCCCGGTTCCGGGAACGAGGAAGATTGTGGCGAAGATCACGCCGCATACGCCACCGGAAGCTCCCAGCGCCGCATAGTCGCGGTGTCGATTCAGGAAGAGCGAGAGAAGCGAACCGCCCGCTACCGCCCCTCCGTAGATCGAAAGGAAAACCGTCGCACCCCAGAACGTCTCCAAAGCCGCGCCGAATGAATAGAGGGAGAATAGGTTGAAGCCCAAGTGCGTCCAGTCGGCGTGGAGCAGCGCGCTGCTAAAGATGCGGTGCCACTCCTTGCCGGCGAGAATCCGTTCGGGCCGAAACAGCAGGCGCTCACGCAGATCCGGATCGCGGAAACCGAGGTACGTGACGACCGCCGTGACGAGGCAGACGAGGATGGTGGCGAGTTCCGACATAGGAGATGCCGGTTCCCGTGGATCCGGCAGCCCTCGATCGAACGCTCCGCCTCGGGTCGCGACAAGTGTCGAGTTCAGAATCTGAATTCCCGCCCCCGCGGTCGCACATGCAGCGGGCGGGATCGCCCGAGCCCCAGAAACGCGTTTGCGGTGGAGGCCGGGGGCGGGCGAAGCTGGACGGTAATGGCCAGCACCAGCTCTCCGTCCGAAACGCCGCACGATCCCTATGCCGCGCTCCGCGTACCGGCGTACCGGCGCTACCTCATCGGCAACACGCTGGCCAACATCGGCCGCCAGGGCCTCGGCCTCGTCGCGACTTGGCAGGTCTACCGCTGGACGGAGTCGGCCACGGCGCTGGGGTTGGTCGGACTGGTGAACTTCCTGCCGTACATCGTGCTCGCGCTGCCGGCCGGCCATCTGGCGGACCGCGTGAACCGGCGTCGCCTGATCCAGGTGACGCTGGCGGGTTCAGCCGTGGTCTCGCTGCTGTTGGCGGCGGTCTCCGCGTGGCCGGAGCAGGTGCCGGACTGGACGGCGTTGCACTGGTTCAACGAGGGGCTGCTCTGGTGCGCGCGGCTAGGGCGGGACGCCGGCCAGGTGAGCGCGGCGGGCTTCGAGCGACCGGCGTTGGCCGCGGTCTTTCTGCTGCTGTTGCTCGACCAGACGATCCGCACTCTGGGTACGCCGGCGCGCGCCTCGATCGTGCCGATGATCCTGCCGCGCGGGCTCATCGCGAGCGCGATAACCTGGAACTCCAGCTCGTTCGAGCTGACCGCGATGCTGGGGCCCACGTTGGCCGGTTTCCTCATCGCCGGGTTCGGCTTCCCGGCGGTGTACCTGCTCGATGCGGTGCTGGCGTTCGCAATGGTCGGACTGTTACAGGGAATCAATTACCGCGAACCGGAGCAGAAGCCGGAACCGCGCACATGGCACACGCTGGGGGCCGGAGCGGGGTTCATCTGGCGCAACAAGGAGATCCTCGCCGCGAGCGGGCTCGACCTGTTCGCCGTGCTGCTCGGCGGCGCGGTGGCGCTCCTGCCGGTCTACGCGGACAAGATCCTGCATGTCGGCCCGATCGGGCTGAGCTGGCTGCGCGCGGCGCCGTCGATCGGCGCGGTGTTGATGGCGATGTGGCTCACGCACAGCCGCCCGATGCGGCGACCGGGCGCGACGATGCTCTGGGCGGTGGCGGGCTTCGGCGTCGTCATCACGATCTTCGGTCTCTCGCGCTGGTACTGGCTGTCTTTCGCCATGCTGTTCCTCTCCGGCTGCCTCGACAACGTGAGCGTGGTCGTGCGCCAATCGCTTGTGCAACTGCTCACGCCCGACCGGTTGCGCGGCCGGGTGACGGCGGTGAACCAGATCTTCATCATCTCCTCCAACGAGGTCGGCGCGTTCCGCGCGGGGACGATGGCGGGCGCGTTCGGGCCGGTCGTCGCGGTGGTCGCCGGCGGCGTGGGCACGGTGCTCGTGGTGCTCGGCATGGGGGCGCTGTTTCCGCAGCTCGCCCGCCTCGGGCAGCTCCACGAGCTGAAGCCGCGCGAGTGAGCACGGCCGCACGTGAAGTGCGGCCCCACCGCGAGCGCACGTTCGCTGCGTCGCAGCCACGCCTGCGGACGGGTCGCAGATCGCCTGCGACAGCTACGCGGTGCCCGCGCTGTGTTTCTCCGCCATCTGGCGCGCGACGGCGGCGATGCGCTCGCGCAGCGGCTTCGGCGCGAGCACTTCCACGTGTTCACCCCAGCTCAGGATCCAGCGCTCGACCTCGGCGAGGCTGTCGAGTTCGAGGGCGAGTTCGATGGTGCCGTCGCGCCGCTCGGTGAGCTCCTGCGAGTCGTGCCAGAAACGCTCGCGCACGAGCTGCGCGGCCCAGGTGTCGAAACGCAGGCGCACCTTGAATTCGCCGCTACCGGCGATGATGCCGAAGCTGCCGCCGAGATGCTCGCGGATCGAGAACCGCGCCGGCCGCGCGAAGGTGTGCCGCGTGAGCTCGACGCCGGAAATGCGCGGGAACGCGAAGGTGCGTTTCGCGGCACGGTTGAGGTCGTGACCGATGAGATACCATTGGTTGTCGACGCAGCAGAGGTGCCACGGCTGCACGCGGCGGCGCGCGGGTTTCGCATCGCCGAGGCCGCGGTAGTCGAACGCAACCTCGCGGTTTTCCAGCACCGCCTGACTGAGCCGGCGGAACAGCTCAAGGTCGGCGCGCGCGGGGCCGGCGGCCTTGAAGGAGAACACGTGGCGGGCGGCGCCGAGTGCGACCGTGACCGGTCCGTCGAGCTGCGCAGTGAGTTTCGTGAAGGCGTTGGTGAGCGGCGCCTCGAACGCAGTGCCGGCGTACTGCTCGACCGCCTTCTGCGCGACGAGCAACGCCACCAGTTCGCCCTCCGTCATCGTGACCAGCGGGAGATTCTCGACCGGCTCGGAGTAGTAATAGCCGAATTTCGTCTCGTCGTACTCGATCGGCAGCCGCCAGCGATCGCGCATGAAGTCGAGGTCGCGTTGAATCGTCTTCGTGGAGACTTCGAAGTGCGCGGCGAGCGTGGTGCAGTTCGGGTGCTTGTCGGCCTGCAGCTGCTCGTGGATGTACGTCATCCGCTCGTAGGGGGGCCGGGTGAGGCGGGCGGGAAGAGGCGCGGCGTCGGACATGCGCGGAATGCTGGACGCTCCGGACCCGAGATGTCCAACCGTCTTGTGCCGCGCCGGGCCGCCGGCGCAGAGCGGGCGGCTGCCGCACAGCTCCGGCGGAAGACGAAGAAATACAACCGCTCCAAATCCCCCGCCACTGCTGTCGCTGCGGCGGCACGGCACGCCGCGCGATGAAGCGTGTTTGCATCGCGGATTGAGATTGTTGGCCGATCTGCGGGCCGCCGCGGTCGCCGGAGCGGAACGACGGGAAACGCGGTGAAGGGTTTTGGGCGGAGCCGGCGTTCCGCGTGTGGTCCGCATCCATCCCCTATCCATGCATGACTCAGAATGCCTCCTCGAAGCGGGCGCCGATGAGCTCGCCGCAGTGTTGGCTTCGAATGAAACGGCTCGGCGCATGCGCAACGGCGCCCGCGTGCTGCTGCTTTTCCGCAAACGCGACGAAGCGGCCGCCACAATCCTGCGGGGCATCGCGCACCACCAGCAGCTGCATCGCGACTGGAACATCCAGTTCGACGAGTGCCCGCGAACGACCGCGGAGACGCGCTGGCAGATGGCGCAGGGTTGGGCGGGCGTGATCAGCCGCGACACCACGCCCGCGCTCGTCGAGGCCTGCGCCGAGCTGCAGGTGCCGCTGGTCGATCTCGACGATTCGCCGCCGTACAGCGGAGTCTCCAAGATGCGGTACGACCACGCGGCGTTCGGCGCGCTGGGCGCGGAATGTTTCCTCGACCGCGGGTTCACGCACAGCGCGTTCGTGGGGAGCGAGGAGCACGCCTGGGCGCGCGAGCGCCGCAGCGGCTTCGTCGGCGTGATGCGGCGCGCCGGCCAGGAGCCCGATTTCTTCGCATTCGAGATGGAGGAACGCGATCTCGGTAGCCGCGAACGTGACGGGCGCCGACTCGCCGACTGGCTCGCACAACTGCCCAAGCCGACCGCCGTGATGGCGTGCGACGATCGCACCGCGGCCCAGGTGCTCCAAGCGGCCCGGGGCGCGCGGCTGCATGTGCCCGAGGAGATCGCGGTGCTCGGGGCCGACAACGACGTGGCGCTGTGCGAACTCACCGCGCCGAGCCTCTCCAGCGTCGTACCCGGCGCGTTCCAGCTGGGCTGCTTGGCGGCCGACCATCTCCACCGCCGCATCTGCGATTCGGCGACGCCGCCCTGCGATCTCCGCGTCGATCCCGCGGGGATCGCCCATCGGCGCACGACCGACGCGCTCGCCATCCCCGACCGGGCTGTGGCGGCAGCGGTGCGCTACATCGCCGAGCACGCGTGCGAAGGGCTGACGGTCGATGCGGTGCTGCCGCACGCCGCGGCCTCGCGTTCGCAGCTCGAGAAGAAGTTCCGCCGTTACCTCGGCCGCTCGCCCCAGGCGGAGATCCGGCGCGTGCAGCTCGAGCGCATCCGCCAACTGCTCGCCGACACCGACCTGCCGCTCAAGCGCATCGCCGAGCTCAGCGGCTTCGAATACATGGAGTACATGTGTGTCGTCTTCCGGCGACTCACGGGAGAAACACCGGGCGCGTACCGCCGGCGGCGGCGACCGCTCATCCGATCGCGCAACCATGAATCGGTTACGATCGAACCCGCATCGGCGGTCCTCGATCTCGCGATCACCCCGCCGCTCCACGCGAGCGCCAAGCGACCGGCGTGAACACCGGCCCGCGTCGCGCGCCCGACCACGCCCACCTCACTGCACGCTTCGATGATTTCGCCCTCAATCGTCCTGCCGCACTCGGTGTCCGCCCGCGGGCGGCGCGAGTCGGCGGGCGCAACGCCTTTCCGACGCGGCGCACACCGCGTCTGAAACCGCCCCGTGCGAGTCGCGCCCAACGCGATCCAGCCCGGCGGCCACATCCCCCCAATAAACATACAAGCCTATGAAAAAGAGTTACAGCACGGCCGGCGCTTGCGCCGCAGCCGTTATGACGCTGACGGTCGTCCCCCCGAGTTTCGGCCAGAATGCGCCCAGCGCGGCACCCGAAAGCGGGGCCACGGGCACGACTGATGAGATCGTCATCCTCTCGCCGTTCGTCGTCAGCGCCGAGGAAGGATCAACCGGGTATGGAGTTAAAGATACACTCGCCGGCACCCGCGTGCGCACCGAACTGAAGGACGTCGCGTCCTCCATCTCGGTCGTGAACTCGCAATTCCTGAAAGACACCGGGGCCCGCAACAACCAGGACCTGCTCGTCTACACCACGAGCACGGAAGTCGCCGGCACCGGCGGCAATTTCTCGGGCCTGGGTTCGACGGTCATGGCCGGCTTCGCGCAAAACAGCTTCGCCAACCCGAGCACCAACACCCGCGTGCGCGGCGTCGACTCGGCCGACAACACCCGCGACTACTTCACCTCGGACATCCCGTGGGATTCGTACATCGTCGATCGTGTCGACCTGCAGCGCGGCCCGAACTCCATCCTGTTCGGCGTCGGCAGCCCCGCCGGCATCGTGAACACGAGCACCAACGGAGCCTCGTTCAAGACCGGCGGGAAACTCGAGAGCCGGTTCGGCAGCTACGGCAGTTATCGCACCGCCTTCGACTACAACCAGGTGCTGCTCAAGGACGAGTTGTCGCTGCGCTTGGCCCTGCTCGATGACGACACCAAGTACCGCCAGGATCCCGCGTTCAACCGCGACCGCCGCGTCTACGCCGCGCTGCGTTTCGATCCCTCGTTCCTCAACAAGGACTGGGGCAAGACCACCCTCCGTGCCAATTTCGAGTACGGCAAGGTGCGCGCCAACCGCCCGCGCTACGTCCCGCCCGAGGACCGGATCACGCCGTTCTTCCGCGCGAACGATGGCGACGCCACGAACGGCCTCGAGCTCAACCGCCAGGTGTACGACTCGCTCTGGCTGTGGCAGTCCGGCGTCGCCGGCGTGACCAACGACACCACGCCGGAAGGCGGCGTGCCCAACTACTGGATCACACAGTACAAGGGACCGGGCATGCAGACGACGAACAACACCATCGTCACCTACACCACACCCGGCGCGGGCTCCCCGGCTTCGTACGTCCAGGCGCTGCCCAACGGCGACACCACGATCAACGGCACCAGTTGGGGTGTGCCGTATTACGCGATGATGGGCATCGCCGGCTACGCGGAGTACGCCCAGTACGCCAACCTCGCAGGCGCCAGTACGAACGTCTGGAAAAGCTACTCCCTCACCGACCGGAGCATCTTCGATTTCTACAACAAGCTGCTCGACGGTCCGAACAAGAAGGAGTGGCAGAACTGGCACGCCTTCAACGTCGCGCTGGAGCAGACCCTCCTGAACAACCGTCTCGCGATCCAGCTCGTCTACGATCGGCAGGACTACACCGAAGGGCAGGAGCGCAACATCAACAACCCGTACATCAGCGTCGACATCAACCAGTACGTCGGCACGTCGCCGATCTGGGACCCCACCGCGACCGCGAACCCGTACGCCGGTTACGCCTTCGTCGGCTCGGGCACGCGCGACACCGGCGGCAGCTTGCGCGATTCGCTGCGCGAGAGCTTCCGCGCAACGCTCACCGGCGAACTGCGCGCCGAGGACTTTCTCGCGAAGAACTCCACGCTCGCGCGCATCCTCGGGCGACACGTGTTCACCGGCCTGTACGACAACAACACCGCCACCGTGCGGAATCTGAGCTGGACCCGCTACGCCTTCGGGATCGATTACTCGAACGCCGCCGGCCTCGCCGACCTGCCCAACCTGACGGACGGCAACCGCGTCCTCGACTGGATCACCTACCTCGGCGATGTCGGCGACCGCACCTCCGCAGCGGGTGCGCAGTTGAGCAACATCACCGCCGCGCAGTCGCCCTCCGGCACCGTGCCGGTGCGGTACTGGAGCCCCACGTGGAACTCGGCCGCCACCCCGGCCGACGCTACCTGGACGAACCCGTATCAGTCGTACAACCAAACGACCGGGAGCTGGGTGACTGCGACCGGGCAGGCGCAGAACCTCAACCCCGCCAACTACGCGGGCTGGACCACCTCGCCGTTCGCAATCCTCAACGCCGACGAGGGTGATCGCGACCAACTGTACACGGCCGCCTCCAAGCTCCGCACCAAGATCGATTCCAAGGCCTTCACCTGGCAGGGCTATTTCTGGGACGACACAATCGTGCCGACCTGGGGCGTGCGTCGCGACAAAATCGTGAACGACTCCGGCTACGGCGCGCTCGATGCCACCACCGGCTCGGTCACCGGCGTCGACCGCATCCAGTACAACCCCGACTACAACGACAAGGCCACCGCCAACAGCGTCAGCTGGGGCGTCGTGGTCCACCTGCCGAAGGCGCTGCGGGGCAAGCTGCCCTGGGGCACCGACGTGAGCGTGCACTACAACCACGGCCAGAACACGCGTTCGGAAATCCGTTACGGATTTTCCGGCAACCGCCTCCCAAACGCCACCGGCAAGACCGAGGAGTACGGTTTCACGCTCAGCACGCTGCACGACAAGCTGCAGTTCAAGACGACCTGGTACGAGACGACGGTGAGCGACGCCAACATGGCCTCCACCACCGGCCAGAACGGCACGCTCGGCGCCAACACCTACTACCTCTACCTGCTCCCGACCTGGGGCACGGCCCACGCCGCCATCGCGCGCGCCGGCCTCGCCGGCGAGCTGAGTACGCGCGACAGCAACGGTGTCGTGACGAGCAACGCCGCCAACGGCGTGTGGGACTGGGTGCAGACCTCGCCCGTGAACTCGAGCTTCTCGTACAACGGCACCAACGACCCGTTGAGCGCCGCTTACCAGGCGGAACCGCTCTACGCGACCGAGCGGCAGGCCATCACCGACTGGTTCGCGAACATGGACATGGGGCAGACGTTCTGGGACGCCTACGGCATCCGGGTGAACAGCGCCGCCTGGCAGGGCCGCAACTGGGACAACCTCATCGGCGGCGGCTGGACGGCCCGCAGCGGCAGCATCGGCGCGTTGCAGGCGCTCGGCAGCGGCCGCATCCGTGGCACGTATCCGATAGGCACGGCCGACACCCGCTCGACGGGCGTCGAAATGGAACTCATGGCCCAACCCTTCAAGGGTCTGAACGTCTCGATCAACGCCACCCGCACGTTCGCTTCGCAGACCGCGCTCGGCGTAGATCTCGTGAACACGATCGAGGACTTGAACCAGCGGCTCTTCGGGAACGGTTCCCGCGCGGGCGACATGCGTCTCTGGTGGGGCGGTGACACGAACACCATCGGTCAGCGCTTCATCCAGAACATCTGGGCGCCCTATCAGTTCCAGGTGCAGACCAACGGTCGGATGGTCTCCGAGATGTCCCCGTGGCGCTTCAACTCCGTCGTGAACTACTCCTTCGACGAGTCGCTCCTCAACGGGCGGCTCAAGGGCGTGAACCTCGGCGCCGGCTACCGCTGGCAGAAGGCTCCGGTCATCGGGTACTTGATCACCCGCTCCACCGATGCCGCCTGGATCCGCAACAACCTCACCCCGCTCTCCAGCCTCGATGTCGACCTCCCCGTCTACGGCGAAGCGGAGTCGGACCTCGATCTCTGGATCGGCTACAACCGCCAGCTCACGGCGAAGATCAACTGGAACATCCAGCTGAACCTCCGCTCGGTCGGCAAGAAGGCCCACCTCCAGCCGATCAGCGTGCAGCCGCTGCTCAAGACCGACGGCTCCTACGACTACGCCAACTATCGGATCAAGGACGGGATGACCTGGACGCTCACCAACACGTTCTCGTTCTGATCCCGCACGATCGCTGCACGGCGACGCCAGGATCTCGAGAGCCGGGGCCCAGCGCCCCGGCTCTTTTTCTTTCCACTGCGAGGGACTCGCCGCAGTGCGGCCCGTTCCTCAATGCGCCGGACCGTCAGTGTCCAACCCCGTCCGGCATGCTCGCGCGCATGATCTTCACCGCCCGCGCCGACTCCCGTTCCGACTCCGCCGAACCCCTGATCGAATTCGTCTCCCGTCTCTGGCTGCGCACCGCGCTCGCGGCCTGGGCCGTATGGCTCGGCTGCGTGCTGATCGCGTTGGTGCGCGGAGCTGCCAACTGAACGGCGGCGGCGCCGCGGCGAACAGGAATCACCTTCTGGTCGTCCGCAGCACAAGCAACAATCCCAGATCTGAAGAGTCGCCGCCGCGAAACTGCGTGACCAGCCGCGGCAGCACCGGAATCAGCACACCGAGCCCACCGGCAAAAACCGCGCGCCACTGCCACAGGTTCAGCGCGTTCGCACGGCTCCCGCTTTCGCCATTGTTCGGAGTCGCCGCCGCCGATCAGCCGCGCGCACGCCGTTTCTCCGCCGCAAGGAGTTCGTTCAGCGCCTTGATGTTCGCCCGGAGGTAAACCAGGTCCGCGTGAAACATGACGACGCCTTTGCGCAGCCTCGTGCTTTCGCTCGAGAACTTGGGTGAACGCAACAAATGCTCCAGCGTCGTGGCGTGTTTGAGGAGCGGCTGAACACGGAGTCGCACCCAATCGGTGGCCGGACGAATCCGGGCAAACTCCCGCTTCAGGTCCGCCAGAGTCTCTTTGTGCCTCGGGATACTCGCTTTGTAGACCTTATCCATCTGCCAGCACGTGTGGCATTTTGGAAAATGCGCAACTCGGCGCTCGGCCCGTACTCCAGTCTCTCTGCGATGGCGGCACCGTCTCGCGCGGAGCGCACGCGCCATCAACGCGTCGACAGCGCCGGCCAGCCACTCGCGTTTCCACGGCCCGGCGCCGCGATTGTGCGCCACGCCGCTCCCGGAAAACTCGACGGCCGGCGCCCTGAGGTGCCGGCCGTGCACTCACGCCGCTCGCCCCGCGACGAGCGGCGGAAAATCCCAAACTCAGTTCTTCGCCGGCGCCTCGGCGCGACCGCCGAGATGCTTCGCGAAAAACTGCTCCATCGCACCGTACGCCTCGAAGCGGTTCTCCTCGTTGCGGAAGCCGTGGCCCTCGTTGTCCTTCACGAGATAGGGCACGTCGACGCCGCGGGCCTTGAGCGCTGCCACGATCTGGTCGGCCTCGGCCTTCTTCACTCGCGGATCGTTCGCGCCCTGGATCACGAGCAACGGCGCGCGGATCTGTTCGGCGCTGAAAAGTGGCGACGCGGCGGTGAGCAGGTCCTTGTCCTTCTCCGGATCGCCGACCATCGCGTACATCTGCTGGCGGATCGGCTCCCAGTACGGCGGGATGCTTGCGAGCAGCGTGAAGAGGTTCGACGGCCCCACGTAGTCGACGCCGGCGGCGTACAACTCGGGCGTGAACGCCAGTCCCGCGAGCACCGCATAGCCGCCGTAGCTGCCGCCGTAGATCGCCACGCGCTTCGGGTCGGCGATGCCCTGCGCGATGGCCCACTGCACGGCGTCGGTCAGGTCGTGCTGCATCGCGCCGCGTCCCCATTGTTTAAAGCCGGCTTCCCAGAACTTGCGGCCGAAACCGGTCGAGGAGCGGAAGTTGACCTGTAGCACCGCATAGCCGCGGTTGGCGAGGAACTGCACTTCGGGATCGAAACCCCAGGTGTCGCGCGCCCACGGGCCGCCGTGCGGGTTGAGGATGAGCGGCAGGTTCTTGGCGGGCACGCCCTTCGGGAGCGTGAGATAGCCGTTGAGATCGAGGCCGTCGCGCGCCTTGAAACGCACCGGCTGCATGTCGGCCATCTGCGTTTCATCGAGCCATGGGGAAACGGCGACCAGTTTCTCGAAACGTCCGCCGGCCAGATCGTAGTAGTAGTAGGCGCCGAGCGACTTGTCGCTGTACGTGCGCACGAGGCACTTCGTTTCGTCGCGGCTCGTGCTCGTGACGACGACATCGTAGCCCGGCAGCCTTTTCTCGAGGTCGGACTGGAGCCGGGCGCGCTGCTCGTCGAAGAAGTGGTAATGGCTGCGGTCCGTCTCGAACGAGACGCCCGTCACCAGCTTCCGGTGGCGCGATAGGATCAGGTCCGACACATCGACCGCCGGGTGCTCGAAGAGCACCTCGAGCTCCTTGGCGGTGTCGGGCGCGATGCGGACGATCGCCTGCTTGTCGCGGCCGAGGTTGGAGGTGCAGTAGAGCGACTGGTTGTCGAAGGTGAAGTAGAGCGGCTGGAGCGATTCGCGGAAGTCCGTGGTGATCACGATGCGGAACGGCTCGCTCTCGCTCGCGCGGTAGAGCAGGCCGTTGTTCACACCGTCGGTCGTGGTGGCGGCGCGGATCCGGCCATCCCAATCGGTGACCCAGCCGGTGATGTTGCCGGGGTTCTCCGCGAGCAGCGTGAGCTCGCCGGTGGCGGCATTGAGCCGGTAGGCGTCGAACACCTTCGGATCGCGCCGGTTGAGCTGGATGATCGCATCGGTGTCGTGATCGCGCAGGTCGTCGACAAGATCGGCGCGCACGCCCTCGAACGGCGTGAGTTCCTTGGGCGCGGAGCCGTCGCGGCCGACGGAATAGAACCGGAAGTTTTCATCGCCGCCCTGGTCGAGCAGGTACACGAGCCGGTCGCCCTTCCAGAAATAGCGGCGGATGTCGCGCGCAGTCGCAGCGGTCACGCGCACGACCTCGGGCGAGCCGATCTTCTGCACGTGGATGTTGAGCCGGTTTTCCCACGGCTGCAGCCAGGCGAGGTACGTGCCGTCGGGCGAGAGGCTGAACGTCGTCTTCTCCGGGTTGCGGAAGAAGTCGCGCAGCGGGACGAGCGGGGGCGGAGTAGCGGGAGCGGCGGCCGCCGCGAACGGCAGCAGGGCCGCGCCGAGTAGGGCGCACAGGCGAAGCGTGGTAGTCATGAGGAGAAACGTGGTCGGGAACGACCGGCGCGGGCCGGCGGCGGTTCCCTCGCAGAGCGGCGGCAAAGCGCTCAGCGCGCGAGTTCCGCGCGGATCGCAGCGACGAGTTGCGCGAACTCTTCGGGTTCGTAGCCGATCGTGGCGGCCTTCACGGTGCCGTCCTTGCCGATTAGGTAGCAGCGCGGGATGTAGCCGGTCGCGTACTTCGCGAAAATCGCGCGATCGGGATCGGCCACGAAGCGGAAGCTCAGGCGGTTAGCCGCCTTGAACGCGGCGACTTCCTCGACCGAGTGCTGCCGGCCGATCGCGAACACCTCGAGGCCCTTCTCGTGCAACGGCGCCCACACCTCCGCCTCGAGCACGGGCATCTCGGCCTTACAGGGCGGGCACCACGTCGCGAAAAAATTCAGGAGCACCACGCGCCCCTTCAGCGCCGCAAGATCGACGCTCCCGCCGTCGCTCGTCTGGCCCACGAAAGCCGGCGCGGCGTCGCCGATCTTCACGATGTCCTCGGGCGCCGCGGGCGCGAATTGGGCGAAGGCAACCAACGACAACCAGACCAGGCCGAGGCGAAGCGTCATGGCGCGCGAGCTTGCCGAAACGTTACGCCGGCGAAAGCCCGGAGTGACGAGCGGCGGGCGCCGGGGATGAGCGGCGCGCGCACGGTCCGTCGTTTGGCGCAACCTCCGGTGCGCGCAGGGGTGTCGCTCGTCGACGCCCGTTGGGGCGAAGCACGTCCGAAAAACGAACGACGCTGGGCAAGCGGACCGCCGCTCACGCCGCCGGCACGCGCTTGAGCACCTCGATGCAGGCGCGGCCGTTGTGGTACGGGCATTTCCACGGGCCGATCTTCTGGCTGTCGGCGTACTCCGGATAATCCGGATACACCTTCCCGCTGCGGTCGAGGACCGCGAACCACTCGCCGTGGCGATGATCGACGACGTATTTCTCCGTGAAATCCCAGGCGCGGACTGCGGCGTCGAGGTAGGCCGGCTTGCCGCTGAGCTGCCAAGCGTTGAGGAAGCCGACGATGGCCTCGGCCTGTGGCCACCAGTGCTTGTCGGTGTTGAGCGGGCCGGTCGCGTCGCCGTCGTAGAGCACCGCGCCGTCGGGATCGAGGCCGTTGGCAAGCACGCCGTCGGCGAGCGCGAGCGCGGCCTGCTTGGTGCGTTCCAGCAAGGCCGCGTCGCCCACCGCGACCGCCGCTTCCCAGAAGAGCCAGCTGGCCTCGATGTCGTGTCCGTAGGAAAACTTCGGCAACAGCGAGCGCCACTCGAGATCGAAGAACAACGCGCAATGCGGGTACGGCTCCGCCGTGTAGACACGATCGAGCACGACCGTGAGCAGCTCGCGCAACGCCGTCCGCACGCGCTCTTCGGGCCAGACGCGCAGCAGCGCCGTGTAGGCCTCGACGATGTGGAGCAGCGTGTTGTTCGACTTCGGCGAGTTGAGGTCCTTGTCGCTCAGGCGCATGTCGGCGAGCGGGCCCCAATCGGCGTCGAGCGCCTCGATGTAGCCGCCGAACTTCGGCTCGCGCGCGTGTTGCTCGATCAGCGCGAAAACCTCCTTCGCGCGCTCGAGCGCGGCGGTGTCGCCGGTCGCCTGGTACCACTCGGTGAGGCCGTAGATCGTGAACGCCTCGGCGTACACCTGCTTGCGCGGCGAGTGCGGTTTCAGGTCGCGGGTGAGGCTCCAGTAGAACCCGCCGTGCTGCCGGTCGCGAAACGCGCCCTCGAGCAGCGCGAGCGCCTTGCGGCCGGTGGCGAGCCACTCCGGCTTCGGGTCCAGGCGCGCAGCCGCGGCATACGTCCACAGGATGCGCGCGCAGAGCACGACGTGGCGCGGCACGTCGTCGAACTCGCGCAGGTCGTGCGTGACGACGCCCACGAGGTTGCCGTCGGGCTTGAACGCGCGTCGTGCCCAGAATGGCAGGATGTCGCCGTTGAGGTCGGCCGCCATGCGGCGGCGCAGGTCGAGGAGCGAAACCGGGGGAGTGGCCATGAAGCCCGCGACGCTAGCCGGCGGCGGTCCGCTGCCAAGAATCGATCGAGTGCCGCGCGCACCGCGAGGCGATATCGGTGCATCGCCCTCCCCAGCGCGTGAACGACCGGTGAAGAACCGGTGTCATATGTTTTCGCGGTTGTCCACCGCCTCGGCCGCGCGCGGCATGGAGTCGCCCATGAACACAACCCCCGGCGCGTCCCGCCGCGCCACCTCGTTTACCGCCCTGTTCACCGCGGTGCTCGCCCTCGCCTGCTTCGCCGCTCCCGCCGCCGCGGCGGATGAGTACGTCTACCAGTCGGGCCTCGTAGGTCCGTGGCGCACGGCCGATTGGGGCGCCACCGTGAATCTCGACGGCTCCGCCGCCGGCCACGCCTCCGCGACGAAAGCTATCGAGGTGACCGCCACAGGCTCGTGGCAAGGCGTGTCGCTCGCCGATGTGGGCGACTCTTGGAATCCGCACTACCACGAGTTGAGCACCGTGACGGCGGTCGAGTTCGATGTGCTCGCCGAGGCCGATTCCACGGAGTTCGAAAACGTGGTGTTCATGCTCGATGGCTCCGAGAAGGTCACTCGGCCGCCGCTCGTGAACTACATCCCCGGCTGGTCGTCGATGACCACCGCCGAGCGCTACGGCCACTGGTTCCACGTTTCCATCGATCTCGCCGCGCTCAACCCGACCTTCACCAGCTTCTACCAGATCGTCTTCTTCAAGATGTCCGCGTCCGGCGCGCCGCACTTCCGCATCGCCGAGGTGAAGCTCGTCTCCACGCCGGACACCACGCCTCCCTCGGTCACCGTCACGACCAGCGAGGTGGACACCAATCAGCTCACGCTCGTCTTCACCACCAGCGAGGCCGCCACCTACCGCGTCGAGTACGGCTACGGCTCCTACAGCCAGACGCTCACCGGACCGGCCACCGCCGCCACGAGCCACACCGCCTCGCTCACCGACCTGACCGTCGGCGCCACGCTCCAGTACCGCATCGTCGCCACAGATCTCGCCGGCAACACCGGCGACGCCACCGGCTCCGTCGCGATCACCGAGCCCACTCCGCCCACCACCGCGACCGTCACCATCACCGCCGACCCGGTCAACACCCACGCCATCTCGCCCTGGATCTACGGCGGCAACTTCTATCAGGACTACGCCGGCGTGCTCCGGAACCTCACCGTCAACCGTCTCGGCGGCAATCGCTGGACCGCCTACAATTGGGAGAACAACGCCTCCAACGCCGGCGCCGATTGGCATTACCAAAGCGACGCCTACCTCGGCGGCGGCGACACCGCCGGCGAAGCCATCCGTCCCGTGCTCGTCGACAACCGGACCCGCGGCACCGCCAGCATCTTCACCGTCCAGATGCAGGGCTACGTCGCCGCCGACAAAAACGGCGACAATGTCATGACCGCCGTCCCGGATCGCGCCACACGCCTCGCCACGCGTTTCAAGCAAGTCGTCTACTCGAAGCCCAACTCCGCCGGCGCGTTCACCACCACACCTCCCACCGCCGACGCCTACGTCTACATGGACGAGTTCGCCTGGGCCATGAACCAGAAAATCCCCGGCCTCTACAGCGATCCCGTCAACCCCACCTTCCTCATCCTCGACAACGAACCCGAGCTCTGGGGCGGCACCCACGCCGAGATCCAGGACGGCCTCATCACGCCCGCCGATTACCTCGCCAAGATCGTCGCGCTCTCCACCGCGCTCAAGAACGTCGCCCCCGACGCCAAGCTCTTCGGCCCCGTTCACTACGGCTTCAACGGCCTCTACGGCTGGCAGGACAGCTCCGGCTACTCGTCGTCCTACTGGTTCACCGACCACTTCCTCACGGCGATGAAGAACGCCTCCGATACCGCCGGTCGGCGCCTCCTCGACGTCTACAACTTCCATTGGTACTCGGAAGCCACCGACGGCTCCACGCGCATCACCGAGCTCACCGGCCCCACGCTCACCGACGCGCAGGTCCAGGCCATCGTCCAGAGCCCGCGCAGCCTCTGGGACCCGACCTACACGGAAAACTCGTGGATCACGCAGTGGAGGACCAGCGGCCCGATCCGCCTACTGCCCCGCCTCAAAGAAAAGATCGCCGCCCACTGGCCCGGCACCGAACTCGCGATCACCGAATGGGGCAACGGCGGCTTCAAGCACATCGCCGGCGCCATCGCCGTGGCCGACAACCTCGGCATCTTCGGCGAATACGACCTCTTCGAGGCCACCTACTGGCCGTTGAGCACCATCACCGCCGATTCGTTCGACGGCGCAGGCTTTAAGATGTACCGAGATTTCGATGGCGCCCTCTCCTCCTTCGGCGACATCTGCCTGCCCGCCACCTCGAGCGACACCGCCAAAGTCTCCGCCTACGTCAGCCGCGACTCCATCGTCGATGGCCGTTACGTGATCGTCGCGATCAACCGCTCGAACACCGCGCAAGCCGCAAGCTTCGCCGGCCTCTCGCTCACCGCCAAGGCCCGCTCCTTCCGCCTCCGCGGCACCAGCACCACGCCGGTCGCCCTCGGCGCCGCCACTGTCGACACCGATTCCTGGATCCTCGCGCTCCCCGCCTATTCGATCACCACCGTCGAGCTCACCGAAGCCGCCGCCAACGGCACCTTCGCCGCCTGGCGCACCGCGAACTTCTCCACGACCGATCTCGGCAACAACGCCGTCTCCGGCCCCGACGCCGATCCCGATGGCACCGGCGTCACCAACTTCGCGCGCTACGCCTTTGGCCTGCCCGCCCGCGGTCCCGTCGCCGCGCCCACGATGCTCGGCACGACCGCCTCCGGCGGCTCAAGCTACCTTACGCTCACTTTCACCCGCCGCGCCACCGCGAGCGATATCGCGTACACCGTGGAGGCGAGCAGCGACCTCGTGAACTGGAGCACCGTCACCACGTTCACCCCCGGCACGCCCGCGCAGGTCACGGCCCAGGATTCCGTCGCGCTCGGCACCAAGGGAGTCACCCGCCGTTTCCTCCGCGTCCGCGTCGCCGCGCCGTAGCAGCCGTCAGACGAGTCCGTATCGGGACCATCGGCACTGATAAGATAGGGCCATTCGCCGGCCGCCGGACGGCGATACGCTCTATTCCCCTGTGAACAACGCGTAAGGTTCACGGCGGCGGCGACGAGCACCAGCACTGTAGTTGCCACTGATTTCCCGTTACACCCGATGAAGTGCATCCCCGCCCACGATGCACCGCACACCCCGCCGCCTGATTTCGCTCACGCTTCTGTCCGCCCTCCCACTCGCCGGCCAGACCGACACGATCCCGCCCTCCGTCCCGATCAACGTCGCCGGCACTTCACCCACCTCGACCTCGGCAGTCCTCTATTGGACGCAGTCGACCGACACCAATGGAGTGACCGACTACGCCGTCTATCGCGACGGCGTCCTTGTCGCCCATGTCTCTGACAACACCTTCGCCGAAGGCGATCTTTCGCCCGCGACCACCTATACCTACCGCGTCGCCGCCCGCGATGCCGCCGGCAATTCCAGCGAGCAGTCCGCACCGGCATCGGTCACCACCGAAGCGACCGACACCGCGCGCCTCGTCCGTCCGGCGCAGTTTACATACCTCGGCGCCTTCCGCCTGCCGCGAGATACGCTGAACAACTACAACTACGGCGGCACCGCCCTCGCCTTCAATCCTGCCCGCAGCTCCCTCTTCGTTCGCGGCCACGAATGGTACCAACTCGTCGGCGAGGTCTCGATTCCCACACCCCTCGTGAGCGCCGATGTCGACGCGCTGCCCGTCGCCACCGTTCTGCAGAACCAGGCCGATATCACTGAAGGCCACCTCAACGAAGTCGCCGCCGAGGGCGCCGCCATCGACGGCTGCAAGGTCGGCGGACTCCTCGTGCAGGGGAACCGACTCATCGGGACTTCGTACGTCTACTACGACGGCGGCATCCGCGCACGCCGCTCGCATTTCGTCTCCGACCTCGACCTCGCCCAAACCGGCGACTTCGCCGGGATGTTCACCGTCGGCACAGAGAATCCCGGTTTTGTCGCCGGTTTCATGGCACACATTCCGGGCGACTGGCAGTCCGCTCTGGGCGGGCCGGTGCTCACCGGACAGGCCGGTCTCGCCATCATCACCGCACATCGATGGGACCCGCGGCCTGCGTCTTCGATCCCGCCGCGCTCGGCTCGTCCGGTGCGACGCCCGCCCGCCTGCTCGTGGGCTATCCCAGTGATCATCCCACCCTCGGCGCGTGGGGCAACGAGCAGGAGCCCAACCCGCAGTACGACATGTCCACGTTCCTCCGCGGGATCGTGTTTCCCGCGGGCACGGACAGCGTGCTCTTCTTCGGCACCGCCGGCACCGGCGTTCCCCGTTACGGACTCGGCACCACGAATCCAGCGCTCGACGGCCAACCCGTCCCCGACCACCCCGGCGTCGTCTACGCCTACGATCCGATCGATCTCGGCAAAGGCTGCCACGCTTACCCCTACACCGCCTTCGTCTGGGCATATCGCGCGCAAGATCTCGCCCGCGTGGCCGCTGGAATCGCCCAGCCGTGGGAGATCGTCCCCTACGCCATCTGGCCGTTCTCGTTTCCCTGCGGCTTCAACGGCGACGACATCGTCGGTGGCGCCGCCTACGACCCGGCCACCAACCGCATCTTCCTTTCGCACTACAACGCCGCCGGCTCCTCGCACGACAAGCCCGTGATCCACGTCTACCGGCTCGAGCCGCCGACACCGCCGTCCGCCACCTACGCCACCTGGCGCGCCGCGCACTTCTCCGGCTCCGCACTCATCGACGCCGCCATCTCCGGCCCCGACGCCGATCCCGATGGCTCCGGCGTCACCAACTTCGCGCGCTACGCCTTCGGCCTGGCGGCTCGCGGTCCCGTCGCCGCGCCCGCGACGCTCGGCACGACCACCTCCGACAGCGCCACGTATCTCACGCTCACCTTCACCCGCCGCGCCACCGCGACCGACCTGAGCTACACCGTCGAAGCCAGCACCGACCTCGCCACCTGGACGCCGGTGCCCGATCTCACCTTCGCCCCCGGTGCGCCGGTGAAGGTCGCCGCGCAGGACTCCGTCGCGCTCGACACCGCCGGTGGCAGCCGCCGGTTCCTGCGAGTCCGCGTCGTTGTTTCCCAGTAACAGCCCGCCCCCGGCCATGCTTCTCCCTCGCCCCGCATCCACATGAATCCGCGTCTTCTTCTCGCGCTCCTTGCCGCCCTCTCCTCGTCCGCCTTCGCTCAGGAAAGCGTTCACACGATCCGTCGGGGCTTCGTGAGCCCGATCACACCGGAGATCAAATCCCACCTCCGCGCGGTCAAACTCCGCGGCGACGCGCTCGGCCGCTCGCCCGGCATCCTCGGCCAGTGGGGCGACAGCATCACCAACTCGGTCGCCTATCTGGGCGGCGTCGGCTGTTGGGGCATGATCACCGTCCCGCCCGCCGACGGCCACGACTACGTCCCGGTCCTGCTCTGGATGGGCGCGTCTCCCGGCACCAACTCCAGCCCGCTCTACCGCTTCAAAGGCGGCAACTACTGCAACGACTCCGGCTGGCGCGTACCCAACGCCCTCGCCGTCGTCGACGACGCCATCGTGCGCGCCAACCCCTCGTGGTCGTTGACGATGTACGGCACCAACGACATCCGCCAATCCTCCTGGAGCCCGGCCGTCTACAACGCCCAACTCCAGCGCCTCGTCCAGATCAACATCGACGCGGGCGTGGTTCCGGTCCTGAGCACGATCCCGCCCTGCACCGGCTACGACACCCGCGTCACCGAGGCCAACGCCGTCGTCCGCCAGGTCGCCACGCGTATGCGTATTCCGCTCGTGGATCTGCACGGGATCTTCATGGCGCTCCATCC
>DATGXO010000113.1:0-15204 GCA_035298965.1 Opitutaceae bacterium | reverse complement strand
ACGCTGTCGCTCGTCGCCGTCTTCATTCCGATCCTCTTCATGGGCGGGCTGCTCGGGCGGTTGCTCAACGAATTCGCCGTCACCATCACCGCCGCGATCCTCGTCTCCGGCCTCGTCTCGCTCACGCTCACGCCGATGCTGTGCAGCCGGTTCCTGCAACCGCACGCGGTCGAAGCGCACCGCCGGCACGGGCGCATCTACGCCGCGAGCGAGCACACATTCGGCGCGATGCAAAACTTCTACGAGCGCACGCTCCGTGGCGCGCTCCAGCACCGCAGCCACGTCGCGCTCGTCGCGCTCGGCACCGTCGCGCTGACCGTGCTTTTCGCCCTGCTGCTGCCGAAGGGCTTCATCCCGACCGACGACAACGGCCAGATCCGCGCGCAGTTCGAGGCGCCGCAGGATGTCTCGTTCGACGAGCTCACCCGGCAGCAGCTCGCCGCCGCCGAGATCGTGGCCCAGCACCCGGCCGTCGAGGCGTTCATGTCGTCGGTCGGCGGGACGAGCGGCCGGATGTTCATGCGCCTGAAGGACCGCTCCGAACGCCCGCCCGCCGCCGAGGTCGTGCAGGACCTTCGCCGCCGGCTCGCCGCCATCCCCGGCCTGCGCGCGTACCCGCAACTCCCACCCGCCATCAACATCGGCGGCGCGCAGACGCGCTCCCTCTACCAGTTCACCATCACCAGCACCGACCTCGACGCGCTCTACGCCGCCGCGCAGGACTTCGAGCCGCAGCTGCGCGCGCTGCCCGGAGTCGTCGACGTGAACAGCGACCTGCTCATCACCAGCCCGCAGGTGAGCGTCGACATCGACCGCGACCGCGCCGCCGCGCTCGGCCTCACGCCGCAGCAGATCGAGGACACGCTCTACAGCGCCTACGGCTCCCGCCAGGTCTCCACGATCTACACACCGACCAACCAGTACTACGTCATCATGGAGGTCGGCCGCGAATTCCAGCGCACGCCCGAATCGCTCTCCCAGCTCCACCTCCGCGCCCGCAACGGCGAACTCGTCTCGCTCGACACCGTCGCCGCCATCCGCCGCCAGGTCGGCCCGCTCAGCATCAACCACCTCGGGCAGGTCCCCGCCGTCACGCTCTCGTTCAACCTCGCGCCGGGCGTCTCGCTGGGCGACGCCACCGGCGCCATCACCGCGCTCGCCGCGCAGGCGTTGCCACCAAATGTCAGTTACGGCTTCCAAGGCACGGCGCAGGCCTTCGCCTCCTCGCTCAAGGGCATCGCGCTCCTCCTCGTGCTCGCCGTCGTCGTGATCTACATCGTGCTCGGCATCCTCTACGAAAACTTCATCCACCCGCTCACGATCCTCTCCGGTCTGCCCGCCGCCGGCTTCGGCGCGCTCTTCACCCTCTGGCTCTTCGGTGAGGAGCTGAACATCATGGGCTACGTGGGCGTGATCCTCCTCATCGGCATCGTGAAGAAGAACGCGATCATGATGATCGACTTCGCCCTCGCCGCGCGCGCCGGCGGCGAGACCAACGACGAGAAGGCCATCACCGACGCCTGCCTCGTGCGCTTCCGCCCGATCATGATGACAACCTTTGCCGCGCTCGCCGGCGCATTGCCGATTGCGCTCGGCCTCGGCGCCGGTGCCGAATCGCGCCGCCCACTCGGCCTCGCCGTCGTCGGCGGCCTCGTCGTCTCGCAACTGCTCACGCTCTACATCACGCCGGTCGTCTACCTCTATTTCGCCAAGGCCGTCGCGCATTTCCACGGGAAGTCCGCCGCTGCGACTCCGCCGCTCCCGGCGAAAGCCTAAACCGCCACCGCGCCCACGCGGAATCAGCGGCCGCCGATGGGCTGTGGAACTGCTCGCGAGAGCAGCTATTCCACAGGGCACCGTCGCGATCTCACCGCGCCAAACCGCCGCCGAGCCAGCCGTTCACGCGCAGCCACGCCTCGCAGAGCGGCGGCCACACCTCGCCGGGCCCCGCGCCGGGCTTCATGCCGAAGCCGTGCGGACCCTCGGCGAAAACGTGCAACTCCGCCGGCACACCCGCCGCGCGTAGTGCTTCGAAGAACAGCAGCGAGTTCTGCACCGGCACCGCGCCATCGGTAGCGCAGTGCATGAGGAAAGTCGGCGGCGTCGCCGCGGTCACCTGCCGGTCGGTCGACCAACGTGCCTCGAGCTCCGGTGTCGGATTTTCGCCGAGCAACCCCTGCCGCGATCCGCCGTGCGTCACGCCGGGCTTCATCGAGATCACCGGGTAGATCAGGATCGCGAAATCGGGCCGTGCGCTCACCGCGTCGAGCTCGGCGCCCGTGCGGCCCTCGGGGGCGTCGAACAACGTGGCCGCGCTCGACGCCAGATGGCCGCCCGCGCTGAAGCCCATCACGCCGATCCGGTCCGACTTCACGCCGAACTCGCCGGCGCGCGACCGCACGATGCGGAGCGCGCGCAGCACGTCGCGCAACGGCGCCGGTTGGCCGTATTCGCCGAGTCGGTAGCGCAGCACGAAAGCCGTCACGCCGCGCGCGTTGAACCACTGCGCGATCTGCGCGCCCTCATGGTCCGCCGCCAGCCCCCAGTAAGCGCCGCCCGGGCACACCACCACGGCCGTGCCGTTCGCCACCTTGGCCGGCGCTGCCCACACAGTGATCGACGGGAAATGCACACCCGTGATCCAGCCCTCGCCGCCCTTCTCGGGGCCGGCGTCGGCGTGCAGGCCGGGCACGCCTTCGGGCCACAGTTCGATGCGTGGCAACTCGGGTGCAGCGGCACATTTCATGGTCAGGCCCACAATGGGTAAAATGAGGGAAACAAGGGCTGAGAAAGCCGACTTCATTCGCGCATCGTAGATCTCCGCCGACGCCACGCGCAATCGCCCGGGAAGACAAAAACTCATCGCAGCACCCGGCCTCGGCACACACCGCGCGGCGAACACGCGAGCGACGCGAGTTCGGCGAGTACTAGCGGTACCGAGAAACGCGAAACGCGCGCCGAAGCACGGTGCGCGTTTCGAGAACGACGTCGGAGGACGTTCCGCGGAAGGTTACTTCGAACCCGGGAGGCTGAGCTTCGGCTCGGCTTCGGTCGACGGAGCAGCCGGCGTCGCTGCGGCGACGGGTGCCGGCGGCAGTGTGGCACGGAGCACGGTGGCGCGGCGGCTCCACACGCCGGTGCGGTCGGTCGTCTCGACTTCGTCCAGAAGCTTGCGAGCCTCTTCGGTGCGACCGGCCTCGGCGGCGAGGGCGCCGAGTTGATAACGCGCCTCGGCGCGCACAGCGGCGAACTGCGTCGCGTCATCGGCGATCGCCTTGAAGGCCGCCTCCGCCTTCGCCTTGTCCCCGGCCTGCGCCTGGCTGGCCGCCTGCCCGACGAGGGTGCGACCACCGAAAGCGGTGTTGGCCGTGAGCGGCACAGCATTGCCGTACGCGGTCACGGCTTCAGCGAACTTGCCGTCCTTGTAGGCGGCATCGCCGAGCGCGAGCCAGGCGAGTCCGGCGAGCTGGTGCTTCGGATGCGCCGCCACGAACGCGCGCAGCTTGGCGGCGTCGTTTTCCGCGGTAGCAAACTCCGCGCCGATCGCCTTCTCACGCTGGTCGACGTACATGAAATAGAGCTCTTTGCCCACGAGCACCGCGAGCACGAGCGCGCACGTCAGCAGGATGGTCTTCTTGTTCTCGATCCAGAAAACCTGCGCGCGCTCCTCGAGGGTCGGCTGCGGCAGCGGCGTGCCGTCGGCCGACACGATTTGCGGTTCGTCGCTGGACTTGGGGGACTTGGAGGGCGGGGTCGGCTGACTGCTCATGGAAAAGGGATTTTCGACAGGAAAAGGCGCGAAGCGGTAACAAAGCCCCGCAGCCCCGTCCAGCCTTTCCCTGCGATGGCGCGCCGGAGCGCCGTTTCGTGCGTCGGCGCGAAGCGCACGGACGCGTCGCGGGGACCTCGCGGATGGCCGACGGTGCGCGGCTTGGAGTTACGCCTCCGCCCCGTGCCCGGGGTGAAAACCCGGTGTCGCTCTCCCTCCCACGCGCATTCGGGGCCGGGCGGCAAATGAGCGATGCTCGGCAGTGCCGGCCGGGGCGCCGCCGAGTAAGCTGGGGCCATGCGCCTCAACCTGCAGTCCCTCGCTTTCCTCGTCGCCGCGGTCGGTTGCGTGCTCTTCGTCTTCGGTGGCTTCATGCTGCTGCCGGTCGCGTTGGACATCTGGGAGCTCGGCGAGGGCAAACGCCTCGCCACGGCCTGAGCCGCCATCGCGAGGCGGGCGCCACACGCGGGCGTTCCCGGACTCGCCGCCGCTCGGCCGGCCGAAACTGCCGCTGGCCGCGATTGCCTCGCCTCGACGAGCGCCCGCGGGCTACGTTGCCGGCATCACCCATCGCGTGCGCGCCGATCACCAATTTCCCGCTACTCGAACGCTCTACGTCCGCGCCCAGCTCGCCGGCTGGGGGGCGTTTTTGATTCTCCGCCTGTGGATCACCGCGACCTACTGCGCCAAGACCCCGGGCATGAACGCGCTCGACGCGTGCCTGCTGGAAACCGCCAGTCATCTCACCGGCGCGGTCTGGTCGCACATCACCTGGCTCTGGCTGAACCACCGCCGCCTGCTGGACCGCGGCCTCAAGCGTCTCGTGATCGAGGGGCTGCTCGTCGCGAACCTCGGCACGATCCCGCTGCTGCTCGTCACCTGGTACCCGACCACCGCGATCTACACCATGGACTTCGCGCGCTTCGGCGGTTGGGCAATCTTCTGGATCATCGTCGGCCAGAACACCCTCATCACCGCGCTTTGGTTCTGGTCGTTTGTCGCGCTGCTCTACTTCGACCGCACCCGCCGACTCGAGCTCGACCACGCCGAGGCGCGGGCCGTGGCCCGCGAGGCCCAGCTCCACGCCCTGCGCGGCCAGATCAACCCGCATTTCCTCTTCAACTCCTTCAACTCGCTGCGCGCCCTCATCGCCATCGATCCGGCCCGCGCGACCGATTCGCTCACGCAACTCTCCGGCCTCCTCCGCTACTCGCTCGCCAGCGCCGAGCGCCTCGTCGTGCCGCTCGCCGAGGAACTGCTCATTGTGCAACGCTACCTCGAGCTGGAGCGACTCCGCCTCGGGCCGCGCCTGAGCGTCGTCGCGGAGATCTCGGGGCAGGCCGCGAATGCCGTGCTCCCGCCGATGCTCCTCCAGAGCCTCGTCGAGAACGCCGTGAAGTTCGGCCCCTCCGCCCGCAAGGCAGGCGGCGAGGTCGTCTACACCGTCGCGCTCGAGCAAAATCGCCTCCGCATAAAGGTTACAAACCCCGGTCGCCTCGCCGGCGGCAGCGACTCGACCGGACTCGGCTTGCGCAACCTCCGCGATCGGCTCCGGCTGCTCTACGGCGCGGCCGCCAGCTTCACGCTGCGTGAAGAGGGCGAACTCGTCGTCGCCGAGGCGGAGCTTCCCGCCGAGCTGCCCGAGCCCGCCTGCCCGGCGTTGCTCGAATCCGCCCGCGCCGACGTGCGCGCACCGATCGTGCGCACCTGCGGCGCAGGTGCGCAGCCCAAACCCCTCACCGGCTCCACCTCATGAAAGCGCTCCTCATCGACGACGAACCCCTCGCGCGCGCCGAGATGCGCCGGCTCCTGCGCGCGCACGACGAGATCGAGATCGTCGGCGAGGCGGCCGACGCTGATCAGGCCCGCGCCGCCATCAAGCGCCACGCCCCCGAGCTGCTCTTCCTCGACATCCAGATGCCCGAGGAAACCGGCTTCGATCTGCTCGTCTCGCTCGGCGCCGGCGTGCCGCCCGTGATCTTCACCACGGCGTTCGACCAGCACGCCGTGCGCGCGTTCGAGTTCGGCGCAATCGATTATCTCGTGAAACCCGTCGAGCCTGAGCGCCTCGCCCTCGCCCTCGCCCGCCTGCACAACCACTCCGGCGAGAACCACGAAGGCCCGCCCGCCGTGCCGCCGCCGCGCCTCCGTCCCGAGGAGAAAGTCTTCGTGCGCCACGACGACCGCTGCTGGTTCGTGCCGCTCGAGACGATCCGCGGCTTCGAGAGCGACGGCGATTCCGTCCGCCTCTGGCTGGCCGACGCCACCCCGCTGCTCCACCGCTCACTCGCCCAACTCGAGGAGCGCCTGCCCGAGGACCTGTTTTTCCGCGCAAACCGTTCGCAGCTGATCAACCTGCACAATGTCGAGCGCGTCGAGCCGTGGTTCAGCGGCTGCCTGAAAGCCACACTCACCGGAGGCCGCACCGTCGAGCTCTCCCGCCGTCAGTCGCAGCTTTTCCGCGACCGCCTCGGGCTCTGAACGAGCGTTGCTTCAGTCGTCGGTCGGGCTTCACGCCCGACTCCACTCAGCAGAGCCGGAGGTGGACCTTCCTTTCCTGATTCCCTGGTTTCCACATTCCCTGTTCCGGAAACCAGGCCGCAGTTCCCGCCGTTCCTCAGTCGAACACCACCGTCTTGCGCCCGTACACGAGCACGCGGTGGTCGAGGTGCCAGCGCACGGCCTGTGCGAGCACGAGGCGTTCGAGGTCGCGGCCCTTGCGCACGAGATCCTCGACGCCGTGCCGGTGCGTCACGCGTGCGACGTCCTGATGGATGATCGGGCCATCATCGAGCACCGCGGTCGCGTAGTGCGCGGTGGCGCCGATGAGTTTCACGCCGCGTTCGTGCGCCTGGTGGTACGGTTTCCCGCCCGCGAACGCCGGGAGGAACGAGTGGTGGATGTTGATCACCGGACAGCCGATGCGCGCCAGAAACTCCGGCGAAAGCACCTGCATGTAGCGCGCCATGATGACCAGCCCGGCGCCCAGTTCGCTGCAGAGCGCGAGCTGCCGCGCTTCGGCCTCGGCCTTCGTGGCCGCTGTCACCGGAATGTGGTGAAACGGCAGGCCGTAGGTCGCCGTGGCCGCCGCCAGATCGGGGTGGTTGGAGACGACCGCCACGAAGTCGCCACGGAAGTCGCCGGCCTTCCAGCGCAGCAGCAGGTCGTGGAAGCAGTGGTCGAATTTCGAGACGAAGAGCACCATCTTCGGGCGCTCGGTCGAGACGCGCACATCGGTCTTCATGCCGAGGCTGTCGCCGAACGTGGCGAACTCGCGCATCTCCACCGCCGCCTGACCCTCGGGCACCCACTCCATGCGCTGGAAGAACACTCCCGCCTCCTCGTCGCGGTGCTGGTCGGCGTGGAGGATGTTTCCCCCGCGCAGGGAGATCCAGCCGGCGACCTGCGCAACGAGTCCGCGGCGGTCGGGCCCGTGCAACAAAGCGGTGATGATGGGGGCGGAGTTGTTGGTCGGCGAAGCCACGATACCCCAACCGCTAGAGCCCGCCCCGCCCCGCGGCAAACCGAGTTTTCGTGACGGGCACCGATCAGCTCCGCCCATGGATCAACACCACTTGTCGCTGTTCTTCCGCCAGTCGCCTTCGCGCCGCTCGGACGCCGGTCGTCGTCGACAACCGCCCTGCCGTCTGGCCTGCGAAAGCAAAACGGGCGCCGTCCGTGAGGACGACGCCCGTCTTGGAAACTTCGTTGCGAGCTTCGCGCAGCGCTCAGGCGCCGAGCTGGAAGCGGACGAAACGGCGGATGAGCATGTTCTCGCCGAGCTTCGCAATGCGCTCGGTGAGCAGATCCTTCACGGTCACGTCCGGATTCTTCACGAACGGCTGATCCATGAGGCAGATCGTCTGGTAGTACTTCTCGAGCTTGCCTTCGACGATCTTCTGGATCGCGGCGGGCGGCTTGCCGGCGACCTGCGAGGCGGCGATCTCGCGCTCCTTGGCCAAATCGGCCTCGGGCACCTGATCGCGGCTCACGTAGAGCGGATTCGCGGCGGCAACCTGCATGCACAGGTCCTTGACGAAGTTCTTGAAGTCGTCGGTCTTCGCCACGAAGTCGGTCTCGCAGTTCACCTCGACCAGCACGCCGATCTTTCCACCGAGGTGGATGTAGCTCTCGATGAGGCCTTGGTTCGCGGCGCGACCGGCCTTCTTGGCGGCGGAGGCGACACCCTTCTTGCGGAGGAGCGTCTCGGCTTCGTCCAGATTGCCGTTGGCCTCAACGAGGGCCTTCTTGCAATCCATCATGCCCGCGCCGGTCTTTTCGCGCAGGGTGTTGACGAGGGTGGCGGTAATGGGAGTGCTCATGTTTTGAAACGTTTCGGAAGGCGGCGCTCACTCGGCCTTCGGCTCGGCTTTCTTGGCCGCCGGGCGGCGGGGGGCGGCCGGACGCTTCTTGGCGGGAGCGGCCGTGGCGCCGGCGGGAACCGGGGCTTCCTCGCCACCGACGACTTCCTCGACGAGCTCCTTGGCGGCGGCGGGCACCTCGACCTTCGAGAGGTCGACGGCGGCGGCGCGCGCGGCGGCCGCGGCGGCCTTCTGCTCGGCGGCGCGGTTGGCCTTGCGGGTCTCACGCTGGGCGAGACCGGCTTGGATCGCCTCGACAATGGTGTCGGTAATGATGCGGACCGACTTCACGGCGTCGTCGTTGCCCGGGATCGGGTACGTGACCTTGGTCGGATCGGAATTGGTGTCGACGATGGCGATGACCGGGATGTTGCAGCGGTTGCCTTCGGCCACGGCGATGTCCTCGTGGTTGATGTCGACGACATACATGGCGGCCGGGATCTCCGGCATCTCAGTGATGCCGTCGAAATTGCGCTGCATGCGGGCCATCTCGCGGCGGATCTTGGACTCCTCCTTCTTCGGGAGCTTCGCGAGCTCGCCGGAGGTGTCCATCTGCTGCCACTTCTTGTACTTGGCCATCGAGCGCTTGATCGTCTCGAAATTGGTGAGCGCGCCGCCGAGCCAGCGGTTCACGGCATAGGGCATGCCGGTGGCGGTGGCCGCCTCGCGGACGATGTCCTGCGCCTGGCGTTTGGTGCCGACGAGCAGGATGTTTTTGCCGTTGGCGACGTGTTCGGTGACGAACTCGCAGGCCTTGCCGAGCAGTTCGTACGTCTTCTCGAGATCGACGATGGAGACGCCCTGGCGGTGATCGAAGATGTACTTCTTCGACTTCGGGTTCCAGCGCTTGGTCTGATGCCCGAAGTGCACGCCGGCATCGAGCAGGTCTTTGATAACGATGTTCATAATCTATGGCTCCTATGGTCACCACAGGCCGCCATCGAGGGCTGCCTTGCGATTACCCTTGGGAACAAGGGACGGTTGGTTGTTGGGTTGTTAACGAACGGAAAAGACGCCGAGAGCACCCGAGCGCATGGCGGCTGGCAAGCGGGATCTTCGGCGGCAGCAGGCGCGAGCCTCGGCCGAACACGGAGGTGGATCGTCGAGCGGATCACTTGCCGAGGCCGGCGAGCAGCGCGGGCACGCGACGGAACAATCCGAAGTCAACTATTGATTGACATGATCATGAACGCCGCCGCGGCGCGACTGCCGGACAGGCGGCGCGGATCGCGCGGCGGCACAGTTGCCCCCGACTCCCGCGAGCAAAGCGAAGGATGCGTGCTGCGGCACAAACGTGCGTGCGGCTCGCGAGCCCCGCTCACGGCGCTTTGGCGACGCCGATCACGCCGCAGGCGACGCGCGCGCCGGCGTTGCCGGTGGGCTGCGTTTTCAGGTCGTCGGGGGCGGCGTGCACGATCAGCCCGCGACCGATGATCGAATGCGGACCGTCGAGCGAGAGCGCGGGATCGACGCGGTCGAGCCGAGCGTGGCCGGAAGTATCGGCCTCGAGGTTGCCGAAATCGCCGGCGTGGCGCTCGGCAGCAGCGGGTCCGCCGTGGGCGGCGTGGGCGGGATTGAAATGACCGCCGGCGGCGGAACCGTCGGCGGAGCTGGCATCGCCGAACTCGTGCACGTGGAAACCGTGCAGACCCGGCGTGAGTCCGGAGACGTCGGCGACGATGCGCACGCCGCCGTCGACTTGGGTGAACCGCACGGTGCCGCGGACTTCGCTCCCCTGCGTTGGCTGGAGCACCGCGATGGCGGCCGTGATCTTCGGCATGGCGTGGGCGTGGGCGGCGTGCGCCGCGTGATCGTCGGCGGCGAGGGAGACGTTGACGAGGAACGCGGCGGCGGCCAGCGCCCCGGCGAGCCGGAGGACCGGCGCGAGTGAGTGGAAGGTGTTCATCAGGTAGCGGCGCCGAGGTTAATGGGATCGGGCGATTTCGCAGCTGCGCGCGAGAGTTTGGCCGCGGCGCCGC
The DNA here is from genome assembly GCA_035298965.1 of Opitutaceae bacterium. Lineage (GTDB taxonomy): Bacteria > Verrucomicrobiota > Verrucomicrobiia > Opitutales > Opitutaceae > CAJCBL01. Next base: position 5,095 of record DATGXO010000113.1, on the reverse strand, counting down.
GCCAGACGACCGGCCTCCCTCGACGACTCATCCCACGAAACAAAAAGCCCGGTGCGCGAGGCACCGGGCCAGGAGAAACGAGCGGGTATCGGCGATTAGCGAGCGATGCCGAGCGGGCTGAAGATCACGTAGAGGATCAGCGTCGCGACGACGACCACGATGCCGGCGGTCTTGGAACCGGCGGAGGCCGTGAGGTCGAGATTGGTATTGCTCTTGAATACGACCGGCTCCGCCAACGGCTTGATCATGCCGATCAGCCACATGACGACCATGACGGTGCCGAAGCAGATCGCCATGCGGTCGAGGAACGCGACGCCGGGCGCGAAGGTCGCGATGAGGAAGTAGAGCAGCGGGTTGAGCAGCAGGCCGACAACGCCGGTGTAGCCCGGAGCGCGGCGGTTGATGAAGCCGAAGACGAAGACCGCGAGGATGCCGGGCGAAGCGTAGCCTTGGAACTCCTGGATGTATTTGAAGATGGAGCCGAACTTATCGAGGTTCGGCGCGACCAGGCAGCCGATCACCGCGAAGATACCGACCGAGATGCGGCCCACCGTCACGAGGCGCGTCTGCGAGGCCTGCGGGGCGAAGGTGCGCTGGTAGATGTCCATCGTGAAGATGGTCGACGCGGCGTTGAGCACGGCGGCGAGCGAGCTGACGATCGCGCCGAGCAGCGCAGCGAGCACGAAGCCCACGAGGCCGGAGTTCTGCGGAATGAGATTCTTGATGAGGAGGTTCAGGGCGGCGTCGAACTTGTAGCCGCTCTTCACTTCGACCTCCTTGATCTCGCCACCGGCGGCGCGGACCGCGGCGTTGTGCGCGACGACCTTGGCCTGCAGTTCAGCGTGTTTGCCGATCCAGGCTTCGTCGACGACGAAGACGGTCGTGGAGCCCTTGTCGCCCACTTCACGGAGGATGGCGCGCTCGTTGGCGCGTTCCTGGGCGGCGGCGAGATCCTTGCTGTACAGGTTGAAGGCGATCACGCCGGGGATGACGATGATGAAGGGGATGATGAGCTTCATCGCCGCGGCGAACACGATGCCCTTCTGGCCTTCACGCAGCGAAGCCGAGCCGAGGATGCGCTGGGTGATGTACTGGTTGAGGCCCCAGTAGTAGAAGTTCGGGATCCAGAGGCCAATGATGAGCGCGGTCCAGGGGATGTTCTTGTCCGTCGAGGGCAGGATCATGCTCATCTTGTCACGGTTAAGCGCAAAGAGCTTGGTGAAACCGCCGGCGCTGTCGGCCACTTGGTCGGGGTTGACGCTGCCCGGGGTGAGCTCGGCGACCGGCGTCTGCCCGAGCTTCTGCATCGCGAAATAGGCGATGATCGCGCCGCCGATGATCAGGGCGATGCCCTGGATGAGATCGGCCCAGGCGGAGGCGTTGAGACCGCCGGCCGCGATGTAGACCGCCGCGACCATGCCGATGATCCAGCACCAGTTGGCGAGGGTGAGCGTGAATCCGAAGAACGAGTAGTTGGCGAACAACTCGCTCATCGTGAGCGCGCCCGCGTAGATGACGCCCGTCAGCGACACGCCGATGAGCAGGATCATCGTCGCCGCGGCCATGATCGTGCGCGCGGTCGGGTTGTACCGATGCTCAAGGAATTGCGGGATCGTGAAGATGCCCGTGCGCAGGAAGTACGGCAGGAAGAAGAACGCCACCACAACCAGCGTGATCGCGGCCATCCATTCGTAGCTGGCGATCGCCATGCCGAGGTAGTCGGCCGCCTGGCCCGACATGCCGACAAACTGCTCCGAGGAGATGTTCGCCGCGATCAGCGACACGCCGATGAGCCACCATTTCAGACCGCGACCAGCGAGGAAGTACGACTCGCTATCCTTGCCTTCGCCCTTCGACTTGATGAGGCCGACCGCGATGACGGCCGCGATGAAGACGAAGAAGACGACGATATCTATCGTGAAGATGCTGAACGTATCGGACATATGCTGAACTCCGCGGGGGGAGCAGAGGTTTGGGTTTAGGGGGACGGGGCTGACATGCGCGATCGGCACACACCGGCACGCCGCTTCGTTAAGCCGCCCCGGCCGAGTTCGCGCAAAGCGAAAATCCGGACTCACCCACAAGAGTGTGTCGCTAATTCAAACGATAGATGCACGAGCGCGGCCACCGCGCCGCTTTGTTTCTCGACCATGCCGCGGCGGCGTATCGTATCGGGGGCCTCCCCGCGCTTCCCGCGCCAGCCCATCGCCGCCATGCCTTCCTGCAAACCCTTCGGCCGCCTGCCCGACGGTCGCGAAACCCACCTCCACACCCTCCAGAACAACGCCGGCGCCAGTGTCGAGATCACCGATTTCGGCGGCATCGTCGTGCGTCTCCTCGTCCCCGACCGGCACGGCCGCCTCGACGACGTGGTGCTCGGCTTCGGCTCGATCGAGCCCTACGTGACCGGCTCGCCGTTCTTCGGCGCGATCATCGGCCGGTTCGGCAACCGCATCGGCGGCTGCCGCTTCACGCTCGACGGCAAGACGTACGTCATGGCCGGCAACAACACTCCCGCCGGCCGTCCCTGCACGCTCCACGGCGGCAACCTCGGCTTCGACAAGGTCCTCTGGCAGGCCACGCCCTTCAGCGAGCCCGGCGCCGCCGGCCTCCGCCTCACCTACCTCAGCCGCGACGGAGAGGAAGGTTTCCCCGGCAACCTCGAGGTCGCCGTCGAGTACCGCCTGACCGACGCCAACGAACTTCGTATCGATTACTCCGCCACGACGGACAAGGCCACTCCGGTCAACCTCACCAACCATTCCTACTTCAACCTCCGCGGCGAGGGCCACGGCGACATCCTCGGCCACATCGCCACGTTCCGCGCCGCGCGGATCACGCCGGTCGACGCCGGCCTCATCCCCACCGGCGCGCTCGCACCTGTCGCCGGCACGCCCTTCGATTTCTCGACGCCGCAGCCCATCGGCAGCCGCATCGACGCCGCGCACGAGCAACTCGTCTTCGGCGGCGGCTACGACCACAACTTCGTCGTCGACCCGCAGCCCGGCACCAAGCTCGCCCCCGCCGCCGAAGTGTACGAACCCGAGAGCGGCCGCGTCCTCACGATGCTCACCGAGGAGCCCGGCTTCCAGTTCTACACCGGCAATTTCCTCGATGGCACGCTCGCCGGCAAACGCGGCCAGGCCTACGCGCGCCGCAGCGGCTTCTGCCTCGAATCGCAGCACTTCCCCGATTCGCCCAACCAGCCCGGATTCCCGAATACGATCCTCCGCCCGGGCCAACGTTACGCGACGACCACCGTCTACCGTTTCAGCACCCGCTGAGGCCGCGAGCTCCGGCGTTCACCGGAGCTCGAACCGCTCGAGCAGCGCCCAGCCGTACGATGCGTTGCCGCCTGTCCCCGGCAGCGTGCGGAAGACCATTTCGCCGCTCGCGCCGGCCGGCAGCGGCAACAACCGCTCACGCACGCCGCGCTCCTCCGGCGGAGTCGCGACATCGATCCAGTCGTCGAGCAACGTCGTCACGCCCTGCGGGCCGCGCCACTCGACCACGAAGCGCACACCCGCGAAGTTCGGTTTCGCAAACGCCTCCCCAAAAATCCGGTACGCGAGCACCACCTCGCGGTTCTCGGCCGACACCGGGAAATAGAGCTCCGTCGGCACGTGGGCCATGAAATGCCGCCGGTCGCCTTCGTGGCAGAGGAAGTAGCCGTACGGCAGCACACCGCGCTCGGGCGTGGGTTTGAAGCCCACAAACGCTCCCGCGAACCGCCGCGCGCCCAGCGGCCGGATCTCTGGCGAGCCTTCGACCTTCGGTCCCGCCGACACGCGTTCCACCCCCGGGGCCGTGCCGTCGCTCTGGAGAATCGCCACCATCCGCACGATGTCGCTCTCGGCGACATAGACCACGGCGTCGACCAGGCGGAACAGCGGCTCCGGCCAGAGGGCAAAGTCGCGGATCCGCCGTTCGATCAATTCGTGCCGCGCCATCGCCGGACCGGCGAAGACGACGAGCGCCACGTGTTCGTCGCCGAGGCGGCGGATGTTCGCCTCCACCGCCTCGGGCGCGGTGGCAAGCTGGCCGTCCGGCACGACGAGCGCCCGCCGTTGGGCGTAGTACGGCAGCTCGGAAGACCAGTCGGCGCCGTGCACGACGATCACGTCGCTCGGCTGCGTCAGTTCGCGGATCTGCGTCGCCAGCGGCCCGGTGCCGAAAAACGGCTGCGTTTGCATGGCGTAGTAGGTGTCTTTGTACGCGCTCGCCTGCCCGGCCACCACCGCGATCAGTCCCGCCGCCCCCGCCCAGCGCCACCAGCCGCCGCGCTCCGCCACTCCGAGCAAGGCGAGCGCGACCGCGATCACGCCGAACCCCGCCGTCGCGTAGTGGTAGTAGTCATGGATCCGGTAGAGGTTCGAAAACACGAGCGGACCGCCGAGAAAAGACGCGAGCGCCGCCGCGGCCGGTCCGCGCCACCGCGGGGTCGTTGCGACGAGCGCCGCGCCGCCGATCACCGCCGCCCACCACGGCAGCACCGCTCGGGACCAGTGCTCCGCCAGCGTGCGCCAGAATGCCGGATCGAAACGCTCCGCCCACGAGCCGAAGTTGAACGCGGCCAAGTTGCCCGACACCAGAAACGCGGCCAGCGGGTTCTCCGCCTTCACCGCGTCGGCGAAGGCCACCCACGCCAGCCCCAGCGCGAGCGGCGGTCCAGCAAGCAAAAGCCCGCGGCCCGCCGCCGTCGCCAGACTCCGGAGCCGCTCCGCCCGCGGCGCTCGCCACACGTCCCACAGCAGGGCCAGCGCAAGCGCCGGGAGAAAGACCGCCCAGGTCGTGCCCTTGACCAGCGCCGCCAGCGCTCCGCTGAGCCACGCGAGCGCGAGCCAGCTGCGCGCGGGGTTGCGCCACCATTGCAAGGCCGCGCCGAGAAACCACGCCGCCCCGGCCCAGGCCAGCGACTCGATCAGCACCGCGCGGGAGTAGAAGAGATAAACGGGCGTCGCGAGCAGCGGCACCAGCGCGAGGCACGCGCGGCCACGCCCAGCGCCGAGCGCACGCAACGCCAGCCACACGCCGCCGAGCCCGACATAGAACGCCGCGAGACCGACCGCGCGTCCCGCCTGCGCCGTGGGCCAGC